>CAYYFS010000044.1:11538-13731 GCA_964471055.1 uncultured Dehalococcoidales bacterium
TGATGGCGCACACTCCACCTGTGACGGCTTCGTAGTCGCCCAGCCACTCGATGTCGTGCCCGCGCGCCTGCAGCGCCGAGGCAACTGCTCCCTCGATGCGCCGTTCGAGCTGCACCCTTCCGGCCAGATATCCGTGCGGATGCATGGAGTTGGGGAAGCTCCACGTCAGGAAGCGAGGTGCCTCAATCGCCTCTTGCGGGTTCATCCCGAACGCGACGATGTTGAGAAACACCTGCAACATCGCCTGACACTGGGCGTCTGCTCCCGGAGTACCGAACGGCATCCACATGTGGCCGTCTTTGAAGACGATGGCCGGGTTAGGTGTCAGCCTCGGACGCTTCCACGGTGCCACCGACGAGGGATGACGCTCGTCCAGCCAGCTCTGCACCCCGCGACCCGACGGCACGAATCCCAGGCTCGGTGCAAGAGGAGCCATGCCCAGACCGTCACTCGGGGTTGCTGAGAACGCGTTGCCCCACCGGTCTACGCAGCAGACATAGGTTGTGTCCAGGCCGTCGGAGACTCCGCCGGGCTGCGGCGGTTCGTACCGATAGTCCGGCGGTGCTGTGCGGTTTTCGTGTCGCCACGGGTCACCCGTCGGAGGCATCCCGGGCGCGGCCCGATCGAGGTCTATCTCGGCGCGCCTCGCTTCCGCGTATTCGAGCGAGAGCAGACCACCCATGGGAACGTCCACGTAGTCGGGGTCCCCGTAGAACGCGTCACGATCTGCGAACACGAGTTTCAGGGCTTCGATCACCAGATGGATGTAGTCGGGCGTATTGTGACCGAGGGAGAGCAGGTCGTCGTTGCCCAGGATCTGCACGACCTGCGCGAGCACGGGGCCCTGGCACCAGGGCCCGCAGGTCTGGATCTCGTACTCACCGAAGCTGCCGGACTCCGGCGGTTCCCGCCCAACGTCGAATTCCGCCATGTCCTCCAACGTGAGCAGACTTCCCTCCTGCCGAAGAAACGCGACGAGTTCCTGCGCGATCTCGCCGCGATAGAAGAACTCGCGTGCCGCGGCGATACCTGCCTCTCGACCGCCTCTTGATGCGGCCCGCTCGGCGTCAGCCATTCGGTCGAACGTGCGCGCGAGCATTGGCTGCACCAGGCGGTCGCCGAATCCCAGTGGGGTGCCACCCGGCGCGAACACCGTTGCGGTGGACGGCCATCGTTCGAGGGTGTCCGAGAGAGATCGATATGCGCTCGCGCCGGTCTGGTGGACGGGGAACCCATCATGAGCGAGTTCCCGGGCCGGTGCGGTCACCTGTTCGAAGGACATCGTGCCGTGCTCTTCGAGCGCCGTGAGCCACGCGCCAGCGGCCGCCGGCACCACCACGCGGTCGACCCCGGGGGGCATATCGCCGCCCCGGTTGCGGACGAAATGCTCGACGCTGGCGGCGCGAGGCCATCTTCCCAGGCCGCTGATCGTCTCGACGGCGCGGTCCCGGGAGTTGTAGATCATGATCGGGGCCACTCCCCCGAAACTGGTCATCTCGGGCTGCACCACGTTGAGCGCGATGCCGGCGGAGACGCCCGCGTCGATTGCGTTTCCACCCTGCTCGAGAATGCGGTACCCGGCGACCGTGGCCAGGTAGTGGCCTGCCGCGATCATGTGCGTCGTGCCCATCACCGGGGGGCGATAGGAACCCGACCGAGTTGTGACCATCTCTGCTGTCCTCCGGTCCGACCTGCGGCCGGCGCCGAGGGGGCACGGGCCGCGTGCGCGGTGGCAGTGTACCCGGGTGGCGGTCCCGCTCTCGTCCAATTCTGCTCAAGAGGGGCGGCTGGCCGAAACGTCCCACCGCCTACCGGTTACGCCGGCGGCTCGCGGACGCCGTGGCGGTGCAGGACGATCTCACGATGGGCCGGGCGCGTGCCGTGTCAGGAAATCCTCTTCCAGGGACGCCACATGGCCCTGCCGCGGAAGGCGTCCAGCCGCACCGGCCCGTAGTTGCGGCTGTCCCTCGACGCGAGGCGGTTGTCGCCCAGAACGATGTACTCGTTCCGGCCGAGCTGCCACTCCAGCTGCTGGCCGGGGCCGGCGTGGGGACGGCCCCTGAGGTAGGGCTCCGCTACCTCCTCGCCGTCCACCGTGAGGCGGTCGGAGTCGAGCTGCACCTGCTCGCAGGGGAGGGCGACGACGCGCTTGATCGTCCAGTGGCCGGGTCGCGAAGGATCCTCCAGCCGCAC
>CAYYFS010000045.1:0-13715 GCA_964471055.1 uncultured Dehalococcoidales bacterium
CACCAGGAGGCGCTGACGCGCCGCGGAGACTGAGCAACGCGATGAAGACAAGAGCCGCAGTCCAGCCCGCCCCCGGCCAGCCGTTCATCCTGGATGAACTGGACGTCCCGGACCCGAAGGCCGGCCAGGTGCTGGTCAAGCTGATCTCCACCGGCATCTGCCATTCGCAGATACACCAGATGCACAATCCGGCGCTGCCGAGGCCCTGGCTTCTGGGCCACGAAGCCACCGGCACAGTGACCCGCGTTGGTGAAGGTGTCTCGCACCTGAAAGAGGGCGACCTCGCCATCGTCACCTGGGTACCGCGTACACCGACTAGGGGCCGCAAGCCGCTCGAGCCCGTGGGCGTCACGTACCGCGGAGAGCTCGCCCACGGGATCGTGTACGCGTGGGCCGAGGACGTGCTGGCGGACGCCGACCTGGTCGTCCGTATCCCCGACGACTCGCCCACCGACGTCACCTGCATCATCGGCTGCCCTGTCCTCACGGGCGCGGGCGCGGTGATGCACACGGCGAAGGCCCGCCCGGGCGAGTCCGTGGCAGTGTTCGGTGCGGGCGGGGTCGGGCTGGCGGCCATTCAGACGGCAGCCCTGCTCCAGTGCCACCCGGTCATCGCCGTGGACCTGGCGGACGACAAGCTCGCGTTCTCAAAGCAGTTCGGCGCCTCGCATACGGTCAACGCGGCCAATGGCAACGCTGTCGAAGCCATCGCCGACATCACGAACGGCGGGGCAGACTACGTGTTCGACGCCGTTGGAGCAAAGGCCACGATGGAGCAGATCCTGCCTGCGACGCGCGGCGGCGGCTCCGGGGCGGACAACCACGGCGGCATCGCCGTGCTCATCGGCATGCCTGAGGGCGAGATAACCGTCGACCCGGCGCACTTCATGTTCCACCAGCGGCAGTACCGGGGCAGTCTCGGCGCGACGTACCCGGACAGCGATTTCCTGATGTTCCTGCGGTGGTACCGGGAAGGGAAGTTCCCGCTGGACAAGCTCGTGACCCGCCGCTTCACATTCGATCAGCTCCCCGAAGCGTGCGAGGCGCTCGAAAAGGGCGAAATCCTCGGCAGGGCAATCGTCGAGCTGTAGCCGGGCACGTTTCGCCAAATCCGGCCACCCCCGTGGCTCCAGGGCGTCGTCGATCACTCAGGCCGGAGGCCATGGATGAAAGCAGCCGTCTATTCCGGGAAGCAACGTCTCGATGTGCAGGAGGTCCCCACGCCGACTGCGGGGCCGGGCCAGATCCTGATCAAGATCAGCCACTGCGCCATCTGCGGCTCCGATGTGCACCGCTTCCAGCACGACATGGTGCGGCCGGGCATGGTGCTTGGGCACGAGTTCTGCGGCACGGTGGCGGAAATCGGCGACGACGTCGACTCTTGGCAGGTGGGCGACCGCGTCGTCGGGGGCGGCGGAACACCACCTCCGGGCACGCCGCCCGGGATCTCGCGGATGCCCCGGTACAGCGCCAGGACCGTAGGGTTCGATCCCAACGCGACCTTCGGGGGTTTCGCTGAGTACGTCGCTCTGGACGCGTGGCGGGCGCTGCCGACACCCGAGGAGGTGCCGGACGAAACGGCGGTGCTGACGGAGCCGTGCGCCGTGGCGGTCCACGCAGTCAGGCTCTCCAACCTGCGCGTCGGCGACTCCGCGGTGGTGCTGGGCGCCGGGCCTATCGGGCTGCTGGCGCTGCAAATCGCAAACGCATCGGGAGCGACATCGACGTACGTGACCGAGCCGATGCCTGCCCGGGCGAAGGCGGCGGAGCAACTCGGTGCGAGCCGGGTGATCGACCCGTCGCGGGAGGACGTGGTCGCGGAGATCGTCGAGATGACCGGCGGCCTGGGAGCGCACGTCGCCTACGAGTGCGCAGCCGCCACGAACACGCTACAGCAGGCACTCGAAATGGTGCGCCGCTCAGGTCAGGTAGTGACTGTCTCCCTCGCGTGGGAGAACGTCCCCGTGCTCACCGTCGAATGGGTGGGACGGGAAGTGGAGATGAAGGCCGTGTACGGCTCGGTGTCGGACGACTGGCGGACGAGCCTGGACCTGATGAAGGCCGGCAAGGTGCGTTCAGGGCCGATGGTAGGGCCCGACAGCTACGTGCCGCTGGATGGCATCCAGGGAGCGTTCGAGCGGCTGCTGGAACCGGACCCGCCGGTGCAGCTCGTCGTCGCACCGTAAGCGGCCGATTTCCCGCGCCAGAGCTCGACTACCCTCTCGCGGAAACGCCGCGACGCTACGCCACCCTGGTTCGCTCGACTACGCTCGGGATGACGGTGTGCGCCGGGCCAGAAGAAGGCGAGCCTGGGCTCACCGGCCCCTGTAGAAGTCCGCATCCGATTGCCCGGCAGCGGCCACTGAAGCCTTCACGGGGTCTACGCTGGCGCCTTCGGTTTCCTTCATGCGTGCGAGGCCGTCCCGCGCGGCCGGAACCAGCAGGCCCCGAACAGACGTGAAAGCCATGAAGTCGCGATCCCTGGGCTTGTCGGACGCGTCGATCTGAGCCTTCGCCTTTTCGAGGGCGGCTGCAACCCGGACGTGCCCCGGCCTGCCCGGCTCTCCCATCGATTGGGCCAGGTCGGCCGGTCCGAGCGCGACGGCATCGAGTCCGTCGGTTGTCAGTATGTCCGGCAGGTTCTCGATCCCCTCTTCGTCCTCGATGAGCGCCACGGACAGCACCTGGTCGTTCATCCATGCCATGTATGCAGCGGAGCTCTCGAACCGCGAAGCGAACGAGTACGTCCTCCCCGGCCCGACACCCCTGTGGCCCAGCGGATGGTAGTAGCACGCGCTAACCAGCGCCTCGGCATCGGCCTTCGTGCAGATGTGGGGAGCCATGATGCCCATCACGCCGCGGTCCAGGTAACCGAGTAGCGTCGAAGCCTGGAAGTCCGGCACCCGGGCCACGACACTCATTCCCGCGCCGTTCGCCACGATGCACATCTCCTCGACGTCCGGCAGAGAGAAGGCCCCGTGTTCACCCTCGATCCAGATGAAGTCGTACCCGAGATTGCCGACCAATTCCACGTCCTGAATTGACGGATAAGAGAACGCTGCGCCGTAGGCCATGCCTCCGGACTTCATCGCCTCTTTGACTTTGTTGGCGTTCATTCGTGCCCTCGCTCCCCTGGCCGCCGCGGAACCATCCGCGCCACGACCGGGCGCACTCTAGGCCCGCGCCGGATCGAAGTCAAGAAGTGCAACGACCCGTGACGCAGGCGGTCCACGTCGCACGGCCGCGCAGAGTACCCTAGGCGGCGCGTTCCGCGCGGCCGCGGAGCACGCCCGCAGGAGCCACCCGGAGGGATTGCCGCAATGAAACCCCCGATAGTCACAAAGGTCGAGGTCCGCCAGTTCACGGTCCCGTTGAAGGACATCGGCGCCGAAGGCACCATCAACATTCCGGTCTACCAGAAGGGGTCCAGCCTCAACATGGGCCGGATGATGGTCCGCATCTTCACGGACGCCGGAATCACCGGCGAGTACGTGGGCGGGTCCAACACCGAGTACAGCGGCTTCCCTATGTTCATCAGCGCGCTTCTCGGCAGCAGCGCGTTCGCCCGCGAGACGTTCTACAACGATGCGAAGCAGGCGCTCAGGCAGCACGCCAGGATGGGTATGTCTCAGGTCGACATGGCCCTGTGGGATATCGTCGGGAAGGCACTCGGCGTCCCCATCTACCAGCTGCTCGGCGAGTACCGGAAGAAGCTTCCGGCGTACGCATCAACGTACTGCGGGGACCGTGAGCCCGACGGCCTGAACTGCCCGGAGGCATACGCCGATTTCGCGGAGCAGTGCTACGAGGCAGGCTACAAGGCCTTCAAACTCCACCCATGGCAGGATGCCCCGGTGGACGAGCACGTCGCGGTCGTGGAGGAAGTCGGCAAGCGCGCAGCGGACAAGATGGACCTGATGCTCGCCCCCTTCTGCGCGTACAAGACCTTCGGCGATTCCTTGAAGGTCGGCCGCGCCTGCGACGCATGGGGTTACTACTGGTGGGAAGATCCGTTCAAGGACGGAGGCGTATCGGCGTTTGCGCATCGCAAGCTGCGACAGCTCATCAAGACCCCGCTGCTCCAGCTGGAGCACGTGCGCGGGCTGGAACCGCACGTCGACTTCATCGTGGCCGACGGCACCGACTTCGTGCGGATCGACCAGGACTACGACGGCGGCATCACAGGTGTGATGAAGATCGCGCACGCTGCCGAGGGGTTCGGGCTGGACGTGGAGCCGCATGGTCCCGGACCGTCGCGCCGCCAGTGCATGGCCGCCACCCGCAACAGCAACTACTACGAGCTGGGGCTCCTGCACCCGAGGGTCGACAACTTCGCGGCCTCAGGCGCTTTCACCGAGGACTACGACGACCAGCTCGACTCCATCGACGAGGACGGGTGCGTGACCGTGCCTGAAGCGCCCGGCCTGGGAGTCACGCTCAACTGGGACTACATCGAGAAGAACACGACCGACAAGGTGGTCTACGAGTAGCCGTAGCTCGGTCGGGCGCAGCGCCCGGGGAGGAGCGAGGTGGCAAGCGACGTCGTGATCCGCCAGCTACGACAGGATGATGCGCGCGCGGTCCGCGAGCTGGACGGGCTGATTGTGGGGCCGGATCGTTCCGCCACGTGGGATCGGTACGTCGAACGGTTCTTGCAGGTGGCGGACCTGGAGGCGATGATCCTGCCCCCGTGGGGCTGCCATGTCGCGGAAGGTGACAGCGGACTGGTCGGCTTCATCTTCGCCGAGTGGCAGTCAACGGGCTACGGTATGCCGCCCGGGGCGCGGGTCGTAGCTATCGCAGTGCATCCCGAGCACCGCGGCCGCGGCGTAGGGCGGAGGCTTGTCGAGGCACTGGCGGCGGAGTGCAAGAACTCAGGAATCGAACAGATCTACTCCGTCCTCCGGGCGGATGACGAGCGCGACATCCGATTCCTGCAGGCCTGCGGGTTCGATGCAGCCCGCGCCACGGTGCTCGGCCGGGCCATCTAGCGGCGCAATCTGCTCCCGGCGGCGGCCCGGCTGAGGTCTGTCAAAGTACCGGTGCCGGCCCCGCCTAGCCCGGCAGCATGTCCACCAGGGGTTGCAGGTTTTCCGGCTTCGATTCGAAGGGGACGCCCAGACCCAGGACCACCTCGACGATGCGGTCCGAGAACGGAGTCGGCACGCCGACCTTGCGGCCTTCCTGCGCGACGTAACCGTTCAGGTACTCGATCTCGGTGCGGCGGCCCTTCATCACGTCCTGAAGGAGCGACGGACGGCCACCGCCCATCTCTTTCGCCGTCTCGAGCATCGCCAGCTCGACGTCCTCCAGCCCGCGTCCCTCAGCCGCATCGGCGACCCTCGACGGCTCCATCCCGAGCACGGGATCGAGATGGTGTCCGAGCGCGGTGGCGACCCGGACGGTTTCTCCGCCCAGCTGAATGCCGACCCGACGCGCCTCGGTAACAGTGCGTACCTGGGCGGAGGTGTAGCCCGTGAGGCCCGCGATGCCGTTGCTCATGCAGTTGATCATGAGCTTCGACCAGCGCTCTCCCCACAGGTTCGTCGTGACTGGCGTATCCGCCACGTCGCTCACGATGGCGGCGATCTCCCGGGCACGCGGCGAATCGCTGCCGTCCAGCTCGCCGATCTTGAACCCCGGGGAGTGGTTGTCCGTGCGGACGACCTTGCCCGGCTCATGGCACGCACCGCCGATGATGACTATCGCCCCAAGCGTGCGGTCCCGCCCCACGATCTCCGCTATCCGGTCATCGTTGACCCCGTTCTGGAAGCAGACGAACGGGGCATCCGAAGTGGCGTAGCCCTTCATGAGCAAGGTGGCCCACTCGGTGTCGTACGACTTCATTGAGACAAACACCATGTCGAACGGCTCGCCGATGCCCTGGAGTTCGGAGATCCGGAGTGCTTTCGGCGTTGTCCGATAGTCGCCGGACGGGGTAGATACCAGCAGGCCGTCGCGCTTGACGGCGTCCATGTGCTCGTGCCACTGGTCAACCAGAGTCACGTCGTGCCCGGCGTGGGCCAGCATGCCGCCGACTACTCCGCCGATACCCCCTGTGCCGATCACTGCGATACGGGGAGCCATATGATCTCCTTTCGATTCCGTCCGGCCATAGTGTTCGCGCGCTTGACCGTTGCAGATGCTACCCGGGCAGCATCTGCACCAAGGCTTCGATATTCTCCGACCGCGGTTCCAGCCTACCCACCGGGTAGCGCCGGACCGCCTCTACCATGGCGTCGTTGAACGGGGTAGGCACGCCCAGCCTGCGTCCCTCTCCCGAAACGTACCCGTTCAAGTACTCGATCTCCGTTCGCCGACCCTTCATCACGTCCTGGAGGAACGAAGCTCGAGCGGTGCCGCCTATCCGCTCCGCGATTTCCAGCATGCAGGATTCGAGCTCTTCGACGTTGCGACCTTCGACGCCTTCGAGGAGCAGGGCCGGAGGAATCCCCCAGACGCTCTCGACATCGTGGCCTGCCGCACGGGCTACGCGGACGCACTCGGCCGCCACCTGCGCCTCGATGCGGCGCGTCTCAGGCCTGCGGAGGGATTCGGCGTACGTGTAGCCGGTCAGGCCGGTGAGCGGGGTCGCCATGCAGTTGCCGGAGAGCTTGGCCCAGCGCTCCCCCCACAGGTTCGTGGTGGTCTTGGAGAGGGCAACGTCGTTCATCATGCCCGCGATCTCGGCGATTCGCGGCGTTTCGCTGCCGTCAAGCTCGCCTACCTTGAAGCCCACCGGCTCTACATTGGTGCAGATCGCGACGCCTGGGTCGTACACCGCCGCGCCGATGGCGATCACACAGCCCAGCGTGCGTTCCCGCCCGGCGACGGCGGCGACGCGTTCGTCGTTGATGCCGTTCTGGAAATCCACCACCACGCCGTTCGGGGCAAGGTAAGAGAGCATGAACGCCGTCGCCCACTCGGTGTCGTACGACTTGACGGCGACAAACGCCATGTCGAACGGCTCGCCGACGCCCTGGACTTCGTGCAGGTGCACCGCCTTCACCTGGACGGTGTGTTCACCCATCACCCCGGTGATCCGCAGGCCGTCCTTCCTGACAGCCTCGACATGTTCCACCCACTGGTCGATCAGCGTCACGTCGTGGCCCGCGCGGGCGAGCATGCCCCCGACGATGGAGCCAATGCCCCCTGCGCCTATGATTCCGATGCGGCCGGCCATGTCTTCCTCCCTGTGATCCGGCGATCGACGCTACTCCGCTATGTGCAACAGATCCAGCGCGGAAACCCCGGGTCCCCGACGTCAGTCTGTTCCTCCTATGGTCCACACGGTGAAGCCCTGGAACCCTGTCGATGAGCCGTCGGGCTGAGTGTTCGGGAAGAACCCGGCGATCGCGGACACGTCCCCCGACGGACTCGCCCCCGCCAGCGAGATCGAAGATACAAAACGATCGTTGAGGAACAGCCAGCCGCGGCTCTGGAGGGCCAGCAGCCGCAGTGTATTGGTGCTCTCCGGGGCCAGGTCCACACCCGTGGCCGAGCCGTCAGTGATCGCCTTGCTGTAAGGCCACGTTGCGTTCCGCGTGTGGTGATACCACTGCCGGATGCTGGCCAGTACCACGGTGTCGAAGGTGTTGCGGGCCGACTTCCGGAAAAGCAGGCCATAGTCCCACGCCTCGGTATGGGTCGCGTACGGGTTGGTGAACTGGATTTCGATCACTGCGTTGGACACGTCCACCGCGGCCCCGTACTCGGCGATCAGCCCTTCCTGCTTCACAAGGCTCCCGTCGGTCGGACCGTGCACCAGGCGGACGGGGGTGACCGCGAGCCCTTCGAACCGTGTGGCTTCCCCGGCGATCGAATCGCCGAAGAAGTACCCCGTCATGGCGCTGATGCCACCGGTCCCCGGCCCCGCGTCGAGGTCCAGCGTGCCCACGAATTTCCCGTTGATGATCAACCACCCCGTGTCGCCGATGGCGATCACACGTACGTGGTTGCTGCCTCCGGTCGCCGTCTCTATGTCCGCCGAGTACTTCGATTGAAGCTCTTCGCTCTGAGAGAAAGCCCCGGACTTGCGGTAGTGGTACCACCTCCCGTTGCTGCGCACGAACACCAGATGAAAGGTGTCGGGACCGAACTGCCGCACGAAGAACCCGTAGCTCCAGCCCCCCTGATGTGTCGCATACGGGTTGAAGAACCGGGCCGACACCTCCAGGTCCGACACTGATACGTCGACCAGCTGCACATCCGCAGCATCGTCTGCTGGATCGTGCTCGATTTCTCCGTCCACGGGGCCGAACGACCCGTCAGGGACATCGGCGGGAGGCACGGCCGTCGGCGTGGGCGTGGGCGCTGCAACGGTCACGCCAGATCTGAGCGACGGGAGAACTGCGGCCACCGTTGCCACATCGACGGCGAATCCGAACCCTTCCACGCTGACGCCGTACGACGTGGATCGCAGGATGCTGGTGTTTATGCCTATCACCGCGCCGCTCATGTCGAGCAGGGGGCCGCCGCTGTTGCCGGGATTGAGTGCGGCGTCCGTCTGTATCTCCCACCGCTGGTTTGCGAAATCGAAGCGGCGGGCAGACACTATCCCGCTCGTCACGGTCGCGGGGCCTTCGATGCCCAGCGGGTACCCCATGGCCAGAACCGCCGTCCCGGGTTGGACGGTTGAGGCGTCGCCCAGCGGCAACGCCACGAACGAATCGCAACAAACTCTAATCAGCGCCAGGTCCAGGTCCGCATCCAGGCCGAGCACGACACCGGTCAGGCGGTCCACGTCGCGAACCACGACGACCACGGCGGACGCCGATTCGATTACGTGCGCGTTCGTGATCACCAGGGCCGAGCCCTCGCGGTCGTCGGTCTCGATGATCACGCCCGAACCGCTGCCGTTGTCGGTCTCGATCCGCACGACGCCCGGCCTGGCGAGGTCGATGATGTCTGCGGCGGATGGTGAAGATGGCGAAGGTACCGGCGAGGGCACCGGGGCGGGAGTGGGCGTGGCTGTTGGGACCGCGGTCGCGGTGGGCGCAGGTGGAACGGTCGTCGGCGTCGGCGTGGGCGCCGCCGTGGGTAGTGGAACCGGCGTCGCCGAGGGAACAACCGTGGGCATAGCCGTCGGCTCAGGCGGCGTGGTGGCAGCAGGGAGCGGCTCGGCGGTCGCCTGTGCAGCGTATGTGGCAGCCACGGCCGCGGCTACCGTCGCGTCCAGATCGGGCGTCGGCGCCGGGGTCGACTCATCGCGCGGTCCGGACGAGCACGCGGCGATGACCAGTGCGACGGCCATCACAGCCACCGCGTACCACCACCTGACGATTCTCCGGCCCGAATGCCGGCCCGCGAACTCCAATGTGCGCCTCCGAGTGCGGGCCGTAGCATACGGCGCATTGCGCGCCGGTGCCAGTGGGCTGGAGCACCTACCTTCCGAACACACCGCCCAGGGCGGCACCGACCACGGCGACGATCTGACCGGCCAACAACAGGATCACCCAGCGAAGGTCGATCTCGATGCGCCGCAGGCGATGCGCGTGGTCGTTCTCCACGGTCTCCCTGATCGTCAGAAGCACGTCCCAAACGTCGCTCAGATCGCGATCGTGGCGAGCCACGGCGTCTTCCGGGCCGCACACCCCACCAGCCCGCCCAACGTCCGGCCGGGCCGGCTTCGCCTGTCGCGGCGTGATCACGGCGTGTCCAGCACCCGCACGATGATCTCGGCCGTCATGTACGGCACTCCGTTGATGCGACGGCGTTCAATCGTGTCCACCTCAAGAGTCACGCTGCCGGGATCGGCTTCCAGCGCGGCCCTGATGCTGCTGTCCCCTGAGGCTTCGAGGAACGGATGTAGCGCCACGGCGGCCTCGCCTTCGTCCCACGAGCCGCCCACCAGCAACAGCCGGAACGTGAATGTCGCGTCTGTGTAGTTGGCCGCGTGCAGGCGTACCGCGATAGCAGGTAACTCGTGGATCGAATCGGGCACATGGTCATAGACGCGCAGACCGGAGATGCCTTCGAGTGACGACACGATAGAGCTACGGATGGACGCGAGGCTCATCAGGCAACGGCTCCCACCGGCAACCGCCTGAACGTCGAGAGAAGGGCGTGTGCATCGGGATCCATGCCCGGCACGACCTCGATCGGCCCGAACCCGTGTGCGCCGGCGGTCGGCCCGTACGGGCTGTCCTTCCGCTTCCAGAACCGCCCGGCCATCAGCAGCACCGCCCTGGCGACCGGGGCCGGATAGCGGCAGGCATGGACGTCGGAGCCATCGGGATGCGTTGCGGCCGTCGTGCCGTTCACCCCACGAACCACCGCAAGATCGTCCCCATCGACCTCGCGCACGAACAACTGCTCGGCATCGATGAGCAGGGTCTGGCCGGCCGATAGGAGATTCCCGTCGGTCACAGTCACCGTCGTCGCGCCCGCCGATAGAGTGCCGCCTTCGTTGACGGCTGCGCCCGAGTCCGGCGTGTCGGAGCGATAGCCCCACTGCCCGGCAAGCTGCATGGATCGGCGTCCCACAGTGAAGACCGGGCGCGGCCCCTGAGGATCGGCCAGCACCCTGTTGTACGGTCTGCCCCAGTCGCTGGCGGGGTCCGCATTCAGCGGGTACAGCAGATAGTCGTCTGCCTCTCGTGTGACCTCGAATACACGATCACCGTCCGCGTCCTCGGACAGCGTCGTCACCGAAACCAGATCGGGCACGCCGAACCCGGCAGCGTCGTCGACATCGAAGGTCCGGGTAGTCCTGAGCACGTAGAAGTGCCGGTTGCAGAACCGGTCGACAGCCCTGCTCGCCGCCTCAAGCGCCAGCCACAGGCTGGAATCGCCGTCGGCGCCAGCTATGCCGGCGAGCGACTTCAGTTCGGCGAGCCCAGCATATGTGTTGCGCACGCTTTCCGGCGCCCGGCCATCCGCCATCTACGCAGCCTCCTCTTCGTCAACTGGTACCCCGTCCGGCGGAGCGTTCCCCGCCGATTCCGCGACGGAATCCTTCGAAGCGAGCCGGCCGTACTCCGCCAACGCAGCGCTGTACCGCTCCTGCAAGCGCCGGGCTTCTGCCATGCTCCGGGCGCTCTCCACCCGTCGATCCTGCGCGGCAAGCTCCCGGGCGGACCAGGCCGCTTCGCCGATCGCCAGCTTCAGATCCCTGATGCACCTGCCGACCACCGTCATGGCGATCCGCCGGAGCTCGACATCTCCCACCGTGCCACCCAGCAGCTGTCCCAGATGTTCCTTGAACTCCACCGCCTCACCTCTCATCCGATTCGTCGTCAGTCCGGTGTGCCCTCGGGGAACACACCTTCGCTTTGAAGCACCTGGTATGCCAGCGCTTTCAGGTTGTCGTAGTAGGTCATGTCGCCGTCCGGGTACAGCGCGCCGAGCATCCCGGCATCCGCGTGCCAGGCACCGGTCTCCACGATCAACGGATCGCCTTCGCCCTGCGAGAGTGACTTCCGCCAGTAGATCGTGACCAACTCGTCTTCCACCCGGACACCGATCCCGGTGATTTCGAAGATGTCTGCCTCCGAAGCCGGTGCCACCTGCACCGGGGTGTCCTTTGTCAGCGGCATGAGTCCCTCCTAGGCCGTGCTGCTGTCCGTGATGAGACCGATGGTGGCCAGCGCGCTCAACAGACTCGCCAGGGCGGCGTTGCCGCCCCGGGAGCCCGCAACCGCCTGTTTCGAAGCGGGCGCGGTGCCGTAGAAGCCGACGTTCGAACCGTTGTGGTCCAGATCGCCGGCGATCGTGGCGTCGCCCGCCTGCCAGGTGTCGCCCTCAGCATCGACCAACCAGCGAGCGCCGGCCCCAACGTCGGACACGACCAGAACGTTCCCGTTTGCGCCGATCCCCGCTCCGCTGGCGGAACCGTCGTTTTCGGCACCCATGATCAGGACGGCGCCGTTCGCAGACGTGGACTTCGCTGTGCCGTTTCCGTGGCCGGCGGGGTTCCCGTAGCCGTACAGAGCCAGCCCCGCGACGGACGAAGCACCACCGCCCCAGTTGTTCTGGAATCCGCGGACGTGGAGGCCGCCATTCGCGGCGGTCACCTTCGTGAACAGGCCCCAGGTATCCGTCTCCGCGATGTTCGTCACGCCGTGGGCTACGCCCGACGCCTTGAGCGCGAGAATCGCGTCGTCGCTCTCGCCCTGGTTGATCGTCAGGCCGACGGTCATGTTTTCGTTCGAAGTGTCGCCGATGAAGTTCTTGCCGTCGTTGAGGATGAGATCGGACGCGGGGCTCAGCGTGAGACTGCCCTCAGTCGTTGCGATTTCATGCGTACCCACGAGGTCGAGATCGCCGTCCAGCCGCAGGTCGCCGACTACCTTGACCTTCTCGCTCCCATCCGGCCCACTTCCACCGAACACCACCGCGTCGGCGCCCGCATCGACGAACAGCAGGTCCGGGTCGGAGTCGCCCTCGACGCGGAAGTCGGCGTCAAACCCTCCGTCGTTGAACACCACCGACGGCGTGTCCGTGCCGGCCTGAAACGCAAGGCGATCAACCAGTTCGCCCGATGCGCCCGTTGTCTGGAGGGTCAGCTCGTCGTTCGCTGAGTCGTAGACGAGGGCTGCATCGAGGGAGCCTCCGAAGCGCAGTCGGACGTCGTCTCCCAGAAAACGGGCGTTTGCCCGGTACCGCACGGACGGACGGTTCACGCTGCTACTCCCGCGTAGTCCACTCTGTCGTTGTCTTCCGCCGCGTCCACGTAGAAGCGACGCAGATCGACGCTCTCGCGGAACGAAACGGTGAGTTCGTCCCCGGGAGCGAGCTCATACCCATCACTGCTCGACACGGAGTCGTCTCCCACGAACACCTTGCCCGCGTTGGCCTCCCTCGCCTTGAAAGAAACCGCGGAAACGGCGTTGCCTGAGCTCACCAGAGGCACCCTTGTGCCGGCCGACTCCACGGTCACGGTCCCGATTGGCAATCCCATGTGGTCGGTCTCCCAATTCCTGCACCCGCGGGTCCCGCCGTCAGGGCTGCGACTCGCGACGATCTCCGGTGCACGCCCGGAGATGCCTCCGGGGGCCGTGCGCGGGCTAGGTGTATTCCACGACCGCGATGATCTCGGCGCCGGTCAGGTCGGTCGCCGTGACTGTCTCGGTGATCTGCAGTTCGAGAACGTCACCGTCCGAGATCACCTGGTTCTGATCGGGCGTCAGCGCGTACGGCTCGTCTGCCGTGATCGCGGTCCCGCCCGTGGCCTGGGTGGTCTGCGCCGACGAGAGCAGTGCTTCGCTCTCAGTCAGGTTCTGCACCTGGAACGAGTAGTAGTTGGTGTCGTTCGCCGCCACCCCGGTGTCGGAGACCAGGTACACCTGGTCCACCCGGCAGTCGTACGGGGCCACGAACAGGTAGCGCTGGTCGGTGCCGTCCCACCCGTCGAGAGTCACCACGCTGGTCTTCTTGAGCGCCCGTTCGGCAATCTCGGCGACCGGATCGGCGGTTGTCTTGTTGTCAGCCATGTGTCGCAGAACTCCTCTGCGTGCGGGGCCGGTCAATCAGGCCGGCCGGCACGCGATGTCAGTTGCGTTCTAGCCGGGCAGCCCGTGCGCGCGGCCTCCCCCACCGGCGCACGGGCGCCCTGATTCGGAGGGCGAGCGCCTAGGCGACGCCGGTGATGTTGTACTGAAGCGCTGTGTGCGAGGCGGAACTTCGGGCGCCCGTCCGTTCATCGAACGCCAGGCGCAGCGAAACGACCATCACGTTCTGGCGCTTCTGGATGTCGCGCTCCGTCTCGATCGACA
>CAYYFS010000046.1:0-13552 GCA_964471055.1 uncultured Dehalococcoidales bacterium
GTCGTCCGGCCGCTGCATTGTTCGAGGGTCGAACTGGGATGTCAAGGTCGAGCCGGTCCCGCCAGGGGCCGGCACCTTCAAAACCGTGCACAGCCGCGGCCCCGTCCCCCGATACCACCGGAAGACGGGCCGGTCGCTCCGGCGCTAGACGGGTTTCCGCAGGCCGAGAACCTCGCGCGCCTCGTCCGGCGTCGCAGGTTCCCTCCCGTACTCCCGGGCGATGCGCACGGCCCGGTCGACCAGCTGCGCGTTCGATTCCGCGAGCACGCCCCGCGAGTAGTAGATATTGTCCTCAAGCCCCACGCGCACGTGGCCGCCCATGGCCATGGCCATCATCGCCATCGGCAGTTGCCCGCGCCCGATGCCAGCGACCGACCACGTCGATCCTTCGGGAATCAGATCGAGCAGGTACGCCAGGCTCCTGGCAGTGGCCGGGCTGCCCGCGGGCGTGCCGAGGACAAACTGGAAATGCATTGGCCTCTCCAGCATCCCCTTCTCCGCCAGCCGCAGGCACGTCCCGATCATGCCGACGTCGAATATCTCCAACTCGGGCTTCACGCCTTTCTCCAGCATCCTCTGGGCCATCACCCGCAGGAAATCATCCGGGTTGGAGAAAACGTGTCCGCCCAGGTTCAGGCTGCCCGCATCGAATGACGCCAGTTCAGGCTGCAGGTCCAGGCACACCATTCGCTGCTCGTACGCGAGGTTGCGGCCGGGGATGCCGCTGGTAGTGAGGCACAGGACCGCGTCGCATCGTCGTTGGATGCTTTCCGCCACCTGTTTGAACAGCTCCCGATCCTGGTCGCCCAGGCCGGTTTCGGGGTCCCGAACGTGGATATGGACTATCGCCGCGCCTGCCTCATGCGCCTTAACCGCCGAGTCCGCTATCTCCTCCGGCAGTATCGGAATGTGCGGGGTTTGCTCCCGGGTAATCCGACTTCCTGTGATCGCCGCGGTGACAATCAGCCTGTCCATCAGAGCCTCCCTGACGCCTGGACCAGCGAGACGATGCTCCCTGCCCGCCTCGCGCGAATACGGCACTGCCGGGTGCAACGCGCCATCTACATGCTCAGGAGTTCGGCCAGCGCGTCGCCCTGCCGCCTGCAGTAGTCGTGGACTGTTCTCACATCCCAACCCACACAGAAATCGATGATCCCCAAGTCCAGGTAGGGCCTGGCCTGTTCGAAATGGAGGATCTCTGCGCGCGGCCGCACACCCATCTTGATCGCCGTCTCGTTCACGTGACGCTCCACGCGCTGGATATCTGGATGACCGGAATCCCCTGCCCTGCCCTGGGTGACTGAGTAATCCCCGGGGCCGAACTGGATCATGTCAACGCCTTCCACGGACAGGATCTCCTCCAGGTTGTCTATCGCGCCCGGCTTCTCGATCATCAGCGCGACGACGCCCTCCTGGCGCTGTTCCGCCCCGTCGGCGTGGCTGCCCCCCACTCCATAGCCGACATCGCGCTTCCACCCGGCCCCTGCAATCCCCATGGACTCCGGCGTTTCGGGGCGGGCCGCGGCGACCGCTTCCCGGGCATCGTCCGCGCTCCTGATATCCGCGAACAGCAGGTTCTGGATACCGGCGCCGTTCGCCCGTCCGGCGAGCCAGGTCCGCGGCTCCTGTTCGATCTTCATCATCGAGGACATGTGGTCGAACAGGTCCACAGCCCGGGCGAAATTCTCCAGAGACGCGAGATCGTACGGGGCGTCCTCCCCTGAGAATTCGATGTAGTGCATGGCGCCCGAATAGCCGATGACCTCGACCATCCCCGGCCACAGAGTCATGACGTGGGTGCCGATGGTGGGCTTCCCCTCGCGCAGGCGCTCCCGGAGGACGTTCCTCGTGTCCTTCTTCAGCCCGTCCGCCTCCCAGGATGCTCCTTCGGCCTCGCCTATTGTGAACTCCGGCATTCCAGTCCCTTTCAACATGGCCCTGCCCCGCGATTCGCGTCGCACGTCGAGCCCCGGGCAGGCGCGAACGGTAGCATAGTGCTCCGCCAGGCTGGTCTCGCCCGCCCCGTGTGCCATAATCGGCGTCCGTATGGCACACCGCGCGTCACACACGTCGCCAGATGCCGGCGACAGAGGAGACGGCTATGAGCACCCCAACCGTGAGTGGTAGCGTCCGCCACATCCACGAGCCCGACGCCTCACTGGACCCTTGGCCCATCCCGGAAGACTGGGTGCTATCCGGCGAGCCCAGAGCCTCCGGCGCGGTCCTGTGGCAGTCCGACGATGAACGGGTCATGAACGGAGTGTGGGAGTGCACGCCCGGCAGGTTCACGTGGGAGTACACCTGGGACGAAACCGCCCACATCTCGCAGGGCCGGTTCACGGTCACGGACCAGGACGGCCACTCTGTTTCGCTGGGTGCGGGTGACTTGCTCTTCGTCGAGGCCGGAACCAGAGCCACCTGGGAGATCGCCGAGACGGTCCGCAAAGCCTTCCATGTCCGCTCGGACACGCCCATCGAGCTTTAGTAGCTACCGGCCACCGGAGCTGACGGCATCAGACAGGTCGGGATGCGCCGGGGCATACAATCCCCTCCGGGGCGACGGTCCCTCCGCCGTCGCGACATCCGGGATTCACGGAGAAGCCACGTGGACAGCAGCCGCATCGCGTTCAGAGGCACGCTGGAGGAACTGCTCCATCAGGTGGAGCAGGGACAGATGGTTCCCAAACTCCAGGCATCCCATGCCCCGCCGTGCAAGTTCTGGACCGCGTTCCAGGTCATGAACGGCATCCGCCACATGGCACCGGTCATACACGGCCCGAAGGGCTGCACGTACTCCGTGGGCAGTGCCTACAAGATGCGCGGGTGTGAGTACCGCGGCGTGCCCCTGGAGCCCACCTCGTGCACCGCGCAGAACGAGACGGACATCGTGTACGGAGGCGAGGGAGCGCTCCTCGAAGCCGTCAAGGAGGCCGACGAGCGGTATCACCCGGACCTCATCGTCATCTTCTCCTGCTGCTGCTCAGGCATCGTCGGTGATGACGTCGAGACCGTCGCAGAAACCGCGGCCCGAGACACAGATGCCGCAGTGGTCGCCATCCGTAGCGAAGGATTCGGCGGCGACTTCAGGAGCGGCTACGAGGATGCCTTTCGTGTGATCATGCAGCTGATGGAGCCGCCTTCCGAGAAGCGCGAGCGCGCGGTGAACATCATCGGTGCACGGGAGGGCCCGACCTACAGCCGGTGGCCCGGCGACCTGGATGAGATAGAGAGGCTCACGACCGGCATCGGGGCGGAAGTGAACGGGGTGTTCTGCGGCGGATGCACCCTGGATGAGATTCGCCACGCCCGGACGGCTCAACTGAACGCATCGTGGTGCTACGACTGGGGACAGAAGCTCGGCGACCTCATGGAGGAGGAATTCGGGATCCCCTACGCGCGAACCGGCCAGCCCTACGGTCTCAAGGCCACTGAGGAGTGGATCCTGGGCGTGGCGAAACCCCTGGGCCTCGAAGACCGCGCGCTGAACTTCATGCGCGAAGAGACCGCGGGACTCGGACCGGAACTGGATTCGATGCGCCGCTTCTTCGACGGAAGAACCGCCCTCATCGAGATCTCCGAGTTCCCGGGACCCATCCGTGCCCTGTCCCTCGCGGCGATGGCCGAGGAATTCGGCGCCCATCCCATCATCATCAACATCCACCCGTACACGATCAAGGAACGGATGCCCAGCATCAAATTCCTCATCGAACAGGGGCAGAATCCCGAAGTCATCCTCACAACGGGCCTCTTCTCCCTCGGGTCTTTCCGCGCCTCGAAGGAGACCGAGGAAGAACTCGAGGAGATAGCCGGCGGTTTCGACGATGCCGTGTACCTGGGCACGCCTCTGAGGCAGCCCGGCGTCCCGCAGGTGAACCTCACCACGATGACCGGCTTCCCACAGTACGGATATCAGGGCATCAGGAACATGGCCCGCCTCGTGGAGTCTGCGCAGGAACACGCTCGCCGCCCCCGGTCCCGTCTCTTCCGCGAAGTCCTCTACGGGAGCTAGCCGGCATGACAGAAACGGGCCAGGATCGTGCCCCGGCGCCGTCGAGGTGCCACGACCCGTACAACCGCTGTGCCTTCTATGGCGCGGCCCAGACGGCTCTCGGCGTCACCGGCTCGTGCGTCATCGCCCATTCGCCCCAGGGTTGTTTCCAGCTCGTCGATGCGGCCTTCAGCTGGCAGGACGCCGACTACACGGAAACTCTCACACTGTCGACGAAGCTGTGCGAAGACGAGATAGTCCACGGTGGAGAGGACCTTCTCGCGCAGACCATCGCTGAGGCCAGGGAGCTGGGCACCCGGCTGGTTTTCGTACTCACCGCCTGCGGGCCGGAGATAGTCGGCGATGACGCCGTGGCCGTGTGCGAGGACGTGCCAAACCAGGAAGGGTTCAAGATCGTCCCGATCGAATGTGCCGGATTCCGGGGAGACCAGAACCGCGGAACCGACATCGCCCTGGACGCGATGCTGAGACACCTGGTCGATCATGGCGCACCAAGGGAACCCGGCACGGTCGTCCTGATCGCCCCGCACGCCAACAGCAACCCGACATGGATGGGCGACTTGGCGTGGGTGCAGCAGGTTCTGCATCAGATGGGCGCAACCGTCGTGGCCACCCTTGCCCACAACACGGGCGTCGAGGACTTTGAGCGGGTCGCCGCCGCCGAGTCGTGCATCGTGCTCAGCCACGATGCCGGCCAGAGGGCTGCGGACTACCTGGCCCGTGAGTTCGGCACGGTTCAGCTATGCAGGGACGTGCCGCTGCCGGTCGGTTTCACCAACACCCGCCGGTGGCTGGCGGAACTGGGGAGCAGCCTGGACGCTGCCGCCGTCGCAGACAGCATGGCAGCCCAAGGGGAGAGCCTTGTCGTCGAGCAGTGCCGCCGCAAGGGCCTGGAGCAGTTCTTCATGCACCGGGCACCCGTCGGCATCGTCGCCGACAGCACAGTCGGCATCCCGTTGCTCCGCTTCGTAACAGAGGACCTGGAGATGATCCCGCGCGTAGTGTGCCTGCGCTCCGGGCTGCCCGGAGCGCAGCAGTTGCTGGAGCGCGAGTTGCGAGAGCTCGACCTGCACCCGACGGTCGTCCAGGACACCGACGTGTACCGGGCGAAGCAGGCGCTCGGAGGCGTACCACTCGAGGCTGTGTTCGGCAGCAACATTGAGCGGCACGCCGTCGAGGAGCTCGACATCCCGTTCGTGTTCAGGCTGTCGAACCCCATCGCGCGCTTCAGGACGGTCGATCGAGAGTACTTCGGGTACACCGGGATGCTCAACCTCATTGAGTCGATCCAGAACGACTGGCAGGACAGGTACAGATCCGACAGAAGGCGCTACAGGGCGAGGTGGTAGATGAAGCAGGTTGCCATCTATGGCAAAGGCGGCATAGGCAAGAGCACCGTCGCCAGCAACCTCTCGATGGCCCTCCGGGAGCGCGGGGTCAACGTGATGCAGGTCGGGTGCGATCCCAAGCGTGACTCCACCCGCAACCTGGTCGGAGGAACCCTGATCCCGACGGTACTGGAGACGTACCGAGAGAACCTGAGAATGGGGCGCGATGAGACCACCGTCGCCCTCGACGACATCGTGCATGAGGGCAGCAACGGCATCCTCTGCGTGGAGGCGGGAGGGCCGGAACCGGGCGTAGGGTGCGCCGGCCGCGGCGTCCTCACCGCCATCAACATCCTTCGCGACCTCAAGGCTTTCGACACGTACGGTACCGAGGCAGTCGTCTACGACGTGCTGGGCGACGTGGTTTGCGGCGGGTTCGCCCAGCCCATCCGCGCCGGATACGCCAGGGAGATATACCTCGTTTGCTCGGGCGCATTCATGAGCATCTACGCCGCGAACAACATCGCCAAAGGTGTCCGCCGTCTCTCCCGAAAGGGTGAGACCGGCCTTGCCGGCATGATCTGCAACAGCTCCGGAGACGAGGCGCTGGAGAAGAGCCTGCTCCCCGAGTTCGCCCGAACGCTCGGCACCGAACTCGTCTCCTTCATCCCGCACAGCCCGGTCATACGGTCGTGCGAGATTGAGAGTTCAACGGTACTGGAGCACTCCCCACAATCGGACGAATCGCAGGTTTTCAGGGACCTGGCGGCGCGGATCATGGAGAGCGGCGACCCGGTCACTCCCACGCCGGTCGAGGAGTTGTCCGAGTTGGAGGACCTGTACAGGAAACACCTGCCGGAGCCGGAGACGACAGGGTAAATGACCACGACGAAGGTCCTGACGGCTCAGGGCGTAGCGCAACGTCATCCGTGCTTCGACGCCGGGGCCCACTTCCGCGTCGGGCGGGTGCACCTGCCCGTCGCTCCACGGTGCAACATCAGCTGCAGGTTTTGCGAACGCAGGGTCTGCGCAAACGTGGCAGCGCGACACCCCGGATGGACAGCGCGCGTGCTATCCCCTCCCGAGGCTCTGGACCTGGTCCGCTCGGTGATGGATTCGAGAGACGAACGCGGTCTCGTCATCGGGGTGGCGGGACCCGGCGATCCGCTGGCGAACCCGGAGACGTTCGAGACTCTCGCCGCGGTCCACCGCGAATACCCGCGCGTCCTGAAGTGCCTAAGCACGAACGGGCTGCTCCTGGCCGACATGCTCCCGGACATCCTCGACACCGGCCTCAGCGCCATCACGGTCACCGTGAACGCCCCCGACGAGCGCGTCGGCGAACACGTCTACTCGTCGGTGCGCTATCGCGGTGTCACCTATCGAAGTCGAGATGCCGCCCGAATCCTGATCGAGAACCAGTTGCGCGGCATCGCGAACGCCATAGCCGCCGGTCTGGCGGTGAAGGTCAACACGGTGCTGGTCCCGGGCGTGAACGACCGCCATCTGGCGAGACTGGCTCACCGCCTCCGGGCGCTCGGCGTCAGACTCATGAACATCATGCCCCTCCTTCCAGCCGGCCAGATGCGGGGCCTCCGCGCTCCGACCTGCGAGGAACTTCAGCAGGCTCGGCTCGATTGCGAAACCGTGATTCCCCAGTTTCGGGAATGTGAGCAGTGCCGGGCCGACGAGATCCACCTGCCCGAACGCGGACAGCCCATCGCGCCGCCCGCTGCGATTCAGGCTCAGAGCCAGGTATCCCGGCGGGCTGGCGTACCGGCCGGGCATTCACCGGGGTGACACATGTCTGAGTGGACCTGGGAGCACATCTGCAAGCAAGAGCACACAACCGAGGGTCCCGCGTGGGACGGGATTCTGTTGCTCTTCTCCCACCTGTACGCGAACCAGACGCTCAGCTATGACCCCAAGAGCCGGGAGATCGAGGTCTGGCGCGACGACACCAACGAAGCCAACGGCATGGTGTTCGACAGGGCCGGTCGCCTGTTCGCGTGTGAGGGGGCAGCCCGGCGGGTCGTGCAGTGTGATCGGAACGGGGTGGTGGAAGTGGTGGCGGACGGCTTTGGCGGCAGGCCGTTCAACCGCCCCAACGATGTGGCTATCGACGACGCCGGAAACGTCTGGTTCTCGGACCCCAACTACGGCGAACACCCCGGCGGACAGGACGGCGAATTCGTGTACCGCGCATCGCGCCGGGGCGGTCCCTGGGACGTGACACGGGTCACTTCGGACACCGTGCGACCCAACGGCGTGCTGTTCTCGCTCGACGAGAGCACGCTGTTCGTGTCGGAGATCCCGCGTGCGCCGGTCGGCCGCCGTGAGCTACGCGCGTACCCCGTGCTGGGCGACAGCACGTTGGGCAACTATGAAGTGCTGCACGATTTTGGAGATGCCAGGAGCATCGACGGGATGTGCCTGACGGCGGACGGGAACATTGTCGCTTGCGCCGGCTACCACGACTCCGGGCCCGGGCCGATGATCTACGTCTTCGCTCCGAACGGCAGGATCCTCTCGACTCACCCCGCGCCCGCCAACCGGCCGACGAATTGCACGTTCGCCGAGGCCGGGCTGGACGTCCTGTACGTGACTTTCGAGACGGGGGACGTCTATCGCGTGCCGGACACCGGGATGAAGGGCCACCTCGCTTTCCCGCCCGGCGATCAGGAGTAGTCCGCCTCACGCGCTCGCCGCCGCTTTTCTTGCAGGAGGCCACAATATGCCGCACATCGAAACGGTCCTGGGCCCGATCGAACCCGCGGAACTCGGCCCTGCCCTGCCGCACGAGCACATCACGACCGACTTCATCGGGGCCGCCGACGTCGGACCTCATCGGTGGGACCGGTCAGAGGTGTTCGACACGATGCTGCCGTACCTCACCGCCCTGCGAGAGCGCGGCTTCACCGGCTTCGCAGACTGCACGCCCCAGCACCTCGGCCGCGACCCCGAGCTGCTCGCCGATCTGTCGCGGGCAACCGGCATGCACATCCTGACCAGCACCGGCTACTATGGCGCCATGGACGATCTGTTCGTCCCGCAGCACGCCTACGAGGACACGATTGACACGCTGGCCGCGCGGTGGATCGCGGAATGGGAAGAAGGCATCGGAGACACGAGCATCAGGCCGGGCCTTATCAAGATCGGTGTCGACCCCATCGAGGAGGAATCCACGAAAGGCCCCGGGTACGGGCTCTCCGATATCGACTCCCGACTCGTCGCGGCCGCGGCCCGCGCCCACCGTGCCACCGGCCTCACCGTCGCCTCGCATACCGCCCAGGGCATTGCCGCGCTTGCGCAACTCAGGATCTTCGAAGACGAGAAGACGGACCCGGCAGGGCTCATCGTGGTGCATTGCGACGACGAACCGGATGCCCGCTACCACCGCGAAATCGCGGCAAGCGGCGCCTGGCTGGAGTACGACCATATCGGCTTGATGCCGCTTGTCTCGCACGTCGAGATGACCATGTCCGCGCTGGAGAACCACCCGGATCAGTTGCTCCTCTCTCATGACGCAGGCTGGTACCACGTGGGAGAACCGGGCGGAGGTGAGATCCGCGACTACAACTACCTCCACGACAGCTTCCTGCCCGCTTTGCGGGAGCGCGGGGTCCCCGAAGGCCTGATCCGCAAGGTCACAGTCGACAACCCCTCCCGGGCGTTCGCGATCGCCGACTGACTTTCCGGCCCTGCAGCGTGGCTTTCAGTGGCCAGGGAGATGCACTGCGTGCTCAGGCTTTCGATGCAGACCCTCTCTTTCAAAGACAGCGTGCCGTCCGGCGAGCACGATTTGTTCGACCTGATTCGCATCGCGTCGCAGCTGGGCTACGATGGCGTCGACCTGGAGGATCGCCAGTTCGAATCGACCGAACCCGATTACTTGGAGCGCGTGCGGCGTCACGCACTGGACCTCGGCCTCCCCATCGGCTACGTCGGGACACAGGGCGGGTTCGGCCAGCATCACCACGGCGATGACGACGGCCATGCAACCCACATCAGGCGATGGATCGATGTCGCCTCCGCGATGCTCTGTCCAATGGTGCGCGTCATCGGCTGTGAGCCGTCAGCCGGAGAGACGGACGAGGACGCGTGGCCTCGCACCGTCGACCGAATGCGGGACCTGGCGGCATACGGACGCGAGCGCGGCGTGCTGATCGGCCTGCACAACCACAACCATCGGATGTTCCCGGCCACCGCCGGCCAGGTCGTGCGGATGCTGGACGAGGTGGACGATCCCCGATTCGTTCATGTCCTGGACACGGGCCAGTACCGGGGCTCCCGGGGGGCGACGGGCTACGAGGATGACCCCGATCGCGGCAGCTATGACCTGTACGAGAACATAGCCGGCTCCATTGACCGCGCGATCGCGGTGCGGGCGAAGATCTACCGGATCGCCTCCGGTGAGGAGGAGTGGATCGACTACAGG
Source organism: uncultured Dehalococcoidales bacterium (assembly GCA_964471055.1). Lineage (GTDB taxonomy): Bacteria > Chloroflexota > Dehalococcoidia > Lucifugimonadales > Lucifugimonadaceae > CAYYFS01. The sequence goes on from CAYYFS010000046.1 coordinate 9,776, forward strand.
CGCGTCATGCAGATCCTGAAACGATCCCGTTTCCAGGGATGGCTCTCAGTCGTATTCGAAGGCCGCGATGACACGCCCCCGATGAAGGCGATGGAACTCGCAGCGGCGCACCTGCGCGGCCTGCTGCGCGAGTTCGACATCTGAGCGTCGGCGCCCGCCCCGGCGCGGTTCGCCCTGACGCTACTCCTCGTTCACCACTCTCACGCCGAGCCTGCGCAGCGAGTCCACCCACTCCGCCACCGTCTCAGGGCGTGGCGGCTCGGGATCCTCGCTGCCGTCCGATTCCAGTCCCAGCCGCCGTCGTTTGCCCGTGCCCAGGCTGTGGTACGGCATCACCTCGACGCCGGGCTCGCCCTGCAGACGCCTCACGAGCGCGGCCACCGCCTCGAAATGGTCCGCACGATCGTTCAGCCCCGGGACCACCGGAAGCCGCACAAGCACAGACGCGTCTGCCTCGCAGAGTGCCTTCAGGTTGTCCAGAATGCGCGCGTTCCCCGCTCCCGTGCGCTCCCGGTGGAGCACATCGTCTGTCTCCTTGAGGTCGTACAGAAACAGGTCAGTGTGCGGCATCACCCGGGTAAGGGCACCGAAGTCCACATGGCCGCACGTCTCTACCGCGGTGTGCACTCCCGCTTCCTTGACCCGTCTCAGCAATTCCTCTGCGAACTCGGGATGCAGAAGCGGCTCGCCGCCCGAAAGCGTGACGCCTCCGCCCGAGACCTCGTAGAACAGCCGGTCCCGCACCACCTGTTCGATCACATCGTCGACGGAAGTCTCCCCGCCGACGATCTCCAGCGCCCGGGTGGGGCAAGCTGCGGCGCAGTCACCGCTCGCGACGCATCGATCCCTGAGCAGAACGTGGCCTTTCTGCGGGTCCATCACGTGGGCCCCGTTGGGACAGGCCTCGACGCAGCCGCCACAGCCGATGCACTTGTCCTGTGAGAACGACAGCAGAGGCTCCCGGCCGATTCCTTCCGGATTGTGGCACCAGAGGCACCGGAGCGGGCACCCCTTCAGGAACACCGTCGTCCTGATACCGGGCCCGTCATGGATCGAGAACCGCTGAATGTCGAAAACCCGGCCGGTCCCGGTCGAAGTCCCTGTGTGCAACGTCACCCCTTCCGGGAGAGAATCGCTTCAATCACGCGCGCCCGGCCGCGTTGGGGCGCGGTATGTTGACATGAAGGCCGGATTGCAGACTACCATCTCTTGCTGGCACAAGAAGCAGCCCCGGCCCGCAACCCGTCGAGAAGAAGGGGACCATGCAGACGCAGACACGCCCACAGCTGTCCGACGAGACGCTGAACCTGGACCTCGATCCCGCCAGCCGCAGCCACCGCCTACGGGACATGTACTGGGAAAAGACCCATGAGGCGGCGATGGTACGCAGGCCGATCGTAGGCTGCGGTGAGGACACGCTCACCGGTCACGCCAGGGACTTCGCAGCTCGACTTGAGGTCAGCGACCCGTTCATCCAACCGGACGAGCTGATCGTGGGGGCGTGTCTGGCCATTCCCGAAGACAGGGAACGGCTCGACCTCGGAGAGTACGACTCCCACTACCCGCCCGGCCACGCGGTCCTGCTGCGGAAGGGCCTGGCAGGCATTCGAGACGAAGCGCGGCAGAGGCTTCGATCAGAGGCCGACCTCGACAGGCGCGATTTCCTTCGCGCGGTGGAGATCTCCTACGAGGCCGCGTGCAGATACATCGAGAAGTGCGCCGAGCACGTGCGGGACATGACTTCGTCAGAGCCGGATTCAGAGAGGGCCGTCGAGCTGCAGCGCATCTCGGAGACATGCGATGAGTTGGCGGCCGGGGTTCCGACTTCTTTCCGTTCAGCGTTGCAGCTCATGCAGTTCACCCGCGTGTTCGGGGGCCACGGGTGCATCGGGCGTTTCGATCAGTGGATGTACCCGTTCTACCGGCGTGACGTCGACGAGGGACACCTCACCCGGGAAGAGGCCCAAGAACTTCTGGAGTGTCTCTTCATCAAGCTCAACCACTTCGGGGACGTGGGCGACGTCGAGCCAACCGTGTACATCGACAACGACAATCTGCGCAACATCAACCTCGCCGGGCAGACCCCGGACGGCCGCGACGCCTCCAATGAGCTCACCTACATGTGCCTGGAGGCCTCCGGGAAGCTCATGCTGCCCGAGCCGAAGCTCAATGTGCGGTTCTTCCCCGGCACCCCGCCCGCGGTCCTTCGCGCTTGCTGCCGGGTGCTTGCGAAAGGCGCCAACACGCTGGCGGTGTTCAACGATGACATCGTTGTCCCCTCGTTGATGAAGCTCGGCATGCCCGTCGAGGACGCGCGCGACTACACCAACGACGGCTGCTCTGAACTCATCGCCGGCGGGAAGGGGACTATCAAGTTCAAGGTCCACGACGCCCTGCCCGTTCTCAACGAGCTCGTCATGGACGCTGTGGATGATCGTCACGACACGTTTGACGAAGTGCTATCGGACTACAAGTCCCGGCTGGTCCGGTTCATGCCGGACGGCCCTGCCCCCGCTCGTCCCATCACCCGCCCATTCTTCGCGGCGAGCATCGAGGACTGTCTGCAGGAAGCATCTCCCGCGGCGGCTCGATACGCCATCAACGGCGTGATCCTGGCGCAGGTCGGCAACGCGGCCGACGGGCTGGCAGCAATCAGGAAGCACATCTATGAAGATGGAACGCTGACCTGGGAAGAGTTGGCGGCGGCGATGCAGGTCGACTTCGAGGGCCATGAGCCGCTACGGCAGACACTCAGAAACAAGACGCCGAGGTACGGGAACGACAACGACTACGTCGACAGCATCGTGAAGGAAGTCGCCGAGTACTTCTGCGATGCCGTCCATGAAAGATCATGCAATTCGCAGGGACCGGGCGGCAAGTGGGCGCCCGGGTTCATGTCGTTCGGCATACACCGCAAGAGCGATACTCCAGCCTCGCCGGACGGAAGGCGCAAGGGCGATCTCACGGCCAACAGCTTCTCGCCCTCCGTGGGCATGGACCGCAACAGCCCGACCGCGGCCCTGAGGTCCGTGGCCAAGGTGGATCTGACGAAGGCCTCGCACGGCTCGGTCTTCGATATCGCCCTCCACTCCTCGATCGTCCAGGGGGACGACGCCTTCGAGAAGTTCGTCGCCCTCTTAACCGCCTCCCTCCGGATGCAAGCTGTCGCCACTCTCCAGCTCAACATCATCGACCGGGACACGCTGCTCAGGGCGCGCGCCAACCCGGACTCCCCAGAGTTCCGCACGCTCATCGTTCGCGTCTGGGGATTCTCCGCGGTGTTCGTCGAGCTACCCGAGGGTCTCCAAGACCACGTCATCGCCCGCACCCAGCACGGAGCCATAGACGGCTAGCAGCTCAAACGCGATCGGTGCTCCCCCTTGCCCCGCGAGCGAACGCGGTGCGCACAAGCCACGAGTCGCGCGGAAGCCCTATCATGGCCACGACCTGGCCGGAGGGAGGATTCGCATGCCGATGAAGGCTGGAATGGTTCATACCGTATCGGGGCTGGTGCCGCTGTTCAACGAACTGGCCTTCGAGATCATGCCCGACGTCGAACTGCTCCACCTGGTGGATGAGGCGATCCTCAAGGACATCCTCGCCACCGGCGAGTACGGCCCGAGCATGGGCCGCCGGGTGGGCCTCCTTGCCTCCTTCGCCGAGGAGTCCGGAGCGAGGGCGGTCATGCTGACTTGCTCAACTCTCGGGCCGCTCGTGGACGAGGCAAAAGGCATGATCAGGGTGCCCTTCGTGAAGGTCGACGAAGCGATGGCCGAT
>CAYYFS010000047.1:0-13333 GCA_964471055.1 uncultured Dehalococcoidales bacterium
GAGGCTGATCTACCCCGAGCACCCGCCGCTCATGGACGCGGATGGCGAGCGGCCCTTCCCGGGCCTCTCATCCGGCCGCTACACAGGGTTCGCGTACACGGTCGGGTACGCCCGGGCGATGCTCCAGGCGGCCATGGCTCTGAGGGAGACGCCCCGCATGGGCTGGAAGTGGCAGTAGACCACTGGAGGAGTAGCCCGCTGGACCGCCATCCTGAGCCCGTCGAAGGATGTGCGGCTGGCCCCACCTGAGCTCTCGGAAGAGCTCGTCACGTGTGTCGATACGGCTCTCCAAGCATGTCCCCGCGCCCGGACGGTACGAACGGGGGGACCCGATACAGCTCTCTGGCCAGATGGATCTACCGGCGGCCGACTCTGATTCGTCGACGAACCCGTCTGAGACGTCGTGGCCTCTGGGTGTGCGTCGCACGCCCTGTGCCTATCGTGCGAGTCGCACCGATGGGGGCCGCTGATCTTGTTCGTACGCAAGCTGACGGCCTGGCGTTCTCCCAGGAGACGACGTTCTCGCCGGCATCGAGTTGAGCGGACCCGTGGTCTCCTGTGTCTCCCGTGCAATCCGGTCCAGCCATGGTCTCGTTGTCGTCTGCCCGGGCTGTACGGGGGAAGAACTGGACAATCGCATGTTCCAGCCGGGAGACGTTCGTCTGCAGGTAGCGTAGTGTGGACTGCTTGTTCTGGAGATCCCGCTCGGCCACCAGAAGCTTCTCTCGGTACCCGACGAACCGCTCGTCGAACTCCCGGATCTCCTGCGCCCGCTCACGAGCTTTCCTCTGCAGCTCAACCGATTCGCTGGATGCTCGTGATCGAGAGGCTCCGGCCTTCAGGCGAAACACCGACTGCAACAGAGCATCCCGGCGTTCACCGAAGCGCTCTATTCCCTCAGTGAGAGCCGCCAGTTGTCTCCCGGCGAAGTCGACGTCCTTCTCACATCTCGCCTGCGAGCGATCTGCCTTCTCCAGCTTGTCCAGAAGAGGCTGCACGACTTCTGTGAGGTTCGGATTCGTCTCAGCCCCCCCTGCAGGCCAGCATCGATCCGAACGGTCCAACAATTCCGCGATGCGAACGTCATCCATACCCTCATCCTGAAGAGTGGGGATCAGAACGAAACTCGGGGTGGAGTGACGCGCGTGAGACCATGGTCACCTGAGACGGAGAAAGGTGCATCCGCAAGCCCCACGGTACGAGGTGCGTGCGGGCCACCAAAGGGGGACGGGTAAGCCTACTGCGTATGGAGTGCCCGGGGACATGTCGTTCTCGCCGGCACTGTCTTTGCACCCTGCCCAAGACCCTGATCTAGAGAGGGCGAGGGTGAGGGTGAAAACCCACCGGCCAGCCACACTCTCCCCTCATTGGTTCGGCAGGCTCAGCACGATGCCTGACCTTCTCCCAGAAGGAGAAGGGAACAGGACTGGAGGAAGCACTCGATGGCTATCCGACGCATGGCCACCTTGAGAACCGCCGCCGACTTCAGCGCGTACCTGGCGTCCATCGGCGTGTCCCTGCCCTTCGATGAGGAAGTGCAGTCAGGGCCGGATTCGCCCCTGGCGCGGCCGTGCCGGCTCGGTGACCGGACGATCGGCAACCGCTTCTCCGTTCATCCGATGGAAGGGTGGGACGGCGCTACCGACGGGTGCCCGACCGACCTGACCCGCAGGCGGTGGCAGCGGTTCGGATTGACCGGGGCGAAGCTGATCTGGGGCGGTGAGGCGGTCGCGGTACGCCCCGACGGCAGGAGCAACCCGCATCAGCTGATGCTTCTCGACCATACGGTCGATGACATCGCGGAGTTGCGTGCTTCGCTCGTCAGGTCGCACGAGGAGTGCTTTGGCCAAAGCGACGATCTTCTGGTAGGAGTCCAGTTGACCCACTCGGGCAGGAAATCCCATCCGAACGTCAAGCTTCGTCGGGAGCCGACCATCCTGTACCACCATCCAGCAATTGATGCCGCCTTTGACGTCGACCCCGACCTCCCTGTGATGACCGACGACGACGTCGCTGTTCTTGTGACGGACTTCGTCCGGGCCGGGGCACTGGCGCGGCGCGCGGGCTTCGATTTCGCAGAGATCAAGCTCTGCCACGGGTATCTCGGCCACGAATTCCTGAACGCGGTCACTCGGCCAGGCCGGTATGGCGGCACCTTCGAGAACCGCACCCGGTTCTTTCGCGAGACAGTCGAGGGTATCCGATCCGCCGCGCCGGGGCTGGAGCTTGCGGTCCGGCTAAGCGCGTTCGACTTCGTACCGCACCGCATTGGTGCCGACGGGCAGCGAGAACCTCTTGCGGGGCCCGGCGTCACGCCCCCGTTCCTCTTCGGCAGCGACCAGTCCGGAGTAGGCATCGACCTGACAGAGCCGTTCGCGTTTCTTGACCTGCTTGAGGAACTTGGCATCAGGCTACTGGGCGTGTCCGCGGGTGGGATCAGCGGCATCGGCGGAGGAGGCGTCGGGTCCTGGCTTCGTAGCCCTCCGGCGCAGGATCCTCTCATTGGAGTCGCCAGGCTGATCGACGTCGCTGCCGAGGTGAAGAACCGGAAACCCGGTCTATTGACCGTCGGTACCGGGTATTCCTACCTCCAGGAGTGGTTCCCAAACGTCGCTCAATACCAGGTCCGAACCGGCAGAACGGATTCCGTGGGCATCGGTCGTCTGGCTCTGTCATGCCCGGAGGTCGTCTCCGACGTTCTCGGAGGCCGACCGCTCCAACGGAAGAGGCTTTGCCGCGCGTGCGGAGCCTGTTCCGTGGCCCCGCAGTACGGGATGATCTCCGGCTGCTACGCGCTCGATCCGTTCTTCCGAGCGCGCCCGGAATACGCGCGGATGGTCGAACTCAGGAAGACGGGCTGACAGACACGCCCGGCGGCCCGCACGGGACACACCACGGCCCGTGAACCAGGGGTTGCCTGTCGCTCCGATCAGCCGTCCGCGGCCTTTCGGAACAGGTACAGTGCAAAGCCAAGCGTGTCCCGACCCCACTTGAGATACGCCTCTCTTGTGGTCTCAACCCGGTCCAGCAGTGCTGGCACGTCGGGGTCGTCCGGGTTGGACAGCGCGTACTGATCGGCAGCCTGCCACTGTAGGGCCTCGTATACGTCCCACTCGTCGGGGTTGCTTACCACAGCGTACAGGGGCACAAGCCCCTCTTCCTCTGCAATGGCGACGTTCCCCGGATGGCCGGAGAACGCATCCCGCTCAACGCCCTCGGCGGCGAGCAGTTCCGCCGCCGGCTCTTGCATCCAGAAAGGCTCACCGACCAGGACCAGGCCGTCGGGCGCAACCATCGCTTTGAGGGCGCGCAGGGTTCCGCGATGGCCTCCAAACACCCAGGAAGCCCCGATGGACGCAGCAAGCCGGAATGACGCGGGTGACGCGGGCCGGTACTCCGCGCCATCCATCAACAGGAACTCGATGTCCGCGTCGGGCATCCGCTCCTGTAGCCTCGCCTTGCAGGCGGCTACGAACGGCGGCGATATGTCCACGCCGACGCCGGTGATGGCGCACCGCTCGGCAAGCCTGACCAGCATCTCGCCCTTGCCGCACGCTATGTCGACTACCCGGTCGCCGGGCTCCAGGTCCAACAGCTCCAGCAACGCATCCAGCTTGGCTGTGCTGATAGGTTTGCACAGCGCATGCCGCCGGTGGGTGATGTCGTAGTACTTCCAGATATCCATCTTCCAGTCGATCAAGGCGTTCCCTCCGAGTGCCGGGTCTCCAGGCGCGAGCGTGCAAGATAGCAGGTTCGGATGCACTGGAGCATTGCCGCGCAATCTGGCCGGAAGGCCGCCGGGTCCTCACATGGGCCACTATCGAGAAGGGGGCAGCGGCGAGCCGCATGAACTGTTACTACTGCGACCTGATCAAGGCGAACGACCCTTCCTACGAACCCACTCCCGCGGCGCACGACCCGGGCTCTGCCGCCCCGCGCTGCCCGAAGCACTGGCGCTACGTCTGCGAGCGATGCGGCAACCCGGCCCACTTCATGTCCGTCTCGTACTGCCCCGAACAGGGCAGGCTGTTCTGCTCCGAGTGCGCGGGTGAGTCGGAAGAGGTCGTCGGACCGTTCTGGGGCCGGGAGTATTACTTCAGGTACCGGTCGCCCTGGTCCGGTGACTGGGTCCCGGCGCTCGACCGGCTCGAATACGAAGGCAGGCACCCACTCCAGAACCCGGAGACGGAACAGGCGGCGGGCCAGGCGATCTCGGAAGAAGCGTATCTGGTTCGGTATCCAGTGAAACCCCTCCAGTGGCGCTCCGACGGCGAGTTGACCGACGCCGACGTGCAGGCCACCTGGGACGCCAACGCCGAACGCTGGACCGCGACCTACGATGACGACGGCGACAGCAACCGGCGCTTCCAGAGCGACGAGCCGATGCTCGCCTTGCTCGGGGACGTGGACGGCCTGCGGGTCCTCGACGTGGGCAGCGGCAACGGCTACCTGTGCAGGAAACTGGCCAGCGCGGGGGCGACGATGACCGGCGTCGAGATGTCGGCCGAGTTCGTCCGCATGGCGAAGCAACGAGAGGCCGAGGAAGGGCTCGGGATCACCTACCACCCGGGGACCGTGGCCGACATGGCCTACCTGGAGAGCTCACACTTCGACAGGGCAGTCTCCAACTACGTCCTCATGGACGTGCAGCACTACACGGATGCCCTCGCGGAAGTGTTCCGCATCCTCCGGCCGGGCGGGTGGTTCGTGTCGGTGATCAGCCACCCGTGCTTCAGTTGCGGCCCGGCGGGCTGGGTGGCGCCTGCGCCTGACTCCCCGCGGACCGAGGACCGCTACGCGTGGCAGGTGGACGAGTACTTCCGGCGCGGTCCGTTCCTCGGGAAGTGGCGCGACCTCGACCCCGTGCTCAGTTTCCACAGGCCGCTGCGCGACTACTGGCAGGCGTTCGCCGAGGCGGGTTTCATAGTCGACGGGTTCGAGGAGCCGAGCGTCACCGAGCGCGGCAGGCGCGAGCTATCGCCTTCGAGGCTGGCGCGCAGCCTTCGCACGCCCTATTCGTGCATCTTCCGCCTCGTCAAGCCAATCGGCGCCACATAGGCGCACTCGCCGCGAGTCGGCGATCCGATGAATCGTTACCGGACCGGGCCGACCACCTCGTGCATCGCCAGGTGGCGATTGCCCGTGTACGGCCGCACCTCTTCCGGCCATCTACCCTTGTCGACCGCTGCCACCCACGCGTCGCTCACCAGCACATCCGGGCTTTCAAGCTCGTAGAAGGCAAAGTAGGTCGGTTCACCCTCCCCGACGGGCACCTGGTCCCCACCCATGGATAGAACTGCGGGCCGCTTCTTCGAGCGGGTCACTGAGACCACCCCCGGCACCTTCAGCAGCTCCCGGACATGCTCGTCGTCGTACACCTCGTTGAACAGGTCTTCCTTGTCCGGACGGACATCCATTCCGACGATGAAGACATATCGGGTCGCGAATGGCATTAGTTCTTTCCTCCCACACGCCGGCGTCCCCGGGACGACCGGCCCCTTGTTTCGTCAAACCCTGACCCGCGCTTTCACACGGTCCGGTATTCACGCCGAGTCGTCGCCGTTCAGCTCTATGACCGGCAGCACGATATGCGATGGCCTGCTGGCATCGTGATAGACGGTCTGGCGGGCGACCTGCAGCTCTGAATCCATCCCCTGCGCGTGACCCGTGTTCGGGTTGCGGTCATACATCGGGAAGCTGCTGCTAGTCACGTGCAGGCAGATCCTGTGTCCCCGCTTGAACACGTTGCTGGTTGGCTGCAACTCGATCGAGTACTCGTAGACCTCGCCGGGCTCCAGCAGCTCGGGCTCCTCCCAGATCGACTTGCGGAACCGGGCCCTCATGATTCCGTCGGTGAGGTTGTAGGCAACCCCGTCTTCGCCGACGTCGATCAGGCGAGCGATGAAGTCGGTGTCGGGGGCCGACGTCGCCGCAAACAGCTTCATCTTGATTGGCCCGGTGATTTCGACCGCGGCGTCAAGCGGAGGAGTCTCAAACACGAGAACATCCTCTCGGCTCCAGTTCGGCCGCTGGTCGAGCGCCCCGACGCGGATGATCTCGGGGTGATCCTGCGGCCCGGAGTGGTTGCCGCCCAATGTCGGCACGGGGTCATCAGGGTCGTAGACGTACGTGCAAAGTGGCTCGTCTCGCGGCGGCTCTGTGCTGAGTTGCCCGTGACGCGAGCCGTCGCTGTGGAGGAAGTACTCCGTCAGGCGCGCCTCCGGGGGCGGCCATCCGTCATACGAGCGGAACTCATTCGCACCCATCACGAATATGGAAACCGGCGGCTCTTCACGAATGCCGTTCTCGATGCCCCTGACCACGTAGTCGAGCCACCTGACCGCTAGCTCGAGCCTGGACTTCGCCGGTGCGTCGCCGAAATCCCGGTCGCCCACAACGGCTCCGTCGTGATCGGTCGGGTCGGCGTGGATGCGAAGCTCGTCAGTAGCCCCCAGCTCCCTGAGCGTCTGGTAGGTGTCGAACAGGACCCCGGCGTAGTTGTCGTACCACCCCGCGTGGATGTAGACGGGTATCCGGATGAGGTCGAACTTGTCCCTGATCGAGATTTCCTTCCAGTAGTCGTCATACTGCGAGTGAGATACGTATTCCTGCCACAGCCGGTTCTTCTGGCCCACGACCGCTTCATCAAGGGTGATCAGGGGAAGATGTGGGTAAAAGGCGTCCCAGCCACCGAACTCCGCCACCCTGTGTGTGTTGTCGTCGGAAACCCGTGTGCGGTAGATGCGCCGGGCCGTGTGCGATAGCTGGAGCGCGCCGTGGTCCCAGTACCCGCGCGACCACAGATCGGGATTCACCACCTGTGGCACGATCGCCTTCAGATTGGGATGCTGCAGCGGGGCGGTGAGCCACTGCGTCGCGGCCATGAACGAGCGGCCGTACATGGCGACTCTTCCGTCGCACCACGGCTGACCGACAATCCAGTCCGTGCAGTCATGGCCGTCCACGGCGTCGCTTCGGAACATCCCGCCTTCGAGATTCCCCCTGGACTGCTGACCCACGTACGCGTACCCGGACGCCACGAACCGGGCCGCGTGCTCCTCGACGCCTGCGTCATACCCGCGCTCGAGGATGGTCGGAAACCGGCCCTCCGGCGACGGCTTCCAGACCCGGGTCAACAGTTCAGCACCGTCCCGCATGGGGACAAGAATCTCTTCGAACATGCTCAGCTCTCCCAATCGTCAGGCAACCCGTGCAGCAGCAGCGATGTTAGCGGATGCAGTTTCCCGGGTGTGCATGAGCGCGTCGCTGGTGGTACTGTCTCCTGCCGGGAGTGCGAAGGGCTCTGCCCACGACAACGACGCGGGAAGGGAGACGAGATGCTCGCAGACCTTTCAGGCCGGACGGCGCTGGTGACGGGCGGCAGCCAGGGGATCGGGCGCGGCATCGTGCTGAAGCTGGCCGAACAGGGCGCGGACGTGGCGATCGCTGACATCAATGACAAGGGCGCAGCGGCGGTGGTGGACGAGGTGAAGGCCCTGGGCCGCAAGAGCTTCGCCGTGCACATGAACGTGATCGACAAGGTCACGGTTGACAGGGGTGTGGCGGACGTCATCGCCGGGTTCGGGCAACTTGACATCCTGGTGAACAACGCGGGTGTAGGGGGCGCTCCGGGTTCCACAGGTGTGGGGTGGACCGACGAGGACTGGGAATTCACCTGGAAGGTGAACGTGAAAGGTCTGATGTGGGTGACCGAAGCCGTCGTCCCGCACTTCAAAGAGCGCAGGTACGGGAAGATCGTCAACATAGCCTCGGTGGCGGGACGCACGGCCAACTACGCGCGCTCGTTCTACGGCACGACGAAGGGTGCGGTCATCCAATTCACCAGGGCGTGCGCTACGGAATGGGCGCCGTACAACATCAACGTGAATGGCATATGCCCGGGCCGCCTGTGGACCCCGTTCTGGGAGGAGCTGATCGACCAGAGGTTCCAGCAGGGTGACCCGACGACGGTGGGAAAGACCCCGTACGAGGTTTTCGAGGAGGGGTCCAGGGCCAGCAACCCGATGGGTCGCGCGCAGACACCCGAGGATATGGGCGCGATGGCCGCGTTCCTCGCCTCTGAGGATGCGAAGAACGTCACCGGCCAGTCGATACAGGTCGACAGCGGCAAGGTGATGGTCTAGGCACCGCCGGTCCGCCGTTCCGATCGAGCGATGCTGCCCCGGAATACAGATGAAGCGAGAGGGACTTGCATGAAAATCGGAGAAACGCTTCGCCTGGACAGTACGTTCACGGAGGCCAACCTTCAGTACCTGAAGCAGCTGGGGGTGGATGACGTCATCGTGGCAGCCGGTACGGCGCCGGGCAGGCCTCCAATCACGCCCGTCACGTCCGCTCTGAAAAAGGGTGACTACTACCGGACCGAGGACCTGCTGGCTCTGAAGGAAAAGGTTTCGGCCGGCGGTATGCAGCTATTCGGTATGTCCCACACTCCGTATCACAGATGGGACAAGGTGATCCGCGGCCTGCCCGGACGAGATGAACAGATCGAGAACTGGCAGCAGACTCTCAGGAACATGGGGAGCGCCGGGATCCCGCTGCTGCAATACAACTGGGCCATCGAACACGGGTCCCGATTCTCGAACTGGAGGACATCCAGTACCACTCCCGGCCGCGGCAACGCCATGCTCGTGAGTTTTGACTACGAGGTAGCCCGGCAAGTGCCCGTCACAGATCTGGGCGTTCTGGAGGAAGAGGAACTGTGGGCGAACCTGGCCTACTTCCTGAAAGCGGTCATGCCGGTTGCGGAAGAAGCAGGGGTCCGCATGGCTGTCCACCCGGCGGATCCGCAGGTGCCGAGCCTGGCGGGCATTGCCAGGATCCTCAGAAGCGTTGAGGCGTACGACCGTCTGTTCGAAGAGGTGCCCAGCAAGAGCAGCACGATGGTGTTTTGCCTGGGATGCTTCGCGCAATGCCTGGAGCCGGAGGGGTTGCACGCAGCGATAGAGCATTTCGGCCGGGCAGGCAGGATAGGACAGGTTCATTTCAGGAACGTCCAGGGCACGATAGACAAGTTCTCTGAGGTGTATCCCGACGAAGGCAAGCTGGACATGCTGCGCGCTGTGAGGTCGCTTGCAGAGGTCGGGTACGACGGCCACATCAACCCCGACCACACTCCGCATGGGGTGGACGACACCGAATACGGTCACAGGGGCAAAGCCTTCGCCATCGGCTACATGAAAGGTCTGCTACAGGGGGTGTGACAGGAGGCAGGTGGACGGGACTTTTCGCTCCCGGGCCGAGCCTGCGACTCCGAGGCTCAACCCTGAGAGCGGCGTCAGAGCATGGCCCCTGGATCAACCGGAACACCCAGAGGAGGGCACAAATGGAGAAACAGCAGTACTGCTGTCAGAAGTGCAAGGGAACCGACTACAAGGCTGGAGAGATAAGGACGACAGGATCCGGCCTGACCAGACTCCTGAACCTCCAGAACCAGAAGTTCACTACTGTGTCCTGTACTGGATGTGGATACACCGAGTTGTTCCGGATGGACGGCAGCGGTGTCGGCAACATTCTGGATGTCCTCAGCGGCTAGGACTTCCGAATCATCGCCTGACCGCGTTGCATCAGCATGCGGCCGGACCCGCAGGGACCGCCCTCTCGCGCCGCCATCCCTGCCGTGCCCTGAGCCTGTCAAAGGCCTCGAAGCACGTCCTGAGCGACGACGAAGGGGATGCGCGGCTCACCAGGTCTGTCCGTCAGAGCAAACAGCGGCCGTGTCGCCCGCGCGTCACATTGAGTCGAAGAACGCGAGGTCGGCACCGAAGTTGTCCATCGCCGCCACTTGATCGCCTCGCAGGCGAACGTGTATGTCCCGGGTGCGATGCCCCAGTACGATCTCGGTCTGCGGCAGTGGATAGCGGACGCTCACCGGATGACCGATCTGCGGCTCTGCCACGAATACATGGCTGCCGAGAAGCCGCGGCGGGCTGCCGGCACCGTCAAAGGACAGCCGCTCCAGGTCTGCCCACGGCGGGATTCTGATCCACAGGGGGCCGGCGCGTCTAGGGGTTACGCGGAGCGCGTCACGCCCGTAGGTGGCTTCGATCTTGAGACTGTCGGTCTCGTGGTCGAACAGCAGGTTCACGCGATCTCCTGCCGGACCCGAGTCCACCACCGCCCGGTAGGCCTCGCAGAGCGAACCGACGGCGCCGCCCACGATGTCCATGTTGAAGCTGACCGTTTCGACGCCAACAGGTCGGTGACCGTACGGCGCCGGAAAGCCAAACGCTCCGAGGTGACGGGCTGCCACATTGTGGAGGCCGTCTTCGCCGGTCGGGTTCGGAGGATCCGTGATGAAGGAGTTGTCCCGAAGCTGCGACGGAAGAAGATGACCCCGCAGGATGCGCTCCGCGTCGTGGTAGTACTCGGGCAAGCCGGACCGTCCGAGAATCAGTGCCGTCTCGACGATGTCTCCGGTGTTGTTGCACTCCCCGAGGTCGGGTGGAGCAGCCTCCGCGCTGCTCTCGATCACCCAGCCGAGTTCGTCCCTGATCCGGTTGAGGCCGTTGTCGTAGAAGGCCCTGACGTTGGCCATCATCGTGGCATCGTCGATGAGTTCGGCAAGCTGGGCCAGTGACGACATGACGCACGTGGTCGAGTGCGTGTGGGTTCCGAACGCACCCGGGTCGTACGCCCCTTCAGGCCCGAAGAATTCGGCCGTCGCCTTCTGGCCGAGCAGGAGAGCAAGGTCCAGTGCCGGACCGTAGCCGGTGGCACGAAAGTACTTGACGAGCGGCCCGATAGAACGCCCCAGCCCGGTGATGAACGTGTGCTCGCGGGTCCACCGGACACCGTGCTCTCGTTCGAGCCGCTCCCTCTCCCACCCGCGCTCGGGATCCCAGTAGGCTCGGATAGCCGCGATGCTGGCCTCCGCAAGTTCCCGGGCCTGAGCGCTATCGCGAAACTTCGCGAGGGCGTAGAGCGCGTGGAATCCCTCTCGAACGTTGTGCTCGGTGAAGCTGATGAGCGGCCCGCCGATGTGGGTTCGGTTCAGGGGGAGCGGGATTGAGCCGCTGTAGGAGAAAAGGGCCGCCCGCTCATGTCTGGCGATTGCGGCCTCCGGAACACTCGTTCCTGCGGCGTCCTCCGCGTTCAGCAAGGCGTTCAGGTGGCGGCCGGGAACATGCGACTCTGAGTGGATTTCACTGAAGCTCAACCGGGCTTCGGGCAGTACCGTCGAGCGGAAGAAAGGAATGTCGTTGTCGTCGGCGTTGAAGTCGCTCGACATGGTGCGGCATCCGAGCTCGATCGCGGCCCGGATGTCAGTCGAGTTCACGTGCTTGAGCTTCGACACTGGTGCTCCCACGCGTGGCAGACCCTTCGATTCGCCCGGACAAATGGTATCGTCGGCGAGACCCGCCTCCGATAGCGGTGCCACTCAACGTCTTGAGCACACAGCCAGCTGAAGCCCTCTCCCTCGCGCCGCCATCCTGAGCGCTGTGCTGAGCTTGTCGAAGTGCCTGTCGAAGGATGCGCGGCCTATCTCGACGGCTGTGCGTCGAACGACCCGTCGGTCTCAGACGGGCCGGAAGTCTTGGAGGGCTTCGTGCTGAGGACGATCGTGGAGACGGCGAGGGAGCGGGCGCTTGTCATGGAGCTGAGTCGGTTCCGGTTCTCGGACTAACATAGCGACTGGCACAACCATCGAGGGCAGGTCACAGGTCAGGGAGTCTCGGTCAACATCTCATGAGTCAGGCCGGTTTGCCTACCACCCAGCCCCAACGCCAGTGGGTGGAAAGACTACAGGCGGTGGACGAACTGACTGCCGCATACGCGCGCATCCTGGGATTCGTGTGGTCCATGCGGACATTCCACCGCCACAGCGGTGACTACGCGGCCGTTGACTCAGACGGCGACACGAAGCTGGTGAGGATGCTCGGCGCGCCCGGGTTGGTGCTGTGGCCGCTTCGACTCCTGTTCCTTCCCATTAGAGGTTGGTGGCGAACGTTCATGATCCGCGCTGTGATCTCGCTATACGTGAACACTCACATCAACAGTAGCGCGACGAAGCTGAGTGGTGTGCTGATCAGAGAGCGACTCAGAAGACTTCACGCCAGCGATCCCGGGGCCGAGTCACTTGATCGGTCGATCGCGACGCTCGACCGATTGAAGACGGCGACAACCGGTTGGATCGCGCTGCTGGTCGTTCTCAGACTCGTGCCGGTGATCGGATTGCTGTTCTCAATGGGGATCGTCACGGTGAGCTTCACACTGACAGACACTCCCACTTTGATACGCGAGTTGATCGCCCTGCTTCCCCTGGTCGTGCTTCTCGTCCACCCCGTTGCCGTCCAGTTCGGATTCAGATGGAAGCGTGCTTTGTTCGTCGACGGCGGGCGCGACACTGCGGACGGCTCAATGGGACTGCCCGCGGCGAGCACGTACGAGATCGAAACACGAACCTATCGGTGCCTGGGAGTGAAACGCTCAATGGAACTCCCGGTTGATCTACTCCTTGCACCGGGATTCTACTTCCTGCTCGCTCTGGTCATTGGCCTCGCATTCGGCGCCGTGACGTTCTATGACGAAACGCAATCGATTTGGCAGGCCGTGGTAGATGCAGTTGTCACCGTGGCGTTTGCGGTGCTTCTCGCGATGGCGACGATCCGCCTCGTATTGCGTTACGGGCGACGCCGCGCGACCGGACTCATGTAGCTGACCTGCCCCCGATAGCGATACCACTCATTGTCTCGCACTGGCAACCAGCTGAAGCCTTTCCCTTCAGGGGAGAGGGTCTGGGCCGCTCGCTCGCGCCGCCATCCTGAGCGCTGAGCTGAGCTTGTCGAAGTGCCTATCGAAGGATGCGCGGCCTATCTCAGCGGCTGCACGTTGAACGACCCGCCGGTCGGGGACAGACGTCGCGAGTCACCGGGAACGCAGCGGCGTATGCTCTCGGTGCGGTTCCCGATATGCCTCCTACTTGCTCCGGACTCCCATGGCCTCAGCTTGCGGGCACGTGTGTTTTGCGAGGCAATGAAGACAGGCAAGCCTGGGGAAGACCACAAAGAACCTGAACACAAGCAGTCCAACTATGACCAGCCATGTGGCCAGGAGGAGGAAGGAGAACGTCAAGATCAGCGCCGGGATCATGGCGACGATCGGAATGAATAGGGCTGCCATATACAGGTTGTTGGGGCAGAAAAGACCTTCGGCCCGTCGTGGGAAGTCTGTGACACGTCCCGCTTTTGACACCTTTCGGGACACCACGTTCATACCTGATATGCAGATGGAGTTGTCCAGCCCGTAGTACGCACAGTTGGGGCAGACCTTCAGAGGCATGAGCACATACATCTCTCCGAGCGCGAACCCG
>CAYYFS010000048.1:0-13326 GCA_964471055.1 uncultured Dehalococcoidales bacterium
TCCGTGGCAGCATCTGCCCGGCCCGCTGTCCACAGCTTAGTACCGCCGCGATGCACGGTCAAACGAATCGTGCACTCTGGCAGATGCCGTCGACGGGGACTGGGGCCGACGGTGCTACAGTACCCGCCGATGCCCTGCGTGCAAACTCGAGAGCCGCGGGAGCAAGCCGGAGAGGAGAGCCGTTCCCGATGGGTCACCGAATCGTCATCGCCAATGACACGGACATCACCCGTACCAATCGCGCGATGGAGCTCGCCCCGCCCGATCTCGATGTCGGGGCTGTTGGGTCTGACCTGTCTCCCGAGGAGCGGGCGTCGGCGCTCGCTGATTGCGAGGTGCTCGTCTGCCCGGGCAGCGGTTTCAATGACGCCGATCTGGAACGCCTTCCGAAGCTACGCGTGATCCAGTTGATGAGCGCCGGGTTCGACCGGCTGGACGTTCGGACCATTCGGGAGCGCGGCATCCGCGTGGCGAACAACTCTGCGGCCATCGCCAATTCAGTAGCTGAGCACACCGTGCTACTGATGCTCATGGTGTACCGGCGCGCCGCCCAGTGCGTTGACGGACCTCGCGAGGGCGTGTGGCAGCAGAAGGCCAAGACCGGCCCGTACGGACGCCTGTACGAGCTCACCGGCCGCACGGTCGGCATCGTCGGCCTCGGGCACATCGGGTCGTACGTGGCCGCCAGGCTCAAGGGATTCGAGACCACCACGCTCTACCACGACGTACGGGACATATCCCCTGAGACCGAGAGCGATCTCGCGGTGCAGCGGGCGTCGTTCGACGAACTGCTGGACCGTTCGCATGTCGTCACCGCACATGTCCCGCTCAATTCGCAGACGCAGGGAATGTTTGGTGCCGCCGAGTTCGCCGCTATGCGCGAAGACGCCATCTTCATCAACACCTGTCGCGGCCCGGTGCACGACGAGGCCGCGCTCATCGACGTACTCAACCGCGGCACCATATGGGCCGCGGGGCTGGACGTGACCGAGACCGAGCCCTTGCCGCTGGAGAGCCCTCTCCTGAGCATGGATAACGTCGTGGTGACGCCGCACGCAGCCGGTTCCAGCCAGGAGCGCGTGGACCGGGCTCTGGTGTTCGCCTTCGAGAATGCCCGGCGGGTTGTATCGGGCGACGACCCCGAGTCGCTGGTCGCACTCCAGGACTAGGCCGTTGCACAGACGGGCCGATGGAGTGACAGAGCCCGGCGAACACAACCGTGCTGCGCGCGCCTCCGCCCTGGTCATGGACCTTGACGGAACCCTCATCGACTCGCGGGAGCGCGTGTCCCCCGTTGTCGCGAGGGCCGTTCGCGAAGCTGCCGCGCTGGTCCCCGTCGCCATCGCGTCCGGCCGGGAACCCGATGACGTGGTGCGCTTCGCCAGGCTACTGGGGCTGAACGGGCCTCAGGTGTCGGACAACGGCGCCCGCATAGTCGATGCCATCACGGGCCGGACGCTCGAAGAGTACCCCCTGGACTCTATCGGCGCCCGGCGTATCGTCGAGACGCTGGAGAAGCGCGGCGTGCCGTTCTACGCGGTGGACGCCGGTCGCCTGGCTCGAACCCGCGCCGAGATCGCTGAATGGCGGGTCACCATCATTGCCGCACACGCGCTGACCCTGGCCGGGGCCGTCGAGCTGGCTGCCGACTACGCCGACGTCCCCGAGGTCTCCGCGGTGCCTTCGCTGGATGCAAGCGGGGCCAGGGCGTTCGTCAATTTCAATCGAGGCGGCGTCAACAAGGGCACGGGCGTCCTCCGCCTGGCCCGGATGATCGGGGTCGATCCGGCGCTCGCGGTTGCCGTGGGGGACAGCGCGAACGACGTTGATATGTTCGC
This sequence comes from uncultured Dehalococcoidales bacterium, assembly GCA_964471055.1. Lineage (GTDB taxonomy): Bacteria > Chloroflexota > Dehalococcoidia > Lucifugimonadales > Lucifugimonadaceae > CAYYFS01. Next base: position 1,839 of record CAYYFS010000048.1, read on the forward strand.
ATCGGTCGGCACTTCGGTGGCGATGGGCAACGCACGGGACGAGGTGAAACGGGAGGCAGACCACGTCGTCGCCGGAGTAGCGGAAGATGGCCTTGCGGAGGCGGTGGAACGTTTCGTGCTGTGTTCGCCGGCCCGACCCGGTAGGGTCGGCTGACGCTTCGAGAGGCCGTCGGGGCTAGTTCGCTCCCGGGGCGTTGCCGTTGCCGCCGACACGCCCCGCAGGTTCCCCGCCGTCTTCTGCCGGTGAGCCCCCGTCCTCGCCGTCCTCGTGCGGCGCGCCGGATCTGAGGGCTTTCACGCTCGCCGCCACCGCGGAGCTCCACACGCGCAACTCCCGCCTGAGGGCGGAGCGGAACCGGCTACCGTATTCTCCCATCTTCCGGAACTTCTTCTGCCGCCTGCGCACCAGGGTGCGGGGATAGATAGCCTTCAGATCGATCAGCTCCCGCATCAGCGCGAGCTTCAGCAATCTGGCTGCCTCGTCGGGATCGGCGTGCGCGCCGCCCTCAGGTTCCGGAACGATACGGTCGATGATGCCCATGTTCCGGCAGTCGACCGACGTCACGCGGAGCGCCCGTGCCAGTTCTTCGGCGCGTCCCGCATCGCGCAGCTCTGCCTCTGCGCCGCTCTCCGGTGACACAGGTGTGTAGATGGCGTTCTGCATCATCAGCACGCGGTCCGACACACTGAACGCCATGGCCGCCTCGCTGCCCCCTTCTCCGATCAGCACCGAGATCGTGGCCACCGGCGCCTGCGACATGGAGGAGATCAAGTTGGATATGGCCAGTGCCAGGCCCTTGTGCTCCGCTTCTAGGTCCAGCATCGGGCCGGGCGTGTCCACCATAGTGATGATCGGCAGCTTGAGCCTCGCGGCCAGTTCCACCGCGCGTCGAGCCTTGCGGAAGCCTTCCGGAAGCGTCTCGCCCCTCTCGACCTCCGGTGAGTTTGACCCGTCGCCATCCCCGGACGACCCAGTGCTGGGCGCGCGGCTCTTCTGCTGCGCTATCACGACGACGGATTCGCCTGCCAGGCGCCCTATCCCGATAACCACCGCAGGGTCGTCGCCGAACTGGCGGTCCCCGTGCAGCTCGACGAAGTTGCCGAACACCTCGCCGATGTAGTCCCGTGATCTCGGCCGCGCCGGATGGCGCGCGAGCTTGACCATCTCCCAGGGCTGCAGCGGCCTCAGGCGGGTCCTTGCCGGTCGCATCCGCCGGGCCGCCTCGAGCCTGAAATACGGGGATAGCAGGTCGAGGGTCGTTGCCAGTTCGTGTTTGAGTTCCTGACGATCCACGACCCGGTCAACAAGACCGTGCCGGAAATGCTGTTCCGACGTGTATCGGTCGGTCGACGCTTGGTCCCCGCCGGCCGCCTGCACCGCCCGGAACGGGGCGAATCCGATATGGGCGTCGGGCTCTGCGAGGATGATGTCGGCCATCGAGCCGAAGCTGGCAAGCACCTGCCCCGTAGCAGGGTTGCCGAGCACTGAGATGAACGGGAGCCCTTTGTCGTGCAGTGCGTTGACGGCCATCACAGTCTTGGCCATCTGCATGAGCGATAGCACGCCTTCCTGGATGCGGGCACCGCCGCTCGTGATCACCGCGACCGCCGGAAGCTTCTTGCGGGCCGCCAGCTCAAGCGCCAGCGCCACCTTCTCGCCCACCACGAGCCCCATGCTGCCGCCCAGGAACCCGAAGTCGAGCACGATCACCACGGAGGATGTTCCACCGACCGTGCAGACGCCGGTCACGGCCGCCTCGGTGAGGCCCGTCCTTGCCTGGTCGCTCAGCAGGCGTACGCGGTAGGACACTCGGGGCGAAAAAGACAACGGGTCCAGAGACTTGATCCACCGGTTCGTCTCGGTGAAAGTGCCGGCGTCTGCGATCGTGGCCACGCGTCGGCGCGCCGGAAGGCTGTGATGGAATCTGCAGTGCGGGCACACGCGCAGCCGCCGGTACAACGCTGAGTCGCGCAGCTTCCCCCCGCACGCCAGGCACGAGTGGCGGGCATCCTCCAGGTCGATCACACGGAGGGTGTCGCTCTCGATGAGCGGATCCTGTTCCGGGAACAGCGGTGTGATGTTGGTCACAGGCCCTCCGTCGATACTCGGGGCCAGAGGGGTGGGCAGGGGCTACACGCCGTCATTGTACGGGAGGGTCCGTTACGCGGATGTTCGCTGCGCCCGCAGGCAGAAAGGTCGCCGGGAAGGGGCGCGCCTACTCCGTGCGGAGGACGATTCTGGGCTTGCCCGGCTCTCCCGGCCCCACGATGCCCGCCTCTTCCAGCTCGTCCATGAGCCGGGCCGCCCGCGGGTATCCGATACGCAGGCGGCGCTGAAGGAGCGAGGTCGATAGCTGTGTCCGCGCGCTCGCCAGTGCCTCGGCCTGGTCGAATAGCGAATCGCCGCCCGGAGCACCGGTCGCGACGCTCGGCCCGGAGTCGCCGTCCAGAGAGATCTCCAGCTGCGGCATCGGCGGGCCCTTCGCCTCCTGCCAGAACCGCACGACCCTCTCGACCTCCGGGTCGGTCAGGAACGCGCCCTGTATCCGCATGGGCTTCGCTCGATCGACGGGTAGGAAGAGCATGTCGCCGCGGCCGAGCAGCTTGTCGGCGCCCGGTGTGTCAAGGATGGTCCGCGAATCCACCTGCGACATTACGGCGAAGGCGATGCGGCTCGGGAAGTTGGCCTTGATGAGCCCGGTCACCACGTCCACGGATGGTCTCTGGGTCGCCACCACCAGATGCACTCCCGTCGCCCGGCCAAGCTGGGCCAGCCGCACCAGCGTGCGCTCCACCTCGTTGGCCGCGAACAGCATCAGGTCGGCCAGCTCGTCCACCGCCACCACGATGTACGGCATCTTCGTGGTGGCCTTCTCGTTGAAGGACACGATGTTCTTCGCGCCCGCAGACTCCAGCACCTTGAAACGGCGCATCATCTCGTTCGCAATCGCCTTGAGCACTGTCACGGTGCGGTCCGGTTCCACCACGGTCGGTACGTACAGGTGCGGAATGCCGTCATAGGGGGTCAGTTCCACCCGCTTGGGGTCGATCAGCAGCAGCCGCAGGTCGGCGGGCGTTCGCACCATCAGCAGGCCGGACAGCAGGGCGTTGATGCACACGCTCTTGCCCGAACCCGTCGCCCCCGCCACGAGCACGTGCGGCATCCGCGACAGATCTGCGCATACCGGCTCGCCGTCACTACCGATACCCAGCGCGATGGGCAACTCGGCCGTTTCCGCGAACTTCTCGAACTCGATCGACTCCATGACGGATCGGAGCGCAACGGACGCAGGCTTGGAGTTGGGCACCTCGATCCCGACGAGTGACTCGCCGGGCACCGGTGCCTCGAACCGGAGGCTGGGCGAAGCCAGGGCAAGCGCCAGGTCCCTCTCCCTGGCGAGGATCGTGTCCACCCGCACTCGGGTCCGCGGGCGCGGGACATCCTCCGTTTCCGGGCCGTCGTTTCCTCCTGGTCTCCTGCGACCTCCATACCCGGGCACGATGCCGTACATCGTGACAGTCGGCCCCGTTTTGACCTGGCCGATGCTCACGTCCACGCCGTGCTCCACGAGCGTGTCGACGATGAGCTGGCTGGTTGCATCGATCTCGGCCTGCGGTACGCCGGGCAGCGGCGCAGTCTCCAGCAAGCCTGTGGGCGGGAGGGTCCACTCGAAGTCCGTCGAAGCCACAAGGGTCTCGGCCGGCTCGTCCGGGGGTGCTATGTCGGCGGGCCTCGCCTCGCCCTCCGGCGCGCCCGGCGCCATCCCGGCGGGGAGCGTTTCGGCACCGGCATCCTCGTCCCCGGATTCGGTCGTCACGATCGGCACCCGGCCGGGGACCGATTCGGCGTCGAACGAGTCGATTCCGACCGCCCTGCGGGCTCTCCGCGCCTCCAGGTAGTCCTGAACCCGCCTCCATCCGGCGTGTCCGGCCGCTACCGCGAGCACGTATGCCGCCGCGGCCGCGCCTGCAATACTTCGCGCTGCGAGCGCGGCGTACGCGGGCCACATCACGGCAGCACCGACCAACACCACGCCGGCGACGCGGATCGCCCCCAGTGTCAGTTGGGGTCCGGTACCGCCGGACATATCCCATTCGATCGGGTAGCGCGCGATCGCCGCGCCCACGAGGCCGCCTGCAGAAGCGCCGAAGGTATCTGACGGGGCCTCGGCCATGCCGAGCCCGCCCACCACTGCCGACGCACCGGCGAAGAGCGCGAGAACCACGCGCCACCGGGCTGCCAGCCGCTCAGGGAGGCCCGTCAACAGGAACAGGGCGTAGGCCAGCCACGCGAAGACCGGGACCGCCCCCCAGCCCAGGGTGGAGAGCACCTCGTCGCGGGCGGCGAAGAACAGCACCACCGCGATCAACGCGGCGAGTGCGCAGAGACGGCCCCAGGAAGTGACCAGCAACAGCCGCAGGAACCGCCGGGCTGCAACGCCCGCCGAGGTCGCGAGTTTGCCGGCGGAGGTCGCGAACGCGGAGGATCCGGACTTGCTCGGGCTCATTTGCGCTGATCCTCCGGATCGTGACCGCGTCGCAGTGCGCGCCATCCCGCATCGAGCCTGCGCCACGGGGTGCCTGGGTGTGGCTGAGGCCCGGTGCCGGGCTCCTAGATTTCGAGGGGAACCGGGATGATCAGGGGACGGCGTTTTGTCCGCTTCATTAGAAACTTCCCCAGGGTGCCCCTGACTGACCGTTCCAGTTCATCCCAATCTAGAGGCTCAGATCGCGCACGGTCAAGGATGCCCCCCATGTCCTCGATCGCATCCTGGAAGAGCTTGTCCGCCTGCTCGGTGTGTACGAACCCGGCGGACCTGACCTGCGGCGCGCCAAGAACTCGACCCGAAGTGGCATCCCGAGCAAGGGCGACCATCACGATTCCGTCATGCGCCAGAGAACGGCGCTCGGCCAGCACGTTGCCGGATTCGTCCCAGATCCCGAGGCCGTGCACGAACACGTGCCCGGACGTGACCTTGTCTACCACCTCGCCGCCGTCGGCGCGCAGTTCCAGCACGTCTCCGTCTGTCAGAACGAACACATCCTCGTGAGCCACCCCTTGCTCGACCGCCACGTCCGCGTGTGCTGCCAGCATCCGATAATCTCCGTGCACAGGAACGAAGTACCTGGGCCGCACGTGATTGATCATCATGCGCAGCTCCTCCCGCCGTGCGTGCCCATGGACGTGCACCTTCTCGGAATGGGAGTTGCGGCTGTGGAGCACGCGCGCCCCGAGCCGCACCAGATTGTCAATAGCGCCGTACACTGCCATCTCGTTGCCGGGGATTGGTGAGGCGGAGATGATCACCGTATCGCCCGGCTCAAGGTGGACTTCTCGGTTCTCCCCGCGCGCCATGCGCATCAGCGCTGACCCCGATTCACCCTGGCTTCCGGTCAGCATCACAATCACCTGGTTGGATGGGAGGCTTGCCGCCTCGGCCGCCGTGATCAACGTGTCCTTCGGGATATCCAGGAATCCCAGCTCCCGTGCGATCCGGGACGTATTCAGCATGCTTCGGCCGACCAGCGCCAGCTTCCGTCCGTGGGCTGCCGCCGCGTCCGCCACCATCTGGATGCGGGCTACCTGTGAGGCGAAGCTCGACACGAACACCCGGCCCTCGGCCTCGCCGATCAGCCGGTACAGACTCTCGGCCACGCCGCGATCCGACCCTGAATACCCTTCGTCCTCTGCGTAGGTGGAATCTGACAGCAGCAGCAACGCGCCATCCGCGGCCAGTTCAGACACGCGGCTGAAATCCGACGGGTACCCGACGACCGGATCCTGGTCGACCTTGAAGTCCCCGCTGTGAATCACGGTGCCGAGAGGGGTTCGGATGGCAAGCCCGTGGCAATCCGGAATGGAGTGGCACACGTCGAACCACTGCAACTCGAAATCGCCCAGCCGCACCAGGTCCCCGGCCGCCACGAGGTTCAGGTCCGCGCTCTCCAGGAGTCGGTGCTCCCGCAGCCTTCTCCGTATCAGCTCCATCGCGAAACGCGGCGCAAAGACGGGGACCTCGAGATCTCGCAGCACGTAGGGCAGGGCGCCGATGTGGTCCTCGTGCCCGTGCGTGATCACGATGGTCCGCACCTTCTCGGCCCTGTCGAGCAGATAGCCGATGTTGGGGATGACGACTTCGACGCCGGGCATGTCCACTTCCTCAGGGAAGAGGACGCCGGCATCGATGACGATGATGTCCGTGGCGGTTTCGAGGATCAGCATGTTCTTGCCGACCTCGCCGAGCCCGCCCAGGGGCACGATTCTCAGCGTCGATTCAGAGTTGTCTTGACCGGGCGTGTTCTGCACAGATGGTGTCCTTTAGCATCGTGTCGGGCATCTTGCACTCCGGCGTGCACGATCAGATCCCGAAGAAGGGTTGGTATCGAGGTCGACCGGGAGCCTAGAAGAGATCGAGCTGCCCCTGGTCGTCCCCGCGTGAGGGGCTCGGAGGTTCGCTGCTCCCCTGCTCCCGTCGCGGACCGTGCGCAGGAGGGGCCTCCGCAGCCGGGGCCGTAGCCTGGCCGAGCGCGGCAATCATCGCCTGGGGCAGCCGCCTCATGTCTGCCTCCAGCGTCGCCCGGACGTTTTGTGATCGAAGGGCGGCCGCCGGATGGTAGAGGGGGCATACCACGTACTCCCTCCAGTTGAGGATGCGGCCGTGGTCACCCGATATCCGGGCGTCCGGGAAGAATCGGACGAGAGAATGGCGCCCCAGCGGCACGATCACGCGCGGCCTGACCAACGCTATCTGGGCCTCGAGGTACGGCCAGCAGGCCGCTACCTCCGCAGCCTGCGGGTCGCGGTTGTCGGGGGGGCGGCACTTCACCACATTGGTGATGAACACATCCTCCCGGCGGAGTGGGACGCCTGCGAGAAGCTCATCGAGCAAGGCGCCGGCGCGACCGACAAAGGGCCGGCCCTGCACGTCCTCGTGAAAGCCCGGCCCCTCGCCGATGAACATGAATCCGGACGCGGCCGACCCTTCTCCCGGAACGGCGGTCGTCCTTCCGTCCGCTAACCCGCAGAGCGTGCAGGCGCGCACTTGCTCTGCGACGGCTTCTACCGTTGGCCAGGGTATGTCGGACGACGGTGGCGTGCGCATACCGGCTCGGACAATCTCCACAACGTCCAGGACGCCCCAACGGTATCACACCGCTGGGGCGCGCCTGTGGGACCCGGGCCCGATGCACGTAGATATCGGTTTGGGCGCCGGTGGAACGGCAAACGGGCAGGTCAGTCAGTGACGCCCTTGCCGCCGAGGAAGTCTATGGCGTTCTGGACGGTCTGGATGCCTTCAGCCTCTTCGTCCGAAATCTCGAGGGGCTGATCGTCGGTGCTGAACTCCTCTTCGAGGGCCATCACCAGCTCCACCACATCCAGGGAATCGGCATCGAGATCCTCGGTGAATGAGGACTCCGGCTTGATGTCGTCGGGATCAACGCTCAGCTTGTCTGAAGCTATGTCCCGAACCCGCTCGAATACTGTCGCCATTGACTGCCTCCATGTATCGAATTGGCGATTTCACTATGTTGCTGCGCGTGAACTGCCCCTAGCCGGTGCCCGGCAGCGCGGGCGCTATCGTAGCACCGAGCCCAGCACTCCGTTTACGAATCTCGGAGTGCTCTCGGACCCGAACAGCTTGGCCACCTCGACCGCCTCGTTGACGACAACGCTCGGTGGTACCTCCGCATCGGCTTCCAGTTCCACCAGGGCTACCCTCAGGATGTTGCGGTCCACTGCGGCCATCTGGTCGGCCGGGAATGCTTGTGCTGCTTCGATAATACGGGCGTCCAGCGACGCCCTGTCGACCTCGACCCTGCGTACGAGCGCCGCAGCGAATTCGGCCAGGTCGGCCTCCAGGCCGGCCTCATCGGCCAGCCGTTCCACGGCGGGCACCCCCGGGTGACCCGTAACGTCCGACTCATACAGGGCCTGCACCGCCACAGCCCGTGCCGCACGCCTTCCGGTCGGCGCGGCCATCGTCGTCTCGTCGACGAACTCCCCCTCGACCAGGGCCGACAGCTGATCGTCCGGCGAATCCAGGTCGTCCGCCCCCCACAAGCGCTCATCGGCGGAATCCGCTCTGGGTGCGTGAGGATCGCGCGGGTCCGGCACGGCGGTCAATGGATGGAGTACGTCCGGGGTCTTAGGCGGCGAAGCTTGTCGCGGAGTCAAGGTTGCTCACGTTGGCTACCTTCGCCTCGCGGTTGGCGCGCCGGATCAAACCGGTCAGAACCTTGCCGGGGCCGATTTCCACGAACTGCTCGATGCCCTGCGCGGTCATGTACTCGACCGTCCGGTTCCACTGCACGCACGATGTGAGCTGAGTGGCCAGTTCTTCCTTCAGCTCCGCCCCGGTCTGGAGAGGACGGGCGTACACATTGCCGATGATCGGCGCCGCGGGATCGCGGAAAGTCAGGGAATCGATGGCAGAGGTGAGGTCCGCACGGGCCGGCTCCATGTGGCCGGAATGGAAAGCCCCGCCGACCTTCAGGAGCACGCACTTCTTGGCGCCGCGGGCGGCCGCGAGGTCGATTGCCTGGGCCAGATCCATCTGGTTGCCGCTGATAACGATCTGCTGGGCGCTGTTGATGTTCGCCATCGTGGCGCCGGTCTCACGGCACACGTCTTCGACGGCGAGCTCGTCGATGCCGATCAGGGCGGCCATTCCGCCGGGGCGCTCGTCGCACGCCAATTGCATCAGGCGCCCGCGCTCGACCACGAGCCGGGCCGTGTCGCCAATCCCGAGCACTCCGGACGCGGCAAGGGCCGTGTACTCACCCAGGCTGTGTCCAGCCAGCATGGCCGGCTTCGGTATCTCGCCCAGGTTCTCTTCGATGGTCTTGAGGCAGGCGAGCGAAACGGCCGCGATCGCGGGCTGCGCGTTGTCTGTTCGCCTGAGAGTCTCCTCGGGGCCGTCGAAGATCACGTCGCTCAGTTTCCGCCCCAGGGCTTCGTCTATCTCCTCGAACACATCGCGGGCGGCTCTTGAGCCTTCAAACAGGTCCTTGCCCATGCCCACGGCCTGAGAGCCCTGGCCGGGGAAGAGGAAGGCGGTTTTGTCGAAAGAGTTATCTGGCATAGGAAGTCAACGTCCTCTGGCTTGTGGAGCTTCTCTTACGCAGTCTGCTCGGCCTGCGAGACGAGCAGATCCTCAGAGGGCCAGTTGCCCGGCATCGTGCGCCCTTTGTAGTGGCCGCACTCCGGGCAGACCCGGTGAGGCCGGACGCCCACGCCGCGCGAGCACGCGCACGGGGAAAGCCCGGGGGAAGTGAGGAAGTGATGAGCGGCGCGTCCGCCCTTGCGAGCGCGTGAGTGCTTCTTCTTCGGAAGTGGTGGCATATTTCCGGTTACTCCACCCGGGTTGTCAGGCCGTTGCGAAGGCGGACCCCGGGAAGATCGGCCTAGTTTGCGTCACGCGTGAGTAGTTTGGCAAGGGGGCTCAACTGCGTATTCACGACCTGTTCGTCGCAAGAACACGGCTGGTTGTTACGGTTCGCCGAGCATTCCGGGCAGATACCGGCGCAATCCGGCCGGCACAGCGGGGCCATCGGCAGAGCGGCAATCAGGGCCTGGCGAATCACCTCCGACAGGTCCAGCACGTTCGCGTCGTCGATGGCTACCGCCTCTGCATCCTGCGGGTCGATCGGCTCGTCCAGCGAACCGCGCTCCCCGCCGCCGAGGTCGGCGTTGACCGGGTAGAACTCCTCCTCGATCAGTCCCTCAAGCCTCACGCGTGCGGGCTCAAGGCACCGGCTGCACGTTTGTGTCGTCTCCGCTGCAATCTCGGCGGTAACGAGAATCGTGCTATCCGTTCTCAGCATCCTTACGGGGCCTGCGATATTCTCGAACACCCCGTCGGCCGTCTCGACCGTTTCGCCGTCAAGCGACTCGGTCCGGGTGGCGCCGACATCGTCCCTGAGCAGTCCGGCAACGTTGAACAGCATCGCCCTGCCGCTCCTGCGCCTCCCGCTGAAAAACGGCCCAAACTTTGAAATGCTCGCGCTCACCCCGGGCAGTGTCAACATCTGCAACTGTAAAACGCGCCTGCAGGCTCATGGGATGGGGACAAAGTGTGTCCAGGTGTGTACGACGTGTGCGGTGTGCGCCCGCGGCTGGGCGCTCACCCGCGCAGGCGGAAAAGCTCGATCGACTCCCAGCGCCCGCCATACGCCGTGCCGACACGGCCCATCAGGTCTATGGCACCACACGTGAACCCTGTGCCCGGCTCCAGCTTCGCCGCCAGCTGCTTCGCCTGTTCGATCTGCGCGGCCGAGCACTCCTGGCACAGAGTCAGATGAGGCCAGAACGGGCCGTCAAAGTAGGCATTGGTCGAAATCGGGTCTATCGCGCGCGATAGCGCCTCGTTCAGCCCCGACAGGAGTTGCTTGGGCCGGATCTCGAGCACGCCGAACGTCTCCTCGAACCTCACGGGATCGGGCGCTTCAAACCGCATCTCTACCGGAGGGGTGCCCGCGGCGATGTCCCCGATCAGGCTCCGCAACCCGTCCAGGCTGTCGATGTCGCAGAACGTGCCCTTGACGGTCACATGCGCGGGGATGGCAACGCGCTCCATCGCGATGCCCCGCCGCAAGGCGTCGACCTTCCTGGTCAGGCCCTCCGGCGCGAACGCGACTACGGCATACACGCTGTAGCCGAAGCGGTCGTTCTCCCGATTGCTGGCGTCGATGGCCATCGCTCTCACCTCCAGGCGTCCGACCACGGAGCCGTGGGCGCCCGTTCCCCGAGACTCGCCGATGACTCCGCCGCACGTCGGCTTCGGGGCAGGAGAGCCGAGTCTATCTGGCTACCTCAATGGCCGCGTCGCCGCGTTCGATCACATCACCCACGATCGCGCATCGCGCGACACCGTTGCCGCGCAGGCGGTCGATCAAGTCGCCCACCCTGTCGGGGGATGCCGACAGGAGCAGGCCGCCCGATGTCTGGGCGTCGCAAAGCAGCAGGCGGTCCTGCTCGGTCAGCGACTGGTCCCAGGAAACCGACCCGGTCATGTAGTCGAGGTTTCTGTGAGTGCCACCCGGCGCGATTCCCGCAGCCAGCAGGTTGAGCGCGCCGTCCAGGACCGGCACGGAGTCGCGCGACACCCTGGCGGTGACGTTGCTCGCCTCAACCATCTCTCCCAGGTGACCGAGCAGCCCGAAGCCGGAGATGTCAGTGCAGGCGTTCACGCCCACCGCGACCATGGCCTCGGATGCGCCGCGATTCAGCTCCAGCATCACTTCTACGGCGCCGGCCATCACGTCCGGTTGCGCACGCTGGTTCTTGCCCGCGGTGGTGATGATCCCCGTGCCGATGGGCTTGGTCAGTACCAGGACGTCGCCCGGCCTCGCCCCACCGTTCGTGACCTGTGCGCCCGGCTTGATGATGCCCACCACCGACAGGCCGTACTTTGGCTCCTTGTCGACCACGGTGTGGCCGCCGACGATCGCCACGCCCGCCTCCGATGCCTTGCTGGCACCGCCTTCC
>CAYYFS010000049.1:0-13030 GCA_964471055.1 uncultured Dehalococcoidales bacterium
ACGAGGTGGGGTTCATCTGGCAACAGACGTCACACAACCTGTTCCCGTACCTGACGGCCCTGGAGAACGTCGAGCTACCTATGCTGCTGGTCGGGGCGCCAAGCGCCGCGCGCCGGGCACGCGCGATGGAGCTGCTGGACCTGGTGGAACTCACTCCTCGTGCCGGGCACAGGCCCATCGAGCTGTCCGGCGGAGAGCAGCAGCGCGCGGCGATTGCCGTGGCGCTCGCCAACCAGCCCCCGTTGCTGCTGGCCGACGAGCCGACCGGCGAACTCGACAACGAAACCGGCACTCGCGTGCTGGACCTGCTGAACACCGTGTGCCGCGATCTCGGCACCACGATTGTCATCGTCACGCACGATGCCGCCGTGTCGCATAGCGTGGGACGGGCGGTTTCGATTCGCGACGGAAGGATGAGCAGCGAGGCTGTACGCAGGGTGAGCTCGGAGCGCCGCATCGGCGGAGAAGCGGAGACGCTGGACGAGTACGTGCTCGTGGATAGCGGCGGTTCCGTGCACATACCGCGCGGCGTCCTGGACGAGCTCGCAATCGGTCAGCGTGTCAGGTTGAGCGTGGAGGAAGGCAAAGTGATCCTGGAGAGCGGGGAGTAGCCATGCCGTCCGGGGCGGTTGAACGGGCCGAGATCAGCGATTCCGCCGGGGCGGTGCCAGCGGCGCCCGCGCCGGTGGTGGACGCGCAGGCCGCCGGGAGGACGTTCCGCCTGGCGGGCGAAACGGTCCACGCCGTCCGTGATGTCTCCTTGCAGGTGTGGCAGGGGGAGTTCGTGGCGATCGTGGGCCGCTCAGGATCCGGCAAGACGACGCTGCTGAACCTGCTGGCCGGGTTGGACAAGCCGACTTCCGGCCGGGTGTTCTTTGAAGGAAAGAACCTGGCCGACGCGGGTGAGAGGGAGATGACCCATCTGCGGCGGCGGCGACTCGGCTTCGTATTCCAGTCGTTCGCCCTGTTGCCCCTGCTGTCCGCGTACGAGAACGTCGAACTCCCGCTGCGCATCGCCGGAATCGGTGCCCGCGAACGGGCTGAGCGCGCCGGTGAAGTGCTGGACATGGTGGGGCTGCTCAGGCGTGCAAGGCACCGGCCTTTCGAGCTTTCCGGCGGAGAGCAGCAACGCATCGCTATCGCCCGGTCCGTCGTGATGCGCCCTGCGGTTATCCTGGCGGACGAGCCAACCGGAGAACTGGATTCGAGCAACGCGGCCGCGATCTTCGGGCTGTTCAGGCGGATGGTGGACGAAGAAGGCATGTCCATCGTCGCCACAACGCACGACCGGACGCTGCTCGACCTGGCCGATTGCGTCTACGATCTGCATGACGGAGTCATGAGCCTCCGGTCGGACCGCCGGGGCGACATCGACCATGAGGCGTTCAAGCGCCCGGCCGATCGAACGGCGGGTACGCACACGGGCGCGACCGAGTGATAAAGCAGGAGCGGCAGAGAGAAAGGTACGGGCTGTGAGCATGACCGAGGGAGACAAGCCGCTGGTAGCTGTGATCATGGGGAGCACGTCCGACTGGGACGTGGTGCGGAGAGCCCCCGACACCCTGGCCGAATTCGGCGTTCCGCATGAAGTCAAGGTGATGTCGGCTCACCGCACACCGGACGCGGTCCGCGACTACGCCTCTACGGCGGAAGAACGTGGGATCGAAGTGATCATCGCCGCAGCGGGGGGCGCCGCACATCTGGCCGGCGTGATAGCGGGTCACACGGTGTTGCCGGTGCTGGGCATCCCGGTCGAGAGCGCGGCGCTCGGGGGTATCGATTCACTGCTTTCGATCGTGCAGATGCCAGCCGGGATACCGGTCGGCACGCTGGCCATAGGCTCAGCCGGAACAACGAACGCGGCACTCCTGGCGATCGCCATCCTTGGCGCCGGACGGCCCGAGCTGCGCGACCGGCTCCGGGCGTATCGCGCGAAGCGCGCGAAGGCCGTACTGGAAGCGAAGCTGGACTAGGATCCTCGGCCGGGCAACCGGACGGTGGGAGTCCTCCGGGGCCGGGCCGGCTCCGGTGATAGAATCGAGTTGGTGAGACGCAGTCCCCCGGGGCTGCGTTTTGTTCTGCGGACACGGCGTACCCACGACCGGCATCGCCCTTTGCAACACCAAGAACCGTTCCCCGATGGGTGGAAGCAAACATGACCAGTGAGAACCCTGACCCGCCCTACAGTCGCGCCATGGTCGTTGTGGCACACCCGGACGACGCCGAATGGGGCTGCTCCGGCACGGTTGCCGGATGGTGCCGCAAAGGATGGGAGGTCGTCCACGTCATATGCACGGACGGCTCGAAGGGCACCGACGATCCAGAGGTCACGTCCGAGCAGATCGCGAAGATAAGGCACCAGGAGCAACTGGAAGCCGGGCGTATCCTCGGTACCAAGGCCGTGGAGTTCCTGGATTATCCCGATTCGTTCCTGACTCCGAGCCTGGAATTGAGGCGTGACATCGCCCGCGCCATTCGCAGGCACAGACCGGACATCGTGGTCTGCGCCAATCCGAATCGGGACCTGAATAGCCACAGCTACATCGGACACCCGGATCATCAGGCCGCGGCCGAAGCAGCGCTCTCAGCAGTGTTTCCTACGGCACGGGACCGCCTGACGTACCCGGAGATGCTCGATGAAGGGCTCGAGCCGCACAAAGTCCGGGAAGTCTGGGTGATGCTGGGGCCGGAACGCGGCGATCACTTCAACGAGATATCGGACGAAGACATGGAGACGGCGATCAGGGCGCTCAAGGCACACGCGAGCCAGGTCCCGCCAGAAGCCGCTGAGCGCCTGCGCGAGTGGAAGGGCGGGACGGGCGAGCAGAAGGGCCTCAAGTATGCCGAAGCGTTCAAAGTGATCAAGCTGCGCTAGGCGGTCCGGCCCGACTCTGATACCGAACGCGCGAAGCGCTCCCCGTGAAGGGGAGCGCTTCTTCTCTGGGCCGCGTGACTTGTGGAGCGTCTACGCGGCGCGATCGGCCACTGTGAAGCCGCCTGTGCGCTCATCAAGCATGTTCTTGATAGCGCTCGGCTGCAACTCACGTTTCGGGACGAACGCCATCACGCCCATTTCCTTGCCGAGGCGGGCGTATGCCGGATCGCCGCTCATGCTGGTGAGCAGCACGTTGGCCTGCGAGTCCCTCTCGATGATGCGGCGCGTGGCCTCCAGGCCGTCCATTCGTTCCATCTGCACGTCCATCAGCACCAGATCAGGGCGCAGTTTCTCGTATAACGCAACAGCGTCTTCCCCGTCGACCGCGTCCCCGACTACCTCGAAGACATCGACCGAGTGGAGCATGCTGCGCGCAAGGTCCCTGAACAACTGCTGGTCGTCAACAATCAGAACCGTGTACATCCTCGCCCTCCGGGCGCGATTTCTCCCCTTCCGCCTTCTCAGGCTAGTCGGTCTTGAGTGGGGCGGCCACTGAGAAAGGCCACAAAGAAGCTGGGCGCTAGCTCGTACGTGCCCTCAGGTGTCGGCGGAGCAGAAAACTCTACTCTGAGACTCCCGTGTCCCGCCGTTCGAACACCTCGTCTGCATCGTTCGAGGGGGCCGGAACAAGAGGAATGGTCGCCTCTACGCGGGTACCGCTGGCAGGCGCAGAGGTGATCGACACCTGTCCACCCATGGAATCGGCGTAGTCGTTCATGATGACGAGCCCGAGACCTTTCGGCCCGTCTCCGTCGACCACGAAACCGACACCATCATCTTCCACGACCAGCCTCAGGGCGCCTGCGGGGAGAACGTGGTCCCATCTCATGGTGCATACGGAGGCCCGGGCGTGTTTGACCACGTTGCCGAGGGCCAGCTCCGCGATCCGGTAGACGCCCAGCCGTACTGCGGGCGGGATGGCTGAATCGCCCGCTGGTTCCAGTGCTTCCGCCTCGTCGCCGACGTGCAGGTCGATGGGAACCAACTTCTCGTAGAAGTCCTGCAGAGACCTGATGCCGGCAAGAGCGCTGATGCGGAGGACTCCCGGGTGCAGCCGGTGTGAGAGCTGTCTGATGTCCTCTTCGCGGATGGCATCTACTTCCCCGGCGAGAGCACCGACCTCTTCCGTCAGTCCCTCCTGGTCCGACGGTATCCGAGGTCGCAGCGCCTCCAGCTTCATCCAGACCGCGAACAGCTTCGTCTGTACGTTTCCGTGCAGTTCTTCGGCTATCGCTTGCTTCGCCGCCTCATCAGCACGCAGCATGCGCTCCCGCGATTCGCGGACCTCGATGTTCTGCTGCCGCAGAGTCTCGTTGGCCGCCTCGAGCCTCGAGCGGCTCCGCTGGGACACCCACTGAAGGAGCGCAAGCACGGCGACCAGGCCGCTGACGAAGACTCCGACGATCCACCAGACCGCACCCCGGGCGGACTGCAGGCGGTCACCCACGTCGGTCCAGACGGCCACAACGGCAAGCGGGGAGCCGGCCTCGCGCCCGCCCGGGGGCTGATCGCGGATCAGGCCGTACGTCTCCACTAGGTTGGTACTGCGACTGCCCCGTTCGTCCCGCACCGCCGCCCTGGTGGAACGGGAAGCAGGCTGGCCTCCGGCCACGCGCTCGAAATCAACGCTGCCAGCCACGTCCCCGGTGAGCACCGGGGCATCGTCGGTCGAGTAGAGGACTGCGCCGTCCACGGAATAGAGGGTTGCGCCGCCAGCGTCCATCCCGAACAGAGCTCTCCGGAACGCAGCGTTGAACTCGGACGATATAGCCGTCTGCTCGAGTTCGCCCGTGCCCGCCGAGCCGGTCAGACCCAGATCGGCGTGGTGCAGCGCCAGATGGATACGGGCGACGTCCCGTTCCTGCTGTGATTCCACGCCCCAGACGATCTCTCTGCGCAGTAGCGAATCGCCCAGAAAGAGGATCCCGACGCCGATGAGTATGACTGCCCAGAACCCGGCTCCAACCGGGCTCCGCACGGCGGCCAGAAGCCGCCCGCCCAGATATCGCATGGCCGCCCTGCGCTAAGGCAATTGTGGGATGCCGCAGGAACGTGAGGAATCGCTCCTGACGGCAGTGTACACGCAGATGCGAACGTGAACGGCGGGGTAGAATCGGGTCGCCTTCGGCCTTCCGGGAAACGGCCGGGGCGTAATCCCACGAGCAGGAGCAGGGGGACCCCGCAGGATGAGTGAACGACCGCTGATCGTCATACCCGGCGATGACCCACCGCAGTGCCAGGGCTCGCCCGAACTCGACCGGCTCGAGGCCCACGGAGATGTGCGCCTGTACGACAACCGGCCCGCGAACGACGAAGAAAAGATCGAACGGGCCAGGGACGCCACGGCGCTCATCAATTCGCGCAGCGTGGTCAAGTGGCCCGGCGACGTCCTGCGCCAGTTGCCCAAGCTGAAGATGATCACGGTGTGTGGGATCGGAACGGATTCCGTCGACCTGGGAGTGGCGCGAGAGATGGGCATCGTCGTATCGAACATCCCTCACAAGACCCCGCCGTTCGTTGCAGAGCACGCGTTCGGCCTGATGTTCGCGGCCGCCAAGCGCGCAGCGTTCCAGACGGCCGCCATGCGCGCGGGCCGATGGGAGAAGGTGGACAACGTATTCCTCCAGGGCAAGACGCTGGGCGTCGTGGGAACCGGCAACGTCGGTGCCGAGATGGCGCGGCTCGGGCGCGCGCTCGGGATGGACGTGCTGGCCTGGACGTTCAATCCCTCCGCGGAGCGAGGCGACAAGTTGGGCGTTCGCTACGTGCCGCTGGACGACCTGCTGCGCGGCTCCGATGTCGTTAGCCTCCACGTCAAGCTGACGGACGACAGCCATCATCTGATCGGCAGGCGCGAACTGGAGTTGATGAAAGAGGGGGCACTGCTGGTGAACGCGGCACGCGGGGAGGTGGTCGACACCGCGGCGCTTGTAGACGGGCTGAACTCCGGGCATCTGGGCGGAGCCGGGCTGGACGTGTACGAGGATGAACCGCTGCCTGAGGGGCACCCGCTCGCCCGGTGCGAGCACGTGGTGCTGACGCCTCATGTCGCGGACATGACCCCGGAAGGGCTCGAGGCGCTCAACGAGGGTGTGGTCGACAACGTGGTCGCGTTCTTCGAGGACCGCCCGCAGAACGTGCGCACGTAGGACCGGGGCCGGACTACGCAGACATCGGCAGGGTGCTGGACGGAGGGTCTGTGCCCAGCACCCCGTGGAGGGCGCTCGTGGACAGGTTCCGCTTCGCGATGAAGGCGAGAGCACCCGCCTTCTCAGCCATGTCGGAGAACGCGCTCTCTTCGTTGATGCTCGTGAGGACGATGTTCTGATCCGGGTGCCTGGCCCTGATCCGGCGGGTGGCCTCGATGCCGGTCATGACCGGCATGCTCACGTCCATCAGCACGATGTCCGGCGAGCACTCGACAACCTTCTCCACGGCCCGTGCGCCGTCCGAGGCCTCACCCACGACCTCGAATCTGCCATCTTGCTCGAGCATCGCGCGGGCCACATCACGGTACAGGGGTTGATCGTCTACCAGTAGCACCTTGACCTTGTCGTCCCACGGCACCCGCGGGGCACCATCGGCCGCGTCCGGCGTGCCATCCGGCATGGAAGGTCTCATCGCAGCCCCGCCGCCGGGGAGCGACACCCACCTGTCGGCTTCGTTCACAGCGCGGTCCTCCGGCCTGAGCGGGCGCGTGCTGCACCCAAAACAGGTCGTTGCCAATCTCGCGACGCTGTCAAGTCTAGACACGGAGAGGGCAGCGAACACGTCGGAATCCCGCAGTAGGAGGTAGTGTTCACACCCAAAAGGGCGGCAGGGACGAAGGGCGGGGCTCCGAGCGAGTCTACGGGGTGACTATCGCCTCAGGCTCGTCTCCGGCCATCAGGCGGGCAGCGTTCTGCAAGGCGAAATCAAACGCCTTTTCGAGTGACTCGACGGCGAGCATTGCCGCGTGGGGCGTGAGCACCACGTTTTCGAGGTCAAGCAGCGGGTGTCCGGCAGGGATCGGCTCCTCCTCAGTCACGTCGAGCGCGGCGCCTCGGATACGCCGCGTCCGGAGTGCTTCGATGAGCGCTGCCTCGTCGATCACTGGGCCCCGGCTGGTGTTCACAAGCAGGGCATCCCTCTTCATCAGGTTCAATTCGCGCTGCCCGATCATCCCACGGCTGGCGGGAGTCAGCGGTGTGTGGAGCGTGACTATGTCAGACGTCCGAAGAAGCTCGTCCAATCCCACGCGCGTCGCGTTCGCTGCCTGTTCACGCTCGGGCGGCATGGTCGCAATGTCGTGGTAAACGATGTCAGCGCGCCAACCGGAGAGGCGTCTCGCGACGTTGAACCCTATGTGGCCCAGTCCCACAATGCCTACGCGCCTGCCGGCTATCTCGTGGGTCTGGTCCCAGCGTTCGAACAGGCCTTTCCTGTACTGCCCGGCCCGAACCTGCAGCATCTGGGATTCGAGTCCGCGTCCGAGGGCAATCATCAGCATGATTGCATGCTCGGCGACGGCCACCGAGTTGGCGCCTCCGTTGTTGGCCACCGGGACCCCTAGTTCGGCCAGTCTGGAGACCCAACTGAGGTCGACTCCCGCCCCGAGACTCTGGACCAGCTTCAGCCGTTTCGCAGTTCGTAGCGTTTTCGCCGTCGGCTGCACGCGCCACGCCACCACCATATCTGCGTCCCGAATCGCAGCCCTGACCTCAGCGTCATTCGCGTCGGGGCCTACGGAACCCACTTCCAGGCCCGCGGGCGCTCTCTCTATGAGACGTTCCAGCTCCCAGCCTTCTCTGCTTCCGAGGAGTACGAGTTTGTACTGAGCCATGAATCCCCGTTCGTGCGTCGCGCGCCGAAGTCTAGATGGTGACTATTGCCTCGGGCTCGTTTCCGGCCGCCAGACGGGCGGCGTTCTGGATCGCGAAGTCCAGAGATTTCTCTCGCGCCTCTACCGAGCCGCCGGCGAAGTGTGGCAACAGGACGACGTTATCGAGGGTGAGAAGCGGGTTGTCCATCTCGATCGGCTCGATCTCCGTTACGTCCAGCGCTGCACCCGCGATCGTCCCTGACTGAAGGGCCTCGATGAGGGCCTTTTCGTCGATGACGCCACCCCGGCTGGTATTGACGATCATCGCCGTCTCTTTCATGAGGCCTAACTCACGTCCGCCGATCAGGCCGCGCGTCCGATCGGTGAACGGGAGGTGCATCGTCACGATGTCGGAGGTCTCTAGCAGTTCATCGAACTCCATGCGCGTCACATTGGCCGCCCGCTCGCGTTCCTCGGACATGGGCAGGACGTCGTAGTACACGACTTCGCATTCCCAGCCCACGAGCCGCCTGGCGACGGCGTACCCGATGGGCCCGAAGCCGATGATCCCTACCTGCTTGCCGGTCAACTCGTTGAACTCGTTCCAGCGCTCGAAGAAGCCCTCGTGGTACCTGCCCTCGCGAAGCTGCTGTAGCTGCCGGGGCGCGTCCCGGTACCGGCTGATCATGAGCCACACTGCGATTTCGGCCACCGCTACGGCGTTGCCTCCGCCGTTGTTGGCCACGGGAATGCCCATCTCCGCGAGTTCCGCCACGGGGAGGTAGTCGACGCCTGCACTGAGCGCCTGGACGAGCTTGAGTTTCGGCGCACGGCGCGCCTGCTCCGGGGTCGGGCGTATCCGCCAGGGGATGATGACCTCCGCTTCCTGCAAGGCGGCAGCGACCTCTTCCTCGCTGGCGTCCTCGCGCAATGCGACGACCTCCATGCCGCCGGGCGCCTTCTGTCGCAAACGTTCTGCTTCGCTCTCATCCGTGTATCCGAGAAAAGCGACTTTGTGCATCGATGTGTATCTCCCCTGTGTGCCCGGGCATGGGCCAGACGGCTTCCTCCCGATGCGGCGTCCGGCGGCCATGCAATTGCCGGCCCATATACTAGACGACCGCGTCAACCCGGGGCGGAGCGCGCTTCGGGACCGGCCCTGCGAAGAACCCCGGGGAGGCGCCATGTGGAGACCTGGAGCTGATGGTCGATTTCGGTTTGCAGATAGAGCCTGCCTTCGGGTTCACGTACGACCGGGTGGCCGCGCTGGGACACGAGTGCCGCGCCCACGGGTTCACGTCCATCTGGGCATCCGACCACTTCATGCTCAACGACGGCGAGCCCGACACGAACTGCCTGGATTGCTGGACCCTCCTGACCGCGCTGGCAGTGGAAGTGGCGGACGTGCGGCTGGGATCGCTCGTGACGTGCATGTCGTACAGGAATCCGGCAGTGCTGGCCAAGATCGCCGCCAGCCTGGACATGATTTCCGACGGGAGGCTGGAGTTCGGGGTTGGCGCGGGCTGGAAGGACGTCGAGTACCGCGCCTACGGCATCCCATTCCCGAGCCCGGGCGAACGGGTGGACCGATTCCTGGAAGGGATAGAGATCATCGTCCGCCTGTGGACACAGCCACGGACGACCTTCGAGGGCAGGTACCACTCAGTCGTGGACGCAGTGGCTGCTCCCAAGCCGGTACAGAAGCCCCATCCGCCGATCCTGATAGGCGGCTCGAAGCCCCGCATGTTGCGCGCCATGGCTCGCTACGCGGACGTGGTGAATATGGGCGGCTCGCCGTCTCCCGCGGCGTATGCCGAAACGCTGGCGAGACTGGAAGCCATCTGCGAGGAGGAAGATGCCGACTTCGACCGCATCCGCAAGACGCACTTCATGACGTTCGTGCTGGGGCGGACGGACGCGGAAGTGGAGGACGTTGTGAAGCGGGCGGCCGGGGCCGGCGGCCTGACGGCGCAGGAGTACCGCGCGAAGCGGGTCAGGGCGTTCATCGGCACGTCGGACGCGGCGGCAGACCTCATTCGACAGTACGCAGACCTGGGGGTCACGCAGATCATGGCGGTGTTCCCGTTCGGTGAGGAGCTCCGTTCAATGCGGTTGTTCGCCGACTCCGTGATCCCACGCGTGTAGGCGGCCCGGCCGGCACACGCCCGACGCAGCGCGACTACAATCCCCGGGTGCGACCGGAACTCGGATTGCCGCGCCTCCGTCGGCGCGGTGCCACGACAGGAGCCTGCATTGAAGATCACAGAAGTCAAGACATTCATCGTCCACGGTGTGCGGCGCAACTGGGTGCTCGTCAAGATCCTCACCGATGAGGGCGTGCATGGATGGGGCGAAGGGACGACGGAACGGCACGAGCTGGCCGTTGATGCCGCAATACACCATCTCGCGGAGCGCATTGAAGGCAAGGATCCGACCCAGATCGAGAAGTTATGGCAGGTGATGTACCGGCACGGGTTCTGGCGGGGCGGTGTCGTGATCGGATCGGCGCTCAGCGCCATCGACCAGGCCCTGTGGGACATCACGGGCAAGGCCTACGGCCAGCCCGTCTACAAGCTGCTGGGCGGTCCGGTGCGAGATCGGATCCGTGCGTACACGCACGCCCATGACCTAGCGACAGCGAAAGAAGTGGTCAGCCAGGGCTTTGCGGCGTTCAAGACGAGCGGCTGGGTTCGCGACGAGAACCTGGTGCGGGAGAAGGACATACCGGCCGCCCTGCGCGAGAAGATCAGCGGCATGCGGAACGAACTGGGGCCGGACATCGACATCATGATCGACAACCACGGCCGGTCGCGGGCCCCCGTGGCCATCAAGCAGATCGAGGCGATCGAGGATCTCGGCCTGCTGTTCTTCGAGGAGCCTTGCCCGCCGGAGAACCTGGACGCGCTGGCCCTCGTGCGCAAGGCGGGATTCAGGACCGAGCTGGCGACCGGCGAACGGCTCTTCTTCAGGTGGGGCTTCAGGGAGCTGCTTTCCCGCTCGCTCGTGGACATAATCCAGCCGGACATCTGCCACTGCGGGGGCATCTCGGAGATCCGGCGCATCGCCTCGATGGCGGAGATCGAACACGTGCAGGTCGCGCCCCACAATCCGAATGGACCAGTGGCGTGCGCGGCGAGTGTGCAGATTGCCGCGGCGATTCCGAACTTCTCCATCCTGGAAACGGCCCGGGACATGCCGTGGCACGACCGGGTGCAGAAGGATCCGCTCAAGATCGTCGACGGCTACTTCGAACTACCGACCGCGCCGGGTCTGGGCATCGACCTGGACGAAGATGTAATCGCCAGCCGGCCGTACGAGACCATCGACCAGTACCGGGGTGCCTGGGACGCCGATGACGGTGCACCTGCCGATGTCTGACGCAGCAGCCCTCGGGCGGCGCTTCCGAGGAGCGCTGTTCGATCTGGACGACACCCTCGTGGACAGGCGGGCTGCATTCCGACGGTTCACGGAGCGCTTCTACGAGACATTCACTTGCGTAGGCGCGTCGCATTCGCCGGAGGACGTGTACCGGACACTTCTGGACCTGGATGCGTGGGGCAACGCGCCCAAAGGCCCGCTCTTCGCGAAGGTGCTCGGGCTGTGGCCGGACATCGACCGTTCCGTCGACGAACTGCTCGAGTTCTTCTGGGATGAGCTCGTGGCAGGGATGCGGCTGATAGAAGGAGTGGGCCAGTTCCTGGCAGAGCTCTCGGACGCGGGCGTTCCGTGGGGGATAGTAACGAACGGGGATCACCGCCAACTCGACAAGGTCGCCGTGGCGGGCCTTGAGGGCATCGCACCGTTTGTCATCGCCAGCAGGCTCTTCGGTGCGGACAAGCCTGACACCGGTGTCTTCATCGAGGGACTCCGCTGTCTGGGCACGACGGCGGGGGAGACCCTGTTCGTCGGCGATACCCCGCACACCGACATCCTGGGCGCGCAACGGGCGGGGATGGCCTCGGCCTGGTTGCCACATAACCGGGAGTGGCCCGGGGAGCTGGAACCGGCCGACTACCAGATCGCCCACGTGGCGGACTTGCGGCCATTGCTGCTGGACTAACGCGCCGGGGTTAGGGAACCGCGCATCAGCCGAGGCCGTTGCCGCGGCCCCCCTGTGAAGGCAAAGGTGACGGGAACCACGGCTCAGGGCGTCGGTTCTGCGCCCGTGGTCTCCGGGACCATCCCGCCCACGCCGAGAATGTGCGATGCGTCGTTGATCGTGATGGGCCACCAACCGGTGGACGTGAACAGGAACCGTGTGATCGAGCAGTTGTCGAGCCACAGCCGACGGATGTATACGTCGTCGAAGCCGAGGATGTAGTGAAAGAGGCATCTCAGGGCAGTCCCGTGGTTCACGATGGCGATTCGGTGTGAGCCGGGCTGTCCCCCGATCTCCGGGTTGTAGAGGACCTCGTCCTCCAACCAATTTGAGAATCGGCGTTCGACCGCCCTCTCCGATTCTCCGTCGGCGGGGACGAACCACCTGCCTTTTGAAGCGTGGAGTAGTTGCACCTCCGGGGTTTTGACGTCCACGGCGAGTTTCCCGCGCCAGGCGGGGATCTGCTGCTCGATAATGTCTTGAACGAGAATGGGTTCGATGTCCGCGGTGTTCATGGCGGCCAGCATCGTGACCGCCGTTTCCGAAGCCCGCTGAAGCGTCGAACTGTAGACCCTGTCGAAGGTAATCCCTTCTGCGCGAAGGCGTTCGCCCAGGGCCAGCGCCTGGGCATAGCCCCTGGCCGTCATGGCGGCGTCGAAGTTCTCCCCGGCCGCAATGCCTGGCGTAGCGTTTGACTTCGATTCGCCGTGGCGTATGAAGTAGAACTCGCATTCGAATCCTTCGTGGATCACCGGCTCTCCTGCTCCAATTTCCTTTCGTCGCACTGCGGCGCCGCTTGGTGCGGCGCCAGTCACCATCCTACTCCGCCGTGGAAGTCGTACCAGGGAAGCGCGGCCCGTAGTACATTTCGCTGCACAGTGGAGAAAGAGAGTCCGTGATGGCCGAGAGCGAATCCCTGGCAGAGTTGGTGAGGCGGGAGGCGGAAGCGGTATCTCCCCGGGTGATGGAGATCCGGGAGGACCTGCACCGCCACCCGGAGATGCGGTTCCAGGAGTTCCGCACCGCGGCGATGTGCGCGAGCGAGCTGGAATCACTGGGCATCGAGGTTCGCACCGGCGTCGGCAAGACGGGCGTGGTGGGCGTGCTTCGCGGCGGTGCACCCGGGCGGGACAAGACGGTTGCGCTGCGCGCGGAGATGGACGCGCTCTCCATCGAAGACGGCTGCGAGACACCC
>CAYYFS010000050.1:0-2648 GCA_964471055.1 uncultured Dehalococcoidales bacterium
TCGGCACCGAGACGGCGCGAATCGAGCATCGAGTAGGCGTGATCCAGGAGCGAGTCCGGCAGACCCAGGTTCTTCGCCACGGCCATGGCATAGCTGCGGCCGGGCATCCCCATGACGAAGTGGTACGTGGGGAGCATCGTCTTCGAGTCCAGCTCCACGCTGACGTTTTCCAACCCGTCGGTCCCGCTTGCGTACTCAGCAACGGCCCGGTGGTGCGTTGTGATCGCCGCCGCGATTCCTCGATCCGCCAAACGGGTCAGGACCGCCCGCGCGAGCGCCGAACCCTCTTCCGGGTCGGTACCGGTGCCCAGCTCGTCCAGCAGCACGAGCGAGCGCGGCCCCGCTTCATTCAGAACGCGGACCACGTTGCCGAAGTGGGATGAGAACGTGGACACGGACCGGTCTATGCTCTGCGCGTCCCCTATGTCGGCGAACACCTTGTCAAAGACCGACAGGGACGACCCTGAGGCGGCTGGTATCTGCAATCCGGCCTGGTGCATCAGTACCAGCAACCCCATAGTCTTCAGAGCCACCGTTTTACCGCCCGTGTTTGGGCCGGTGATCACCAGCGCCCGGAAGTCGGGGCCGATTGACACCGTGATCGGTACCACCTCCTCGCCGAGCAGGGGGTGCCGCGCCGATACGAGTCGAAGGCCTGCGGGCCCGGCCGGGTCGGTCATGGCCACGCGCTCCGCGTCCATCGAGCGGGCAAGCCGGGCGCGGGCGGCAATGAGGTCCAGCGCTGCAGCGGCGTCAAGCGACCCGCTCAATGCGTCGCTCTGCCCGCCGACCACGTGGGATAGCCTTCGCAGGACTCTCTCCTCTTCTCGTATTGCCTCCGCCCCGGTCTCGCGCCATTCGTTGCACAGGTCGACGGCTTCGAAGGGTTCAACAAATAGAGTGGCGCCGGTTTGCGAAACGTCATGCACGATGCCCGGTACGGCTTTCCGCTGCTCCACCTTGACCTCGAGTACCAGGCGGTCTCCCCGCGTCGCGACGGCGGATGATTGCAGCGCTGCGCGGGTGCCGGGCCGGGTGATCGAACGCTCCAGCCTCCGCACGAGCCGGTTGTACGTCGTAGCGACCCGCTTCCGGAGCGGTCCCAGGCGGTGGGTTGCGCTGTCCAGCACGTCGCCCCTGTCCGAAATAGCCTGGAATATGCGCTCGCGCAGCCACCTGAGATCGGCGATCTCTTCGGCGAGCGCGGTCAGCCGGGGTATCTGACCGCGGACTGACAGCACGACCCTCTGGGCCTCCCACAGGGAGCTGACGGTGTTCGCGACGGAGACCAGATCTTTGCCGCTGAGAGTGCCGTCGAGGGACGCCCGCTGGAGGAGCGGCCGGAGGTCGGCCGTGCCCGTGAGGCCGATGTCCCCCACGGCATCGAGCATGGACCGGGCCTCTGCGGTCTCGGATTGCAGGCGCTCGACGTCCTCGGGATACGTCTGGGCCTGGATCTCGAGAGCAAGCTGTCGCGAGAGGAAGAACCGGGTCTGACCGGCCAGCATCTCCCGGACGCGCGGGAATTCCAGCAGTTCTTCCGCTAGCTGCTGCAGGTCGCGGCTCTCCCAGGCTTCTCTGGGGGAGCCGGTGTCTTCCGACGCAGATTCTCCAGCCGCGTCGGGTGTTTCGGGGTATCCGGCGTGCTCAACCATCGCTCGCCATTCTATTCGCGCGCCTTCCCTTCGTAACTATCGGACGACTCGTTGCGTCAGACTCAGTACCTGCGATCACGAAGGGCCCGTTTGTAGTCCGTACATATAATCTCCTCCATATCGCAACTGGAGGATTGAGTGAAGCAAGCTCAAGAAGCATCAGGCGCTACCCCCGGGGAATCACCAGAGAACGGGCGCATCCGGCGAAGCATGGAGGCGCTGCTTGCCCGCGCCGGCCTGGAGTACCGTGGTGGGTTCGTCGACGTGGGGCCCCACTCCGTCCACTACCTGGACTACAGTCCGCCACCCACCGGCGAGAACAGCGCGCTGCCGCCGATCCTGCTGTTGCACGGGGCGGGGGCGGGAAGCGCCGTCTGGTACCGGCAGATTGCCGCGCTCGCGACGCAGCGCCGGGTCATAGCGCCGGACCACCCCGTGTTCGGGTTGTCCAGCCGGTCGGTCCTCCAGACCTCGATGTATGAGTTCGCAAGCGGGTACCTCGCCGGGTTCATGGGCGCTCTGGATGTCGAACGGGCAGACATCGCAGGTCTTTCCCTCGGGGGCTATGCCGCGATCGCACTTGCGACAGCGCATCCCAAGCGCGTCCGGCGGCTGGCCATGATCGATTCCGTAGGTCTGGGCAGAGAGCTGCCCTGGGCGTTCCGCCTGATGGCGCTGCCTCTGATCGGCCGGCTCCTGACGCGTCCGATGAGGTTCGTGATGGACAGGGGTTTCGAGACGGCCGAGGTGGCGAGGCCCGATCAGCCGGACGCGGAGTTCATGAAGCAGTACGCGTTCGATGTGACGAGGGCGGACGGCCACAGGCTCGCCCTGCACGCCGGCGCTGCGCGAGTGGGATCGCCGTTCGGACAGGCCCTGCTGCTCTCGGACGAACTGCTTTCCGGCATCGAGGCTCCTACCCTGGTGATCTGGGGCGCGAAGGACGCCTTCTTCCCCGTACGACATGCCGAGCGGGCTCACCGCCTGATCCCG
>CAYYFS010000050.1:2748-4508 GCA_964471055.1 uncultured Dehalococcoidales bacterium
GACTCCCGGAGCCCCGTCTCCCGAAGATAGGCTTCCACCCCGGTGACGCGGGCGGGGGTCTGGCGCCGGGCTTCGCCGCGTTGGTCCTGTTCGAGGCCGAGTGTCGCCCCGAGGTCCGTGCTGTCCAGGACAAGGCGGATCAGGCGCAGCGGCATCCCCTTCGATTGGAGGCTTCGGACCCGTCCGATGCGGGCCACCGTTGAGGCCGGGTACTCGGCGCGTGTGCGGGCCGTCTTCCGCGGCCGCGGCAACAACCCCTCCCGCACGTAGAAGTTGACGGTCGCGGTGCTTACGCCCGCCCGCCGGGCAACCTCGCCCACCGCCATCGTTTCTTCGTCGTTCGTCATTGCACGCAACCTGGAGCGTTATGAAGTGATTCCTCTGTAAAGAGGATGATGCAGATTGCGCCATCTGTCCAGAGGCAGCGGGTGCTACAGCTCGCGGGATCGCAGCAGATGCACCGCGCCGCCCAAGGGCTGCCGCTGCGAGCACCACCGCTACGGCAACCGCAGCCCATGCAGGCTCTGCCTGACCCCTCGCTAGTGTGCCGGCCCAGCGCGTGAGCCGGCGGGGTGCCGGAGTGCTCCGGGCCGGAAACGCGATGAAAAGAACCGCGGTCCCTCGTTGACGCGCCAACTGCACATCCGTACCCTCAGCCGGGCGAGGGCAACGCGGGACCGTTACCCTGACCGGTTGATGAGCGTCCCTGTCGCGCTCCCTGAGATTGACGCGGAAGCGTGCGCGGAACCGCTCGCATGACTGCGTCTGGCACATAGCTACTTGGTGAAGACGAGGTACGGAACATGCTCCTGGGTGCGGCCGGCATGGTGGCTGGCAACTGGAACGCCGCAAACGGCGACGTGGTAGAGCGCGTCACGGAACTTGGTCTCGGGGTGTTCCAACTCCCTGTGAGGGACCCGGAGAACGTTAGCAAGCGGGATGTGGACCGTGTGACGGGCATGATCCGTGATAGCGGCCTCGCCATCGGGCAGACCGTGGGCCGCTACGGCGGCGCGCTGGTGAGCCCGGATGAGAAGGAGCGAGCGGCCGCGATCAAGTTCGCAAAGCGAACGTGCAACCTGACCGGCAGGCTGGGAGCGGACAACACGTATTTTCGGCCGGGCAGCCTCAACCCTGCCGGGGCGTGGCTCCCGCACCCCGACAACCGCTCAGACGAGGTGTTCGACCGTCTGGTGGACAGCGCGAAGGACATATGCCGGGTAGCCCAGAACGAAGGTGTGAGGTTGGCCGTGGAGGCTGCGGTCGTCTCGCCGCTGCACTCGGCCAAACGCACAAAGGAATTCTTCGACGCCGTGGATTCGAAGGCGCTCGGCTTCAACATGGACCCGGTCAACTACGTCGGGAGCCTGGACGACGCCTACGGTTCCAGAGCGCTGATGGACGAATGGTTTGGTTTGCTCGGCCCGGTGACCATCGGTGCCCACGCCAAGGACTTCCGGCTCGTCGACGGGTTGCTCCCGCACATGGAGGAGGCCCCCCTGGGTGAAGGGATGCTGGACCAGGAGTATTTTCTGCAGTCGATGCAGAAGGCCTGCCCGAAGGCACACGTCCTGATAGAGCACCTGACGGTCGACGAGGTACCGGCGGCCGCGGACGCGATGCGAGCAGCTGCGGAGCGGGCCGGCGTGGCCTGGGGCAGGGCCTGAGAGCACATGGTCGGGCCCGTGCGGGCGGTTCGCGCCGGATTCCGGCCATGTTCTCAGACGGCATCTCCCGCTAGACTACGTTTCGCCCCGGAG
>CAYYFS010000050.1:4608-10126 GCA_964471055.1 uncultured Dehalococcoidales bacterium
TGCGGACCCTGGGCCTGTACGCGGCGATCTTCGCCGTCGTCTTCGCCGCGTGGATACCGGCGATTCGCAACGGGCTGGTCCAGGACGACTACGTCTCCGTCCTGCTATCGCCGGACCGCTGGCATCTCTGGAACCTGCGGGATTACTTCCTCCCGACCCGTGTGGACGATGTCGCGCCGTTCCTGCGGCCCCTCCCCCCGCTGACCTTCTACGTCGACCAGATGCTGTTCGGCGCAGACCGCGCCGGCGCCTGGCATCTGACGAGCATCGGCCTGCATGCCTTGAACGCCGTCCTGATCGCCGCCGTACTCAGGCGACCGTTCGGCGCTCTGGCTGCGATAGCTGCGGCGCTCGTGTTCGGTTTCCATCCGGTCCACACCGAGCCGGTTGGCTGGATAAGCGGCCGCTACGACCTGCTGGCGGGCACGTTCCTCCTCGCAAGCGTCCTCATTTTCCTTCGGGGCCGGCCCGGACTTTCGGTCCTCGCGTTCGCCGCAGCGCTGCTCTCGAAAGAGTTCGCGGTCACGCTGCCTTTGCTGCTGACCGCCTACCTTCTATGGAAGCGCCGCCCACTCAGGGAATCGGGGTGGCACTGGGCCGTGCTTGCCGCCTATGTCGTCTACCGGTGGGTCGCGCTGGGCGGTCCGGGCATCGGGACCACATGGACGCCCGACGTTACCGGGTGGTTCCTGAAGCCGTGGGCCGCCCTCGCCTACCCGCTTCCGGGGGGCGTCACGGGGTGGTACTTCCCCGAGGGTCTGCCGATCGCCATCTGGGGTGCCAGCGTCATTGTCTGTACCGCCGTTGTCTTCCTTGTCCTGTCGCGCCCCCGGCTGGCCTGTGGGTTCATCCTGGCCGTCGCGGTTGTCCTCCTCCCGGCGATTGCGGTCTTCCAGCTCGGCCCCAACTTCGAGTTCGGACGCTACATGTACTGGGCTGTCGCCGTGTGGAGCGTGCTCATTGGTCTCGCGCTACGCAGCCCGTCGCGGGCGGTGGTCGCGCTGCTCGGGGTGTACCTGATCGTGCTCCTCAGCGCCGGTGTGGTGCCCCGGGTCAGGTTTCAGCAGGTCGGTGCGGCGGGACGTGACGTGATCGAGGCTACGAAGGATTCGCTCGGTCAGCCCGCGGCGGGCGCCTCCGTCGTCGCCTATGGCGTCCCCGTCAGAGAACACGGTTGGATCGTGTTCGGCGATTACCTGGGCGTGGCGCTGGACCGTGCCTACGGCTATCTGCGGGATGGCGACGTGCCGGGTCTTGACGTGACGGACGCCGGGTGGGAGCGCGAAGTGGGCCGTTCCACCCCGGTTTCCCATTCGGGCGACATCGTTCTGAGGTGGAACGCGGACACGGGGCACATGACCGCGTGTGCCAACCGAGATTCGGCCGTTCTGCGCGGTTTGGACCAGCTTGAGCACCCGTGCCCACCCGAACCGGCCATGTCACTGCTCGACTTCGGCACCGAAGACCTGTTCCTGTACCGATCGGAAGGTTTCCGGTGGAATGAGTCGGATGGCCGGGAGACCTGGAACTGGATGACCGCACCGCGGGCGGAACTCAGCCTGCCCCTCGACATCGAGGGCAACGGTCAGATCCGTCTGCGCCTCGCGTCGGCCGTCCCCAACACGCTCACCGTGCGGGTCAACGAGGTCGATGTCGGCCGGATCGAGCTTCCCGGAGGGTTCCACTGGCAGGAGGCAGCGGTCTACGTGCCGCGAGGGGCGTGGAAGCCGGGCCTGTATCAGGATGTCGCTTTCGAGGCGAGACAGCCGGACGCCGGCAGGTACGTCGCCTTTTCCGAAGCGGCCTTCCTGCCTGTGGAATCGGAGACGGACATCGACTTCGGCAGCGTCTCTCTTTCGCTTTACGAAGCGGAGGGTTTTGGCGGGGCCGAACGCGACGCCGGGGTGACGTGGAACTGGGCAGAAGCGCCGGACGCGTCGCTGGAGGTGCCGCTCTACGGTGCCGGAGACCGGCGCATCCTTCTCCGGCTCATGTCGGCGGTCGAACAGGACGTTCAGATCTACGTCAACGACGTTGCGATCGGAGAGGTCGCCGTCCAGGGGGACCACCGCTGGCGTGAGAGCGCGGTGTACGTGCGGGGGGCGGTCTGGCGCGACGAACCGGCTCAGGCGATCCGCCTTGAAGCCTCGCTGGAGCAGGATGGCCACCACGTTGCCGTGGACCGGATCACCATCTCCGAAGTGCCCGCGGTCGACCGCGTCGACTTCGGTCGGTCCAACCTGAGCCTCTATCAAGCAGAGGGTTTCTCCGGGACCACGCGCGAAAGCGAGGTCAACTGGATGTGGATGGACGGCCCGTCTGCCTCACTCGAATTGCCGCTCGACACCTCCGGCGATCGGGAGTTCCGGTTGCGTTTGACAGCTGCAGACGACGCCCGAGTGAAGGTGCTGGTGAACGGTGCGGAGATGGGCCGCCTCGTGGTGTTCGGCGGTTTCGAGTGGCAGGACGCCGCCGTGCCGGTCCCGGAATCCGCGTGGCGGGAAGGGCCGACGCAGACCCTCCGAATCGAGTCTGCGACAGCCGGGCAAGACCTCCACGTGGGCATCGACACCCTCGAGCCCTCGAACCTGCGGTGGGTGGATGAGATCGACTTCGGAAGCGAATCGCTGGCGTTGTATCAAGCAAGTGGCTTCCGGCAGAACGAACCGGGTGGAGATGGCACAAGCTGGAGCTGGGTCAACAGAGCATCTGCCGAGCTGGAGTTGCCCATCGAAGCCTCAGGGCTGGTGCGAATCGGCCTGCGTGTGATGTCTTCAGTGGCCAACGTCCTGTCGCTGTGGGTGAACGGGTTGCACGTAGGCGAACTGAGCGTCGGCCGCGGCTTCCAGTGGCAGGATCTGTCCTTCTTCGTTCTGCCATCGGTGTGGCGTGACGCCCCGGCGCAGAACGTGCGGCTCGAAGCGGCCCAGCATGACGACGGGCTCCGTGTCGCCCTTGACCGGATGACGATTTCGCACCTGTCGGATGGATTCGATTTCGGCACGGGCGTCGTAGACGAGTACGGTGGAAGTGGCTTCCGGTGGGACGAGACCGACGGTGTTGCGTCGTGGAACTGGACCGTCGAGCCCTCGGCTGAGATAGCGCTTCCGGTGGACACGGCCTCCGCGGACCAATTGAGTCTCCGCGTGATGACCACGGAGGATTCTCGAGTCCGCGTCAGCGTGAACGGGTCAGCGGTAGGCGATGTGGACGTGGAAGGCGGCGCCTGGTGGCAGGGGTTTGCTCTTGACGTGCCGGAATCCGCCTGGGCTCCAGGCCTTTTCCAGAGCGTCCGCATCGAGGCGTTTGACGCGCCGGGACCGCTCTACGTGGGGATCGACAGCATAACGTTCGGGCATTGATCCGAGGGCACTAGCCGCCCGGCTTGCGGAGGCGCATCAGAAGATGCCGTCCGCCGTGCGAGGCGTACGGCGTGACCGTCTCATTCAGCAGTC
This sequence comes from uncultured Dehalococcoidales bacterium, assembly GCA_964471055.1. Taxonomy (GTDB): domain Bacteria; phylum Chloroflexota; class Dehalococcoidia; order Lucifugimonadales; family Lucifugimonadaceae; genus CAYYFS01. The sequence continues at coordinate 8,064 of CAYYFS010000050.1, forward strand.
TGACGACTTCCGACGCCCCGAGCATGCCGGCCTGCACCAGCAGTCGCGACTCCTCCTCCTTGGCGCGGTGGAAGGCGAAGGCGAGCGCCGTGACGTCGTGCGCCAGTTCAAGCTCCAGGTCCCAGCTAGCAGAAAGCGACTCGGGTGTTGCCCCCGGATCGGACGAGAACATCGTGACGGCGAACTTGCCGCCGGGCTTCAGGACGCGTCGGATCTCACCCGCGTCGAACACCCCTTCGGCTGACAGCGCGAGGTCGAACATGTCGTCGTCGAAACCGAGATCGTCGGCCCTGGCGTTCACGAACGTGCACAGGTGCGCAATGCCCTCGATCTCGGCCAGCTCACGGGCCGTCTGGAGCGCCGGTTCGTCGATGTCGTTGCCCCACACCCTGCACCCGTGAAGGGATGCGAGCCAGCGGGCGTTGCCGCCGACCGCGCAGGCGGTGTCCAGCACCGCGGTCTCCGGGCCGATGAGCTCCCCGTGCAGCGCTACTTGGAACGTGGTCTGGTTGGCGCCCACGTGCATGTACTCGCCGTAGGAAGCGTGATCCCACGCCGGGCGCTCTTGGAACCACTCCTGTAGACGCTGCGTCTTGTTCATCCATCCAGCCTCGCCGGGTCGCTCAACGGTTTCGTACCTGAGTGGGACGAATCGCGACATTTCCGTGCAGAAGAAAGAATACCCGGAACCGGCTCCGCCGTCAGGCGAAGAACGAAGAAGCCCGGGGAGCGGGCCCTTCACACGGTTGCAGTCCACGGCCCGCGGCAAGGCTCAGCCTCGTCATCCCCGGGCCACGGCGGGATCGTCGCGATCACCAGATCCAGAGGTTCCGGCCCGTCGCACCGGAATTGGAAGCCGGTCCCCGTCGGGATGCTGATGCTCACGCCCGGCTGAAGGTCCGAGACCTCATCCCGGTCTCCGTCCGCGCCGCGCCAGAGGCGCCCGCACCCCGCGATGCACATCCACATCTCCTCCACCGTCCTGTGGCGGACCGGACGCGTCACGCCCCCCGGGCGGAGGCGTGCATGCACCATGCTTCCACCCCGCAGGGTGGTGCTGAGGAGCCGGATCTCGGAGCCGTCCGGGGCCACAGCGTCCGGCTCCCCGGGGAGCGATCGGGTCTCCAGCATCCGCTATCCTCCTCGCCGTTCCGTGCGCGCATTGCCGGGTTTACAATCCCCCCGGCAACCGGAGAGATGCTGCGCACACCGGCGCGGCACACGATACACGCCGGCCGTCAGGAGTGCGCAGTGAAGATCACCCGAGTCACCCCGTTCCTCGTGGACGCGCTGTTCCGCCCATGGACATTCGTCAAGATCGAAACCGACGAGGGCGTCGTGGGCTGGGGCGACTGCTCCGACTGGGATGTAGCGCCCGCCATCGCGAAGATGGTCGAATACCTGGGTGAGATGGTCGTCGGGCGCGACCCGATGGAAGTCGAAGACATCTGGTGGGACCTGTCCTGGCGGACCCAGCGCCAGACCGGCGGCGTCTCCTACAAGGCGATGTCGGGTATCGACTCCGCTCTGTGGGACATACGCGGCAAAGTGCTCGACGCGCCCGTCTGGCAATTGCTGGGCGGCAAGATGCATGACAGGCTCAGGCTCTACTGGACCCATTGTGGCTCCACGCGTGCAAGGTACGCGGACGCCCTGGGGGTACCGCGCGTCGAGACGACCGGTGACCTGCGAGCTCTTGCTCAGGAGGTGCTCGACCGGGGTTTCACGGCCATCAAGACCAACGCCATTCCGCTGAGGGACCTCCCCGGAACCGCACCGCCCAGCAACAGACCGGGCGCAGGCGACATCAGCCACGAAGCGTTGAGTCGCATCGTGACGGTCATCGAGACGTTCCGTGACGCGCTCGGGCTGGACGTTGGCATCGCTCTGGACGTTGCCCTCACGTACAAACTCGGCGGGGCCATCAAGCTGGCGCGGGCGCTGGAGCCGTTCGACATGATGTGGCTTGAGACCGAGACGTTCGACCCGGGTTCGCTCCGCACCGTGCGCGAATCCACCACGACCCCGATCTGCCACGGCGAGAGTCTGTTCGGCATCACCGG
>CAYYFS010000050.1:10226-12575 GCA_964471055.1 uncultured Dehalococcoidales bacterium
CCCGGCCTGGGCTCGGACCTCATCGAGAGCGAACTGAAGAAACACGCGTACACGGGATAGCGGGTACACTGCCCTCGGCGTTTGAGGAACTTGAAGCCCGGTGTGAACGGCACGCGGGTCGGGACACGAGACTAAATCAGAAGAGAAAGGGGAGCCGGAGGAATGGACGCGGTTGCACTGAAGGAGCGACTTGAAGGCGGCGGAATGGTCTTCGGCTGCATGATCTCAGCGATGGGGACGACAAGGTTCCAGATGGCCCTGGCCGGGAGCACCCTTGACTTCGCCATCATCGACACAGAACACGGCTCGCGGGACCGCAAAGAGATCCTGGAGCTGACGACAATGCTCCGAGCGGTCAACATAGCGCCGCTTGTCCGGGTGCCCGTGCCGATGGCGCACTGGGTGGCGATGGCGAAAGACGCCGGCGCCGCGGGGGTTCTCGTGCCCTACTGCGAAGACCTGGACGAAATCCGCGCCTGCGTCGCGACCGGGAAGTACCACCCGATGAAGGGCGAATACCTCCGCAGGGCGGTCACGGAGGGCGTGTTCCCGAGCCCGGCGACCAAGGAGTACCTGGAGAAGCGAAACGAAGGCAGCATCGTCATCATCGGGATCGAGAGCGAACCGGCGTACAACAACCTGGACGCGATCCTCGACATCCCGGGTATCGACGCCATCTTCATCGGCCCAAACGACATGACGACGTCCCTCGGCATTCCGGATGAATGGGCGAACCCGAAGTACCTGGATGTCATCAAGGGCGTGATTCAGAAGGCCGAGGCCAAGGGCAAGCCCGTGATGATCCACCAGTCGACGATGGAATCATCACTCCGCGCGATCGAGCTGGGTGCCCGATTCGTAATGCACAGCAGTGACGCCCGCCTGATGGTCGCGGCCATGCAGGACCAGCTCGCACAGTTGCGGGAAGCCGCAGGTGCTGCTGCCGTCGAAGCGCGAGATACCGCGGAAACCGTGTAGCAGCCGGCGACGGAATACCGTCCCGCAGAACGCAACTTCAGGAAGGGAATTCGACACGATGGACGCGATTCGTCTGAAGGAAACGCTTGCCCGCGGCGGCAAGGTCTTCGGCTTCATGATCGTCTCCATGGGCTCGACAAGGTTCGAGAGGGGGCTCGAAGGCGGCGGGGCCGACTTCGTTGTCATCGACTGCGAGCATGGCTCTAGGGACCGAAAAGAAATCCTGGAACTCACGACCATGCTGCGGGCGCTGGACATCACTCCGATCGTCCGAGTCCCGGTGCCCATGGCTCACTGGGTGGCCATTGCGCTGGACGCGGGCGCCGCCGGAGTGCTGGTGCCGTACTGCGAAGACCTGGATGACATCCAGGCGTGCGTCGCCACCGGAAAGTGGCACCCGATGAAGGGCGAGTACCGCACCCGGGCCGTCACGGAAGGGGTGTTCCCGAGCAAGGAGACCAGGAAGTACCTGGAAGGCCGCCACAAAGAGAGCATCGTCATCATCGGAATCGAGAGCGTGCCGGCGTACGAGAATCTCGATGCAATTCTCGACATCGAGGGCATCGATGCCATGTTCATCGGGCCGAATGATCTGACCACATCCCTGGGCATCCCCGATGAGTTCGACAACCCGAAGTACCTGGACGTGGTCGCGGACGTGATTAAGCGCTCCGAGGCCAGGGGGAAGCCGGTGCTGATCCACCAGTGGAGGGTGGAGGACTCCAAACGCGCAATCGAGCGCGGCAGCCGGTTCATCCTGCACGGCATGGACATGCAGTTCATGGCGGACGGTATGCGGGACCAGCTGCGGCAGCTTCGGGAAGCCGCTGCGCGCATCCGCGGGGGCGTGGACATAGTCGAAGGCAAGGACACGTCGGAGACGGTGTAGGGTCTGACACGGCACGATTCGCCTCAGCGCGTTCCGTTGTCGCTGCTGCCCCGGGCTGATTTCTCGCTTCTGGCATTCCCGCGCAGGCGGAAATCCAGCAACGCGCGGTTGGTCGGCGCGCGACAGCCTGACCCCATCTCGATCTACGGGTACGGCAATCCTGAACGCCGCCCTCGATGGCCCGGGCCGGGGGCGGGCCGCTTGAAGCCGTTCTCGTCGCACCGCCCGGGTCATCGAGGGCATGTGCTGACCTCGCGCGCGGACACCGGCGTTTGAACCCAGGAGGGAAACCATGCCCGAGCCCATCGGCCCCGACTACTTCATGCACCTGAAGACGGCGGCCGGTCCTCACATGAGCTCCGATGGCAACCGCCTCGCGTTCGGTCTGTCCTGGATAGACGCCGACACTTTCGAGACGCGTTCCCGGGTCATGGTGCTCGACGTGCCCGATGGTGAACCGCGCGAGTTCACCCACGGTGCGG
>CAYYFS010000051.1:0-6346 GCA_964471055.1 uncultured Dehalococcoidales bacterium
GGCTTGAATGTGAGGGCCGCGTCGCCGCTTTGGCCAACTCTGACCAGATAACAACCGTGTTCCCCGCTCTCGTTCGGATGCCTGCCCTGGGTGCACCCCGGGTAGACAATGTGCGGCCGCTCCTCGCGGAGCCTCTCCGCCGAGTGGACGTGTCCGAGCGCCCAGTAGTCGAGGCCGGTGTTCGCGAGGTCGCCAAGGGAGCAGGGGGCGTAGTCAGCATGCCCGGTGGTGCCTCCGACATTGCAGTGCAGGAGCCCGATGCTGAAGAGGTCCGGCCGACGCGGGGGTGTGAACTCACGAGCGAGATTGTCGCTGACCTCGCGCGTCGGATAGGAGACTCCCTGGATCTGTGCGATGGCTGTGCCGTCGAGCTCCACGTCAACCCACTCCGGCTCCGGCCCAAAGACGCGAACGGCGTCCGCCGGGAACTCGAGCGATGGCTGCCAGCCGTCCAGCGGGTCGTGGTTGCCATAGGCAACGAACGTGCGGACCCCGAATTCAGCCAGCCGGGTCACGCCGTCGCGGAACCTCAGCTGGGCGCGGACGCTCCGGTCAGCCCCGTCATACACATCGCCCGCGATCAGCAGGAAGTCCACTCGCGAGTCGATGCAGAACGTCACCAGGTTCCAGAACGCCTCGTACGTGGACTCACGCAGGCGTTGAGCAACCGCGCGGTTGACCTCGCGCAGGCCCTCGAAGGGGCTATCGATGTGCAGATCGGCGGCGTGTACGAAGCTGAAGGGCTTCAAGGGCGGGCCGTCGCCTCTCCTCGCGGCCCCGTTTGCGGGGCTACCTCAGGCCGCTCCCGCGCGGGGTCTCCGTCCCGGCCGAGCGTGCCTTACCAGAATGAGCGTATCCCGGGTGCACCGCAGGAACAGGATGGGTGAACCACAGGTTCCGATGGGGGATAGCGCCAAGGCAGGACGCGCGGGAACGGGGCCAGGAGACGGTCTTTCGGTGTTCCGCTGTTCCGGATTCCATCGGGTCCGCGGCGATTGTAGCAGTGGGATGGGAACAGGAGCGGTGCGCCTGGCGGCTCGGAGTGGAAGCTTCATCGCGCAAACCTTTCCGGCGCCCGTGTTGGAGCGCACGGACGCGAAGGGGCCGCCCTTCCGAGCGGCCCCTTCCTGAGCTTCTGCCCTGGGTTGGACTAGTAGTCCATGCCACCCGGCGGCATCGGCGGCATGGCCGGCGCGTTTTCTTCCTTCTTGTCGGTGATGAGCGACTCGGTGGTGAGGATCATCCCCGCGACCGATACGGCGTTCTCAACCGCCGCGCGCGTCACCTTGGCCGGGTCGATGATGCCCAGCTCCAGCATGTCACCGTACTTCTCCGTCAGGGCATCGTAGCCGTAATTGCCCTTGTGAGAGGCGACCCGCTGAAGGACGACCGCGCCTTCGGCACCGGAGTTGTTCGCGATGATGCGAACGGGCACGTCGAGCGCCCGGCGCAGGATGTCTACGCCGGTCTGGTCGTCACCGGACAACTTGACCTTCTTCAGATCCTCGGACGACCGAATCAGGACCGTCCCGCCGCCGGGCACGATGCCTTCTTCCACCGCGGACCTGGTAGCGGACAGAGCGTCCTCGAGGCGCTGCTTCTTCTCTTTGAGCTCTACCTCTGTGGCCGCGCCCGCCTTGATGACGGCGACGCCGCCGGAGAGCTTGGCCAGCCGCTCCTGCAGCTTCTCGCGATCGTAGTCGGAGGTCGTCTCTTCGACCTGCGCCTTGATCTGCTCGATGCGGCCCTGGATCGCGGAGCTCTCGCCGCCTCCACCGACAAACGTGGTGTCGTCCTTCTTCGAAACGACGCGTTCCACCTTGCCCAGGTCCTCAACGGTGACTGAGTCGAGCTTGCGGCCGACCTCTTCGCTGATAACCTGCGCACCCGTCAGGATGGCGATGTCCGTCAGCATTTCCTTGCGTCGGTCGCCGAAACCCGGGGCCTTGACGGCGAGTACGTTGAGGGTGCCGCGCAGCTTGTTGACCACCAGGGTCGCAAGCGCCTCGCCCTCCACGTCCTCGGCGATGATCACGATGTTCTTGTTGATCTGAAGCACCTTCTCCAGGAGCGGGAGGATATCCGCGACCGCGGACACCTTCTTGTCCGTCACCAGGATGTTGGCGCCCTCCAGGACTGTCTCCATGCGCTCGGCGTTGGTCACGAAGTAGGCCGAGATGTAGCCGCGGTCGATCTGCATGCCGTCGACGTAGTCGACCTCGTACGCGAGGCCCTTCGACTCATCTACGGTGATGACGCCGTCCTTGCCTACCTTCTCCATGACGTCGGCGATGAGAGTCCCCATATCGTCGTCGTGTGCCGACAGGCTGGCGACCTGGGCGATCTGCTCGCGGCCCTCGACCGTGGTGGCCAGTGCAGCGATGGACTTCCTGATGGAGTCCATACCCTTCTCAAGGCCGCGCTTGATGGCCATGGGGTCCGCCCCGGCCGCGACGTTCTTGAAGCCTTCTTCGATGATGGCCTGAGCCAGCACCGTGGACGTTGTGGTGCCGTCACCGGCGTCGTCGTTCGTCTTCTTGGACGCTTCCTTGAGGAGCTGGGCGCCCATGTTCTCGAACGGATCGTCCAGTTCGATCTCCTTGGCGATGGTCACACCGTCCGAGCAGATCTGGGGCGGGCCGAATTTCTTGTCGAGGATGACGTTGCGGCCCTTCGGGCCGAGCGTCACGTTGACGGTGTTCGAGAGGACGTCGATGCCGACCTTGAGCCTGCTGCGCGCATCCTCACCGAAACTGAGTTCCTTTGGCATGTGCTGATTCTCCAGTGGGCGCTCAATCCGCGCCCTTGTTCGCTTGTTCGTTCAGACGGATACGGATATCGCGCCTGCTAGACGGTCGCCAGGATGTCGCTTTCGCGGACGATCAGATAGTCGGTGCCTCCCTCGGAGTACTCTGTACCGGCGTACTTCGAGTAGACGACTACGTCGCCTTTCTTGACGGGAACAGCAATGGTCTTGCCTTCGTCTGTCGTCCGGCCGGGGCCAACAGCCACGACGGTGCCCTTCTGCGGCTTCTCTTTGGCCGTGTCGGGTATGAAGATCCCGCCGGAGCTGACCTCGGTATCTTCTTCCGAAGGCTCGATGACCACTCGATCGCCGAGCGGCTTCATGCTCAATGCCACGTCTGGTGCCTCCTTGCCTTGACATTCGTACGAATGGTCTTGCCATAGTGGAACCGCGTCGCCCGGCGCCCCTGTGGGCGCGTTCTCATTCGCAACTGGCGGACGCGGGGTAGCAATCAGCCTCGTCGATTGCTAGCTTGGACAATCCTAGGAGCGAGGTACAACTGTGTCAATAACCGGCGGTCGTACGCGAGGCTACGCCCCGACGTGTCGAGTCAGGTCTTCCCCGCTGAACTCGTGGTCCATCACAGTCGCAGGAACAACCACAGCGAGATCGCTACCACGAGTCCAGCAACAATCGTCATCGGTATGCCCACTTTGGCGAAGTCCCTGATGCTGAAGTAGCCGGAGGAGTGAGCGATGATGCTGGTGGGTCCTTCGGTTACCAGAATGAACGCCAGCGAAGACGTGAACGCTGCCGGAGCGAGTGTGGCCCACACATCGGTGCCCAGGGCCTTCGCGAAGGGAATGACGATTGGCGCCATGATGCTCCCGGTGAGCGTGTTGCTGGAGAACGAAGCATGCATCAGCGCCGTTATCCAGCTCATCACGGCGTATCTGAGGACCTCGGGCAGAGAGCCGGCCAGGTTGCCGAGCGCGACGTAGGCGACATACGTCGCCAGGCCGGTGCTGTGCGCCGCCATTCCGATCCCGATGCCGGCCGCAACGAGCACAATGCTGCCCCATCGGGCGGACTGCTCCACTTCTGTCCACTTGAGGAATCCGACGTAGGGCAGGAACAGCAGCAAGCTTGCCCCCATGGCTATCCAGGCCATGCCCAGATGATCGAACCCGAGCCACAGCACGATCGCCAGAAGCGGTATCACTATGGCTCTGATCTGGTTCGGATTGGCCTTCAGAGGACCGAGGTCGTTCAGCTGTCTGCTGATGGTGCTCCGTTCGATCGGCACCCTGGCGATCTCCGGCGGGAACACCAGGAGAAGGATCGCCCATCCGCAGGGGACCAGCAGGAGTGCGGTAGGAACACCGACCTTCATCCACTCCCCGAAAGAGAGGTCTATGCCTGCGATCTCCTCCAGGAACGCGATCGAGACCGGGTTCGCCGCCGTTCCCGCGGGTGTCGCGATGCCCCCGAACAGGGGTCCCCAGGCCACGGCTATCATCAATCCCCGGCCGAAGTTGCTCTGAAGCGGCCTGCATCCAGCCACTTTGAGTATGCCCAGACCCACCGGCAACAGGATCGCGGCTGCAGCCATATCAGTCAGCCACATCGAGATCAGGCAACCGGTAGTGAGAAACCCGAGCAGCAGGTACTTCGGCCGGGTACCGAATACGCGCAGGATCAGCAAAGCGATGCGCTTGTCCAGCCCGCTCCTGACGATCGCGGTGGCCATGATCATCAGGCCCAGGATGAACAGTATCGTCCTGTTGCCGAATCCCTCGGCCACCAGCCGTCCGAACTGGGATGTCATGTCGCCGCCGTAGACGCCGAACACCGGCAGCAACACCAGTCCCATCAAGGCGGTGGCAGCAAACGGAACCGCCTCCGACACCCACAGGACTATGCAGAAGGTCAGCACAGCCAGCACGTCTCTGCCCTGCGGTGTCAGCTCGGCGGTGAGTCCCTGGAATTCCGTGGTTTCCCGAACAGGCAGGAAATGGACAAGAAGCATCAGCGCCAGCGCAAGCACGACCCACATCGCCCGTTTGCGTGAGCCAACTACCCCGCCATCGGCCATAGTCACCCGCGACTCTCCCCTCTCAACGCGACGCCCGCGCGATCCCGGACGGCTCGCCGGATCCAGATCGGCGTGCGAGGTAGGAACCCACGAACACGAGCGACGCTCCCAGCCACAGTGTGGCCTGCAACGGCTCGTCAAGAATCAACCGGCTCAGGATCACGCCCAGGATCGGCTGGCTCAGAAAGATGACGGTGATGTGACTGGGCATGTAGCGCTTGAGGAGCCACAGGTTGGAGATGAAGGCGAATCCCGCTATGACGACACCCTGGTAGAAGAGAGAGACGGCGAGGACAACCGTGAACCGGTACGGCTCGGACTCCACGAAGGCACTAACGAGAGCGAACGACGCTATGCCCGCGACAGCCTGCGCAAGCAGAAGCTTCGCGGGTTCGATGTTCTCCACCGCCCGGGCCGTGTAGACAATTCGCGTTCCCAGCAGCATCGCGGACACAAGCATGAGAGCATCGCCCACCACAAGGTCGCGGCTCACCGATAGCCCGGCGGCGAAGACTGACGCCACGCCGCCGTACGCTATGAGCGCGCCGACCACCTTCCCGCGCGTCAGGCGATCTCCGGGCACGAAGAAGTGCGACAACATGCCAACCCACAGCGGGAACGTGTTGTTCATCACCACGCCGTGTGCCGCAGTAGTGCGATCCTGTGCAAGATTCATGAAGGCGATCTGAACCGAGAACAACAGGCCCAGCGTCACGATGCGCTTCCATTCGTGGCTGCGAATCCAGAGATTCTGGCGGGTGATGACCGCCCACACCAGGACAACGATTCCGCCGAGCAGGAAGCGCATCCAGCCGATGCGCAACGGCGGCGCGTCGTCCAGACCGGCCTTCAACGCAACGGAGTTGCCGCCCCACAGGGCGGCCAACAAGAATGAGAAGAGGGCGGCGCCGGGCGTCAGCGGCCGACGTTGTCCTCCGGGCTGGTCCGGCGCGGCCTCAGCGCGCTCCACTCGCGCCACCCCGGGTGTGCATCACCCCGCCGACGCGCGTGCCGGTCTCCGACGGAAGGGCTGTCCGCCCACGTCCGCGGACGGCGCGGCTGGACAACCGCGGAACGCAGACGCCGTCCACAAGAGACCTACGCTTCCAGCCGCTTCAGGTACTGCGCGACGAAATCGCAATCGACGAAATCGATATACGCGTCGGTGAGCGCCTTCGTAATCGGGCCAGGGGGGCGCCCATTCCCGATCGCCACGCCGTTGACGCTGCGCGCTCCGCATATACACAGGCTGGTCGATGTCAGGAAGATCTCGTCCGCCGTCATGGCATCGAACAGGTCCAGATCCGCCTCGACCACGGGAATATCGAGGCTTTCGGCCATTTCGATCGTCGTCTCGCGGCTGATGCCACCCAGGACGAACTGGATCTTTGGCGTGTAGACCGTGCCGTCTTTCACGGTGAAGACGTTGCTGCCACGTCCTTCCGTGAGATTGCCGTTCAGATCCAGGAGGATCGGCCACGCGGTCGGGTTGTTCGGGTGGACCT
>CAYYFS010000051.1:6446-12386 GCA_964471055.1 uncultured Dehalococcoidales bacterium
TTGCCGTTCAGATCCAGGAGGATCGGCCACGCGGTCGGGTTGTTCGGGTGGACCTCAAGCTCGGCGAGTATGAGATTCAGGTAGTTGTGCGTCTTTGCACGCGGGCTCAGCGATTCCGGTGGCGTCCGGCGCACAGACGGCACGATGATGTCGATACCGTCGCGGTAGAGAGGTGCCCGCTCCCTGAGCGTCAGGGGCATTGTCTCGACGATGACTGTTGCGCCGGTCGTGTAGTCCCAGGCATCCCCGACCACTCTGTCCACGCCGCGCGAGATGCGCTGCCCGACCCAGCAATCCTCGTCCGGCTCCAGCAGCTTCACGTTCTCCCGCGCCACCTGCTCGGTGACGTCCACCATCTCCTCGCGGGTCAGGCCGGGATCTATCTGGAGGTACCGGAGCGAGTCGTAGAGCCGGTCGACGTGTTCTCTCACCTTGAACAGACGATGCCCGAAAGTGCGCGTCATGTCGAAAGCCGCGTCGCCATACTTCCAGCCGCGGTCGCGGAACGGCACGAGCGCCTGGCTCTCGGGAACGATCTTGCCGTTGAAGTAGACGACGCGTTCGGTCGGCTTCCGGTCCGGGCCGGTAGTCATCGTGTCTGGCCTCCGCGGAGTCGCCTAGATCGCTCGCAGCGCGTCGTACGCGACAGCGATCGTCTTGTCTATGTCCTCGTCAGTGTGTGTCGACGCGACGTGCCATCGGTATGTGCCGCTGGAGAGCCGAATGCCCCGTTCCAGCATGGCCTGATTGAACCTGACGGCTTTCGGGATATCGCAGTACTGCGCGAACTCGCGATAGTCGATGATCTCCGACTTGTCCGTGAACGCGTTGGCGAGAACAGACCCGACGCCCTGCACCAGCAGGTTGGATTCGGCCCGTCTGGCAGCGTCTCGCAGACCCTCCCGCAACCGGTGACCCTTCTCATTGATGTCGCGATAGAAGGCGTCGCTGTCGGCCATGATGTGCGTCAGGCCTGCCTCCAGAGCTGCCATCGCCACGACGTTGGCGTTGTACGTGCCGCCGTGGTCGACGACGCCGTCCCCGACCAGGTTCATGATCTCTGGACGTGCCACGAACATCGAGATCGCCGCCCCGCCGCCCATCGCCTTGGCATACGTCCCGATGTCCGCGGTGACGCCGTACAGCTCCTGCGCGCCGCCCAGAGCAACGCGGAACCCGGTGATGACCTCGTCCAGGACAAGCAGGGCGCCGTGCCGGTGGCACAGTTCCTTCGCCCCCGCCAGATAGCCTTCCTTCGGCGGGATCACGATGGTGTTGCCGAGAATCGGCTCCATGATGGCGCACGCGATTTCGTCACCGTGACGCTCGAACGCCTTCTCAAGTGCCGGAAGGCTGTTCCATGGCACGGTGACGATGTCCTGCGCCGTGCCGGGCCCCATTCCCCGGGTGCCGGCAACGGGCACGGCGGCATCCAGTGGCCCGATCTGGTCCAGCGGAGACTGGTGGCTGTACTGCACGGTGTCAGACCAGCCGTGGTAGTGGCCTTCGAACTTAATGTACTTTGACCGGCCCGTGTACCCGCGTGCCAGACGGACCGCGCCCATCGTTACCTCGGTACCGGAGCAACCGAAGCGGATCAGGCCTTTGAGCGGCAGTGCTTTCCGGATCAGTTCCGCGGCCCGTATCTCTTGTTCATACTGCCCACCGAAGAGAAACCCCGTCTCCATGCTCTTGGAGATGGCGTCGGTGATGAATGTCGGCGCGTGGCCAAACAGGTTCGGCCCTCTGCCCATGACATAGTCGATATAGTCGTTGCCGTCGACGTCCCACATGTGGCCGCCCTTGGCCCGGGCAAATACCAGCGGGTCGCCGCGCCTCGCGCCACTGTTCACACCACCTGCGAGGAGGCCTTTGGCCCTGTCAACGAGTTCGGTGCTCTTGTCCCAGTTCATCGGTCACTCCAGTGTTCGTCGCGTGGCGTTTCGTCGTCGGCACAGCCAGCCATCCGGCCGGCGATGATTGTAGCCTGCCGGGCGGCGGCGCGGTTGGCGGCCCGTTCGAGCTAGTTGAAAAGCGGGCTGCAGGGACGGCAGAAGAGCATCGGCCGGTCGGCCTGACTACCAGCGGAAACCTTCGAGCCTGAGCACCTTCTCCCAGACCGCCTCGGCCACCGGCTCAGGGAATGATCTCTGTGCGAGGAGCCGCAGTAGTTCGGCCGACCTGCCCGGCTCGGCCCTCGACGGGTTGGCCCCATGCCGGTAGCGCATATGGCCGGAGAGGCCCTGCGGCGTCTTGCACACCGCGCCGCACACCACACACGTGGTACTCCCCGGACCAATGCGGTGCTCGCCGTACTTCTGGCGCAACTTCGCTACGAGTAGCTCCACGGCAGGCGGCAGCGACGGCATCGCGGCAAAGGAATCCAGGGTTTCCAGGCGCTGCCTTTGTGCCCGATCGACCGCCGCCGACCACTCGAGATCCTCGTGCCGGAAGCGCATATGCCCGGCAAGGCCCTGCGGGGTCTTGAATCGTTGCCGGCACTGCCTACACTGCACGCTCACAGAGGATCTCTGGCCCACAGGGACGCGGAATTGAGAGTCGGCGGCAGTGCTGTCGCGGGGCCCGTTGACGCTTCCTCGGCGAGTTCGCCCGCGACATCCTCATCGACGAGGAACCAGTAGTAGAAGGAGCTGGCCGTTTCACGACCCGGCATCGGCACGACGACCATTCGGACATGGGTATGGTCTTCGGTGATGAACGATGCAGGTATGACAAAGCTGTCCTCGCCGAAGAAGAATTCCCGAGGCTCCAGATCCCATCTTTCCACCTCCTGATCGTCGGCGAATACCAGCAAGCTGGCCGGGACGGCAGCGTCATAGCGCCTCACGACGACCAGCCTCTCTCCGGGCACAGTCGTGACAATGAACTCCTCGATTCCCGTGAACGTCCGTCCTTCATCCACAATAGTCTCGGCCGCCAAGGTGCGGAACCGGCGCTCGACCGTGCCCCCTCCGCCCTCGAGTTCATACGTATGAGACTCCTCGGACGCGTGCGCTGGCGCCTGCGTGTTCCCAGGGTCGATCTCGTCGATGATCACTAGGCCAAGTTCCGCGGGCACTATCTGCTGTGGCACGCTGTGATCTACGTAGACGATTTCCGCGGTCCAGTCCGCCCGGTACTCGCCCATGATGTTCCCGCCAAGAATGGGATAGGGATTCGCGGTCGCCTCCCATGTCTCTTCCTTCGTCGCCACGGGCCAGGAGTCGAAGTAGATGCTCTCGAACACGAAGAGGTAGTCAAGCTGTTTCTCTTCGGCGAAGTCCAGCGGGGGTCGGCCTATGGCCTCGTTCGTGTTCAGACCGACAAGGTCGTACGTGTAGCGCTCGCCGAAGAACCTAGTGGCGCCGGCATCGCCTACCCCGATCCGGGCGTCCAACGGGACGTTCTCTGCGATCCACATGCCGGCGGCGACGGCCACCTCCTCCACGTTCTTCGTGTTCCACGAGTATTCCTTCGGCAGACTGCGCCAGCCGCCGGGCAGAGAGATGAATGGCAGGACGACCATCGCCACCAGCAACAAGTTCAGACCGAAGTTGAAGACCTGGGCCTCACGCGGATCCGCTGGAACCCGCGTCACACGCCAGACGTGGAGAGTGCGGTACGCGTGCAGAAGGCCGAGCACGAGCAGGATTACCAGGAACGGTATCGACGCATCCAGGTAACGCCTGGTGAAGAAGTTCCAGGGGCCGGAAATGAACGGTGCGTTGACCGCGACAGCGTAGGACAGCGCGATCGGAAACAGCACCAGCGGAGCCGCGTGGAAACGGCGCTGTTTCACTATCATCCAAGCCCCCACCCCCATCACCACAGACGCCAACGGGAACATGACGCCCCAGAACAGGCTCAAGTGGTGGTAGTAGCCACGGAGGATGTTGAACAAGTTGCCGATTGGCACCAGCCCCATGTCGCGGTGCTTCACCAGATACGTGTTCGGATACATGGAGCCGTTTACGGAGAAGTTGTAGGCTGCCCACGCCCCGCCCAGGATGAGGGTCGGGAGGAGCAAGTCGCGCAGTTCTCTCGCGTCCTCCCGGTTTATGAGTTCCAACTGCTCGCGCGCCCAGAGCCGCCGCGCGACAGACGCAGCCACGACTACACCGACCAGGACATATCCCTCCGGCCGCGCCACCGCTGCGAACGCGAGAAACAGGCCGGCCAGGCGCGGACGGCTCTCCGTGTACGCCCACGTAGCGGCCAGGGCCATAAAAGCGAACAGGGTGACTTCCATGCCGGAGGCCCCTGCGAAGGCGAACGACGGCTCCAGGACGACCACCGCACCGGCCACGAACCCGAGCCTGCCCTGACCGGACAGCCGGCCAACAATGCGCATCACCAACACTGCCGACGCGAAGCCAAGCGCGATGCTGAGCACCTTCGCAGTCGCCATGAGGGAGATTCCGGCCAACCCGAGCACACGCCACCCGGCGCCGACGACCATGGCCCACAGCGGTGATGTCATCCCCGACTCGGGTTCTCCCGGGTTGTACGAGAACTGGAGACCCTCCCCGAAACTCCGCGCGTACACCATGTGGATCCAGCCGTCGTCCAGAGGGAAGCTGTCGAGCCACGCGGCGGTGCCCGAGGACGCGTTGGAGAGATAAACGAACGCCGCGAGAATCTGCAGGAGCGCCAGGACGGCATACGGCCGCCAGCCGGGCGCCAGAAGGAGCGCGAGCAGAGCCCCGAACACCGGTCCGACGAACCGGGTCCGTAGAGCTGCTGTGTTGCTGGCGGTGCTCATTCTCTCCGCGTCCTGCCGCCCTTCGACTCCCGGGCGGCCCCCCAGACTACCGGCCGCGCAGCATGCCACCGAACAGGGCGGCCACTCTGGGCAGGAACGACCGCGTTATGAACGTCAACATGGCCGTGCTCATCCGATTGAGGCTTTCGCGCGTCTCGATCACGGGATCTTCCACACGCCAGCTCTTGGATTCCATGAGCACGGACAGGAACCCCCCGAACCGGAACCAGAACAGCGTCCATCTGAACGCAGGCAGGAACAGGAACATCCACCAGTGGCGCCTGATGCGCGCCTTGGCATCCCCTTCGGCGAGCGCGTGTGCGACGGCGATGTAGATGCCGTCCACGACCATGTAGATCAGGTACATAGACAGCGTGGCGCTCACGACAAGGGCGAGCGGGTAGCCCACGAAGTAGAGCATCGGAAGGAGGAACGTCCACACCACCCGCGGGAACGCAAGCGTGTGGTCCACGAGCAGCGTCTTGGGCAGAGAGATCCCCCTGATCCGGAAGGGATGGCGCTCGAATTCCGAGAAGAGCGCGGCGACTTCGAGCTGCCCTCGCTGCCACCTGACGCGCTGCGCGTAGAGCTTGCGGAAGCCTTCAGTCGGCTCCACGTACGCCACGGCCTCGCTGATGCAGGCCGTATGCATATCCGGGAACGCCCTCGATATGAAAAACGTCAGGTTCGTGTCCTCCGACACCGTGCGAGTGTCATACAGGAACGTCCGAAGCAACACATCTCGCCGGAAGGCCGAGAATGCTCCTGCCAGCGTAAACAGGCTGCTGGTCTGTGACTGGTATTGCCGGCCGATGCGGAAACCGGTGTAGTACTCCAGAAACTCCGCTTCGGCCATGACGTACCGGACCGGGTGCTGATACCCGGCGCCCAGGGGCAGGACTTCTATCGCGCCTGTCGCAGCGGCCAGCTCAGGGTCACGCTCGAAGCCCCGGATCATCGCCAGGATCGCGTCGTCGGCCAGAATCGTGTCCGCATCGATGTTGCAGACGATGTCACCGCGCACGCGGTGGATGCCCGCGTTCAGCGCGCCGGGTTTCCCCTGGTATGGCAGCGACATCCAGTGGAATGCACCGCCGAAGGGTTGTTCCTGCTCCCTGAAGAAGACTGTAGGCCGTCAGCGAAAATGGGACACATTTCGGGCCTGAGTTAAGAGAGAC
>CAYYFS010000052.1:0-5761 GCA_964471055.1 uncultured Dehalococcoidales bacterium
CTTCATGTGGTGGCGACTCCCGGAACTCGGATCGTCGCGCAAAGACGTTCCGGGCTGTGTGTGTGGGCCCGCGGTTCGCTCGTTTCTTCCATGCGGGCTGCCTCTCTCGTCGGGCTCACCGACGTGGATAGGACGGAAACCAAGACTATGGTAGTGTGTCCGGCACAGCGACCAGATCGACGACGCCTGAGAACGGAGGCATCTCATGGCCAGAGGCTACATGGGCAAGCTCCTCTTCGTGGACTTGACCAGCGGAACACTCAAGGAAGAAGCGCTCGACGAGGCGATGTGCAACGACTTCCTCGGCGGGTACGGCGTGGGTGCGCGAATCCTGTACGAGCGCATGGATGCCGGCGTCGATCCTCTCGGCCCGGACAACATGCTCGGATTCATGACCGGCCCGCTCACCGGCACGCCTGCGCTCACCAGTGGCAGGTACGTCGTTGTCTGCAAATCTCCGCTCACCGGCACCTGGGGCGACGCCAACTCCGGTGGGGACTTCGGTCCCTACTTGAAGACCGCAGGGTTCGACGGCGTCTTCTTCACCGGCATCTCGCCGAAACCTGTCTACCTCTCCCTCGAGGACGGCAAGGGTGAGCTGCGAGACGCGGGAGACCTGTGGGGCAAGGACACCCAGGACACCGACGACATCCTGCGAGAGCGCCACGGCCAGAGGGACACCAGGGTTGCCTGCATAGGCCCCTCCGGCGAGAAGCTGTCCCTCATTGCGTGCGTGATGAACGACAAGGGCAGGGCCGCGGGCCGTTCCGGTGTCGGCGCCGTGATGGGCTCCAAGAAGCTCAAGGCCATCGTGGCCAAGAACACTATGGAAATCCCGATGGCGGACGCGGACGAAGCGTCCCAGGTTCGCCGCGACTTCTCAACTCGCTTCAACGAGACGGGCGAGATATTCCGCGAGTACGGTACAGCCGGCGTCACGGCGGTTTCCGGACGATCAGGAGACTCACCGGTAAAGAACTGGGGCGGCTCTATCGAGGACTTCCCCAACATCGATGACATCAGCGATGACTCCGTGATCACCGAACAGGAACGGAAGTACGGCTGCTGGCGCTGCACACTCTCCTGCGGTGGCCACATGAAGCAGAAGCCGGGCCGGGCCAAGGAATCTCACAAGCCTGAGTACGAAACCCTGTGCATGGCGGGCACGAACTGCCTGAACGATGACCTTGAGTCGATCATTCGAGTCAACGACATCTGCAACGCGTACGGCATCGACACCATCTCAATGGGCTCCGTGCTTTCCTTCGCGATCGAGTGCTACGAGAACGAGATCGTGAGCCAGCAGGACACCGGCGGCATCCAGATGACCTGGGGCAACGGCGACGCAATCGTGGCCATGGCCGACAAGGTGGCCAGGCGCGAAGGTCTCGGCGATGTACTGGCTGAAGGTGTCAGGCGGGCAGCCGAGAAGCTCGGCAAAGGCGCCGACGCCTTCGCCGTCCACGCCCAGGGTCAGGAGATCCCCGCACACGACCCCAAGTTCGTGCCGGCGCTGGCTTCCACGTACCGAATGGACGCCACACCCGGACGACACACGCAGGGCGGCGTCGGCTGGCTCATGGGCGACAGCTTCATGGAGGACACACGGCCCGACAAGTTCTCAACCGAGGGCTTCGGAGAGCTTCAGAACAAGGCCGTGAACATGGTCCACATCGCAAACATCTCGGGCATCTGCCTGTTCGGCTACGTCGCGCACCCCATCCCCTTCTTGACCGAGGCGCTCAAGACCGTCACCGGTCATGAATACACGCTGGATGAACTGGTGACGATCGGTGAGCGCGTCGCGACGATGCGCCACATGTTCAACCTGCGTGAGGGGCTGAACCCGCTGGAGTTCGAGGTCAACAGCAGGTCGATCGGCAAGCCGCCCGTGAAAGACGGCCCGGTCGGCGGCGTGGTGATCGACGAGGACGGCCTCATCCAGGATTACCTGCGGGCCATGGACTGGGACCCGGTCACCACGAGGCCCAGCGACAAGAAGCTGGAGGCGCTCGGCCTGGCCGGCGTGGTCTAGCAGACGGGACAAGCCCGAATCGACCGACGGATCCAGAAGAGGCCGGGATGTGGCAGGAATGCTCCGTCCCGGCCTCCCGCGTGGCGGCGGTCCCAGCCCGATCCTGTCCACCGGGCCGCTTGCAGACGCGTCCATGTTCTGCAAACATCGGACTGTCCGCCATCGGAATGCAACTCTGACGGGGCGATCGGCCCAGGACGGCTTCCCCCGCATATGCTAGTGGCCCTGGAGGTTTGAGATGCCTGCACCGCGTTCATACGGGAAACGACAGGCCAAGAAGAAGAAGAAGACCGAACGTCGCCCGCCTCCCGTGGCCATCCATCCCGTGATCGTTCCCCCGCCCGAACCCACGCTTGTCCGCAAGAAGCGCAAGGGACGGCTCACGGAGGAGGACGAGGAGTAGCCACGGGCCGGGAACGGGCGAACCCGTGGCCGCAGAGAATCCGGCGCCTGACGCAGCGGGAGGCTTCACAGCGATCGTCCGCGGCGTGGTCCAGGGCGTTGGATTCCGGTTCTTCGTTCGCTACCGGGCCGACGCGCTGGGCCTTAGCGGTTTCGTAGCCAACCTGCCGGATGGAGCCGTGCGAGTTTCGGCAGCGGGACGCCGTGAAACGCTCGAACTGCTGCTCGATAGCCTGAGGCAGGGGCCGCCGCACTCCAGAGTGGATGAGGTGGCCGTCACCTGGGGCCCAGGCAACGCGTCGCCGGGCGGATTTGAGATACGCGCGTAGCCGCTGCACACGCGCCGGGCAGCCGTCAGTCGACCCTGCGGATGCAGTACTCGTTCACGCCGTTCAGGAGCCTCTCCAGCACCTCGTCGGAGAGGTTCTTCAGGTAGATGGCGCTGGTCCACGCAGCGGCCAGACCCGACTGGATCTCGCCGAGTGTCATCGGGCGGTTCCGGTTCGCCAGCAGCAGCCGGAATACCGCCTCCGTCAGAGGGGTGCCGGGGAGCAGATAGTCCGGCTTGGCCCTGCAGTTCTCCGCTATCTGATCCATGTACTCGGAGACATCCCGCAGCATCACTTCGTCTTCCTGCGGCCGTATCTCGCACTCCATGCAGTACGTACAGCGGCGGTTCTTCACAGCGAACGCGAACGACCGTCCGGCTGCCTCGAACGCCTTCACATCTATGAAGTAGTGAGGCGTCTTCACCTCGGGCTCGGCTTCCGCACTCGGCGCTTCGACTGCCCTACGCCGCCTTGCCATGCGCGACCCCCGTCCACTCTGACCGTGTGACCAGCCCCCGTGTGGGCCGATTCCAGTCCTGGTTCCTCTACGACTGTCCACTCTCCGACGAGAAAGCATCGTCCGGCCAGTCCAGCATATGGACCGTGACCGTCTCGCCGGCGTTCACCTGCGGTACGTCCTCCGGGCATATCGCAAGCCCGTTGGCCGCCGCCATCGACGTGAGAATCCCCGAGCCTTGCCCCCCCGTCAGCCTCGCGCGATACCGCCCATCCTCGGCCCGGTACACCACAACTCGGGCGAACACACGTCGCCCGTCGCTATTCCGAATCGTGTCGTCCATAGTAGCCGACACGGCCGGTTTCCCCTTCACTTCTTTGCCCATCATCAGGCTGATGGCGGGCCTCGCAAACTGTTCGAAGGCTACGAGGACACTCACCGGGTTGCCCGGCAGTCCGAGCTGTGGCACATCGCGTCCGTCCGGTGCGCGCAGCGTCCCGAACGCCAGCGGCTTCGCGGGTTTCATGCGTACTGACCAGAGCGCTATCTGCCCCCGCTGCGCCAGTACGTCCTTCACCACATCGTAGTCACCCTTCGAGACTCCGGCCGACGTCACCACCATGTCAGCATCTACTGCCCGGTTCAGCGCATCGTTCAGCGACTCCACTGTGTCGCGCGCCGTGCCCACCATCCGGGGAATGCCACCGTAGCGCACCACGCTCGCCGCGACGCTATAGGCGTTCGAGTTGTAGATCTTGCCCGGCTCGGGCGGGTCCCCCGGTTCCAGCAGCTCGTCTCCGGTCGAGACAATGGCCACCACAGGCCTTCTGACGACCCGTACATGCGAAAGGCCCAGCGACGCGGCCACGCCGATCTCCCCGGGCCGCAAAACGGTCCCCTTCTCGAGTACGACTGACCCACGCCTGGCGTCCTCGCCCGCGCCCCGGATGTTCGCGTTCGCACCTGCCGGGACGCGGATTCCGATCCGGTCGAGTTCGCCGCCCGCGCTCCGCCGTTCGAGTTCGTCCGTTTCTTCAAAAGGCACCACCGTGTCGGCGCCTTCCGGCATCGGCGCGCCGGTCATGATGCGCATCGCCGTCCCGGGCGTCACGGGTGCACCGGGCATCTGACCCGCGGCGACAATGCCGATCACCGGCAGCTCCACGGGCGCTTCGGCCGACGCGGCGGACGTATCGGCAGATCGGACCGCATAACCGTCCATCGCGGAGTTATCGAGAGGGGGAATGTCGAAAGCCGGGACCAGATCCTCTGCCAGGACCTGCCCGACCGCTTCAACGAGAGGACATTCCTCGGTCGGCAGCACGCTGAAGTACGAGAGGATGCGTTCCCGCGCTTCCTCCACGCTGAGCATCTCTGCGTCGTAGGGATTGCGGCGGATCGACGGTTTGGAGCGTTCGGTCGTCATCGAATGGAGTCCTCGTTCCAGTTCTGCATCCATCGTACGTACGATCGGGTCGTGAGCCTGCAGGAACTACACCCGTAGCTCGGCACCGACTTCTGATGCGAGCGCGCGGAGGATAGACTGCTCCACCTTGGAGACATCCTCCGCAGTGAGTGTGCGCTTGGGCGACCGGTAGACGAGACGCACTGCCAGGGATTTCTTCCCTTCCGGCAGTTCTTCTCCCCTGTACACGTCGAATACGGTGGCCTCGACCACCAGTCGGTTCCGCGTCGCCACGCGCGTCACGTCGCCCGCAGATACCGTGTCATCCACTACCAGCGCCAGATCGCGCGGTGACTCGGGGAACCGTCCAAACGGTTCGTACGTGTCACCGGCCGCGCTCGAAGCCGCGACGGCCGACGCCAGTGCGCCGAGGTCCACCTCGAACAGTGCCACGGGGCGGAGTTCGATATCCATCGCGTCGAGTATGTCCGGCACTACCTCCCCGACGACGCCGATCTGGAGGTCTCCCGCGGTCGGAACGGTGATCTTCGCAGCGCGCCCGGGGCTGAATGTTGCATCGCCATCTTGCGCGAACGATGCGTCCACGCCCAGCTCCGCAAGCAGTGTCTCCAGTGCCCCTTTCGCGTCGAAGAAATCCAGGAGCCCGTCGTCACCGGCCCAGTGGAGTGCAGAACGTGGGCCAGCGAACGCGCCGACAACCAAGTCGCGCTCCTCCGGCAGCCCTTCGCCCCGCCACCAGAACGCGCTGCCCACCTCGAACAGCGCCAGGCCGCCACGCCAGACCCGGGCGTTCTGCCCCAGTGTTTCGAGCACACTTCCGCGCAGCGTCGTTCGCAGGTATTCCTGGTCGCGCGACATCGGGTTGGCAAGCCGCAGCGGCGGGGGCAGACTCGGATCGGGGCGCGTCTTCTCGTGGCGCTCCACGGTCGTCCCCGGGTACGAGATCGTCTCCTGCATTCCGGCTTCGACCAGGGCGTCTTTCACCCTTTCACGCAGGTCCCGCTCCGGCTGTGGTTCCCAACGGGGCACCTGCCCGGACAGTCCTTCGACCGGCATCGAGTCGTAGCCGATCACCCGCGCGAGTTCCTCGCACAGGTCCTCCGGTATCGAGA
>CAYYFS010000052.1:5861-12356 GCA_964471055.1 uncultured Dehalococcoidales bacterium
CTTCCCAACTCCAGAGCGTGGGCCGTGCGACGGTTGTTCGTGTTGAGGAAGTTCGCAGCTTCCAGGAATACGCTAGTCGTCGACTCGAAGATCTCTGTGTTGGCACCGCCCATTACGCCACCCAGGCCGATGGACCGCTGCGGGTCAGCGATGACCAGCATCTCGGAGTCCAGGTCGCGCTCCTCGTCGTCCAGCGTCACGAGGCGCTCACCCTGCTTCGCCCTGCGCACGACCACCGTCTGGTCCGCCACTTTGTCGTAGTTGAAAGAGTGCAGCGGCTGGCCCATCTCGAACATCACGTAGTTGGTGATGTCCACGATGTTGTTGATCGGGCGCTCGCCCACCTTCTCAAGACGCTCGGCCAGCCAGCGCGGCGACGGGCCGATCTTCACTCCCCGTATCACGGACGCTGTGTACCTGGGGCACAGGTCGGGGTCTTCGATCACTACCCTCGCGAATGATTCGATAGGAGGGTCTGACGCCTCGTACGTGACCTGCGGCTCTCTCACTTTCCCGCCCGTCAGAGCTGCGACTTCCCGCGCGATGCCCAGGATGGACAGGCAGTCCGGCCTGTTGGGCGTAAGGTCCAGGTCCAGTACGGTGTCGCCCAGGAGATCGCTCAGCGGTGTGCCGACAGAGGCATCCGGGTCCAGCACGAGGATGCCCTCGTGCTCGTCGCTCAGGCCCAGCTCTTTCTCCGAGCACACCATCCCGGCGGAGACAACGCCCCGGATCTTGGACTGCTTCAGTCGCGCGCGTTTGTCAGTGTGCGGGTTGATCAACTCCGCGCCCACGGATGCGAACGCTATCTTCTGATCCACGGCCACGTTCGGCGCGCCGCACACGACTTCCGCCTCGCCGTCGCCGTGGTCCACCGTCACGAGTCTCAGGCGGTCCGCGTTCGGGTGAGCGCGTACCTGCTTCACGAGCCCGACGACGACATTGTCCCAGCTACCCGTGCTGTCAACAGAGGCCACCTCGGTTCCGGCCATCGTCAGGCGCGCAGCGAGCTCCTCCGGCGAGAGCTCGAAGTCCACGTACTCCCTGAGCCACGAAAGCGGAATCTTCATATGGTCTGCCTGTAGCTCCTCGAAATGATCATCTGCCGCGCACGCGCCGTAGTACGTCCATCCGGCGGGCGAGGCCGCCGCTAGAACTGAGTCAGGAAACGCAGATCGTTCGCGTAGAAGTGACGGATGTCGTCGATCCCGTTCTTCAGCATCGCGATCCGTTCAGCGCCGATTCCGAACGCGAAGCCCGTGTAGCGCTCCGGGTCGTACCCGACGCCGCTGAGCACCTTCGGGTGCACCATTCCTGCACCGAGGATCTCAAGCCATCCCGTCTGTTTGCACATCCGGCAGCCCGCTCCTTCACAGGAGAAGCAGTCGATGGCCATCTCCACACCGGGTTCGACAAACGGGAAGAAGTCGCACCGGAACCGCACCTTCCGGTCGTGCCCGAAGATGCGGCGCGCGAATTCGTACAGCGTGCCCTTCAGTTGGGGGAACGTGATTCCCTCATCAACAGCGAGCCCCTCAACCTGATAGAAGTGCCACTCGTGCGTCGCGTCCGTCGCCTCGTAGCGATAGCACTTGCCCGGCACGACGACCCTCACCGGCGGCTCCGTCTGCTCCATCACGCGCGCCTGCATCGGCGAAGTGTGAGTGCGGAGAAGCATGTCAGGCTGCCCGGATTCATCCACATGATCTACCCAGAGCGTGTCCCACATGTCCCGCGCTGGGTGATCCTTCGGGATGTTGAGCAGATCAAAGTTGTACCGATCCCACTCGACTTCCGGTCCTTCGACCACCTGGAATCCCATTTCACCAAAGGCAGCGCAGATCTCCCGCACGGTCTGGGTAATCGGGTGTAGCCGGCCCGTCCTGGGCTTTCGCCCGGGCAGAGTCACATCCAGCGCATCGCCGCTCGGGCCGTCGACTGAGTGTGCCTCTGCCTGTCTGTCGGCGAGATTCTGCTCCAGTAGAGCCTTCAGGCGGTTGCCGGCCGCGCCAATCTCCCGTCTGGAATCGACGGGTACTTCGCCAAGGCTCCGCAGGACCCGGGTTAGCCGGCCCCTTCGGCCCAGATACTCAACCCGCCAGGCTTCCAGGGCCTGGTCGTCCTGCACGTCCACGACAGAGAGCGCGGACAGGGCTGCTTCGCGCAGCGCGGCAATGGAATCGAGGGTGATTTGCTCAGACACGGAAAGGCAGGCACTCAGCCCGGGCGCGCGATCACCTTGATCGCCGCCCGTGTGTGTTCGAGCGCCAATTATATCGCCGCCCCGCCGGGCTTTCGCCAGTGCGTTCGGCCGGCCCCCAGTTCAGGTGAAGTTGGGAAATGCCCCGGACTCCCTTCTGGAGCGCAGATGGCGATGAGAGACGGTCGCTCGCGCGCGGAAGCCTGCGCTCGCGCGCAGGCACGTCGCGCGGGCGCACTTGGGACCAGCCATCGGCAGCCCTTTGCCGCGCACCGGTGAGCCCGGGGCGCGTACCACGTCACGACCGCTCTCCGGCATGTCGCCGACTCCATCCCGGCCCCTACTCGTGACACGATGGTCCCAATCTTGTAATGTAGCCGCTGGTGGCTGTCCTTCGGAAGCGGCCAGAAGCGACAGCAGCGCCTATCCACTCCACAGGAGGTAGCGATGGAAGCCTATTGCATGAAGTGCAAGGCCAAGCGCGAGATGAACAACGCCCGCCAGATCACCATGAAGAACGGCCGTCCCGCTACTCAGGGTGTGTGCCCGACCTGCGGGACTAAGATGTTCAAGATCGGCAAGGGCTAGTCCAGGCTCGCGACTGACACCGTCCTCAGAACGCGCCGGAGGGATCCGCCCTTCTGCCCGTTCGGGGGCGATATCCTCGAGACGGCCTGTGTTTTCGCGCGGGTCGTCTCTTAGTGTCCTGCCGGGGGGCGACTAGCGCACCGGCTCCCGCGATTCACGCCCCCGTGGCTACAGGACAGTCTCCTCCGCGACGGCCAGCCTCGCCGCGCGCAGCACCGCTGCGCCTCTGATCCCACTCTCCTTCAACCGCCGCAGGACCGCGTTCGCCTCCCGGAGCGGGAACACCTCGACATCGGTCCGTACCGGGACATCCGGGGCCACCCGCAGTAGTTCCTCCACGTCGCTGCGCGTGGAGTTGGCGACAGAGCGCACCACACGCTCGCCGTAGAGCAGCGAGTATCTCATCGCGGGGATATCGCTCATGTGTATGCCCGCCAGTGCCAGCGTGCCACCCTTCCTCAGAGCGCCCAGGGCAAGCGGAACCAGCGGCCCGGCGGGAGCGAAGATTATGGCCGAATCGAGCTCGTCCGGTGCCCGGTCCTCGGCACGGCCCACCCATTCAGCGCCGAGCGTGCGCGCCAGCTCTGCATGCCTGGGTCCGCGGGTGAACACGAACACCCGGCACCCGCGGTGCAGAGCCACCTGGATCACGATGTGTGCCGAAGCGCCGAATCCGTACAGGCCCAGCACGTCCCCGCGCCCCGCGCCGGAGAGCCGCAGGGCACGATAGCCGATGACCCCGCCGCACAGGAGGGGCGCAACGGCCAGATCGTCGTAGCCATTCGGCAGTGCGTAGGCGGAAACCTCCGGTACAACCATGAACTCGGCAAAGCCGCCGTCCGCGTGGCATCCGGTGAAACGGGCAGCGTTGCAGAGGTTCTCTTGCCCGCCCGCGCAGAAACGGCATTCACCGCACGTGCCGTAGAGCCAGGGCACGCCCACGCGGTCCCCGGACCGGTACCGCGTCGCGCCCGGTCCGAGGACTTCTACCGTACCCACGACCTGGTGCCCCGGCGTAATGGGCAGGGGCCCTCCCGGCAGATCACCCTCCACTACGTGCAGGTCGGTGTGACACACACCGCACACGGAGACTCGCACGAGCACCTCGCTCGGTCCCGGCGCCGGTATCGGCATCCCCACTTCCACGAGAGGCGATGACTCGATCGGCGCGTGCCTTTCCACGCGTATGGCCCGCATCGTCTTCAGTGTCATTCGAGGTGCTCCCCATCGGCCGCCCGAAAAGGCTACGCAGGCAATCAGCCGTATCCCTCTGCCCGCAGATGATCGCACGGGCGATCCTCCATCGTCGCCCCTCGATCCGCATGCGTCCCCCGTATCATGCCCCCAGCGGGCCAGAGGCCCGCGCACAGACCCGGAACCGGAGGAACAGGGCAATGCGACTCGAAGATGTACGCCGGATCGCAGTGATCGGCGCGGGGCTCATGGGGCACGGCATCGCCCTTGAGTTCGCAGCCGCGGGATACGCGGTTCACGTCAACGACGTGTCGCACGAGGCCCTCACCGACGCCATGGACCGCATCCGCTCCAGCCTGGGACTGCTGGCCGACGTTGGCGCGATCGAGCAAGACGAGATCGGCACAATCATCGCGCGCATCACTCCCGAGGTGTCGCTTGAGAAGGCCGGTGCCGAAGCCGATCTTGTCATCGAAGCAGTTTTCGAGGACCTGGAGCTGAAACGGGCCACGTTCGCCAGGCTCGACTCCGCCTGCCCGCAGCACACGATCCTGGCCAGCAACACGTCGACCTACGTTCCCAGCGCTATCGCGTCCGCCACGAAACGCGCTGACAGGGTGGTCGTGTCCCACTACTTCAATCCGCCTCACCTGCTTCCGATCGTCGAGGTGGTCCGCGGCCCGGATACGTCCGACGCAACGGTGGATCTGATCACAACGCTCTTCCGGTCAATCGGGAAGCAGCCGGCCGTCGTGCAGAGGGAGGTTCCCGGCTTCATCGGCAACCGCCTGCAGATGGCCCTGGACCGGGAGGCGCTGGCGCTGGTGCGCGACGGCGTCGCCTCCGTCGAAGACGTGGACACGGTTGTGAAGTACGGCTTCGGCCGCCGCCTGGCCGTCGCCGGTCTGTTCGAGGTCGGCGAACTCGCCGGTTGGGACGTGCTGGCGACCATCGCCGGCATGCTGTTCCCGGATATCGACGCGTCGAAGCAGGTGACTCCCATCCTGCAGGAACGGATCGACCGGGGCCAGTTCGGCGTGAAGTCCGGCAAAGGTTTCTACGACTGGACGCCTGAATCTGCGGAGGCTCTCAGGCGGCGCGTAGGCCGGGCGCTTGCCGAGATGGCCCGCTGGGACCGGCGGCAGGAGGATTGAGTCACCGGATCGGCGCCTACGCGAAGCTCAGCGCGCCGCTTCGTATCGCCTCTTCGCACTCGGACAGGTCTTTCGGGCCGTCCACCGTCATCCACAGGGCGTCGGACTTCAGTGCAGCCAGGCGGCCCTGAGCCGCGAGCGCAGGGAAGGTCGTGGTCTCGTGATCGCCCTTCTCCGGCAGTAGTTCCTCTATTTCGCGGGAGAAGACGTACACCCCGGCGTTGATCCAGACGGGCAGGCTCCCCTTCTCAACGAACTCGGTGACCATCGAGCGGTCATCGACCGACACCACGCCCACCTGGCTCTGAAACGGCACCAGCATCAGTGTGCCCAGGGCGTCACGCTGCTCGTGCAGATCGAGCAATCGCGACAGTCGCTCGCTGGTGACGTTATCGCCGTTCGTCACGACGACGCGCGACTCCTCGCGGGGGACGAGCGACAGTCCCTGGCGGACCGCGCCGCCTCTGCCCAGGGGTGTCTCTTCGTGCGAGTAGTGGGCACGGATCCCGAACGCGCTGCCGTCGCCGAAGTACTCGACGATCTTCTCGCCCAGGTAGCCGCACAGGAACACGACGTCCGTCACCCCCTGAGCGCGCATCCATTCGACCTGGTAGGAGAGCAGGGGCCGGTCGTTCACCGGCACCATCGCTTTCGGCACCGTATCGGTCAACGGCTTCAGGCGCTCTCCACGTCCCCCGACGATCGTCAGCGCGTACATACCCCGCTACGCCTCCGCCTGTTCACTGAACTGCCCGCACAATCGCCGCCCGGATCGCAGCCTTCTCTGGCAGGCGCGCAGTCTAGCACCCCTCCGGGGTCACCCGGCCCGCGCCGGGAGCCGTCCCTACGAGATCGAGTTCACGATCTTCTCCACCACGGGACCCACCGGCGCCATGCCCGCGCTCTCGTCGAACGTCCCCGGGCTCTGCACCACGATCAGGTCCAGCCCGCGGCACACCCAGATCCTCTGGCGTCGTGCCCCGCAGGCCGCGAATGAATCCCTCGGCAGGTCGGGCCACGGAACGCCCTGGTCGTTCGCCCAGAAGCCGAGGCCATACTGCCAGTTCTCTTTCGGCTCGTTCGCCAGGATCATGTCGGACACGCGTGTGGCCTCGCGCAGCCACTTCGCGGGCACTACCTGCCGCCCGTCCCACGTCCCGTCGTGCAGCCACAGAAGTCCGAGCCGCGCCTTGTCCCGCGCCGTGCTCAGGAAGTTGGCAGCGTAGCCGAACACATCCTGCCGTGCCTGAGGAGGCAGATCGAAATTACTGTACCGGCACCCCCAGGTCCCGCCGATGTGGTCCCGGATCTTCTGCCTGGCAAGCTCACCGAACCCGGGGCTTCCTTCCGGGTCGGACG
>CAYYFS010000053.1:0-874 GCA_964471055.1 uncultured Dehalococcoidales bacterium
GCCGCGATCTGCGCCGCGTACGCAATCACGTCAATAGCCGTTTCCGCTTCTCTGGTCAGGCTTCCGCCTCGCGGGTAGCTCCAGACCACCACCGCCAATCCGTTGCTCTTGGCCTCCAGAGTTAGTTCCCGAAGCGCCTCGTACTGGTCGTTCGCGTCGTCTGCACCCGGGTACACGGTGTACCCGATCGCGGCGCACCCCAGGCGCAGGGCGTCGGCCACCGAGCCGGTCACCGCCGGGTCAGGCGGCCCCGATCCGATGGATTCGCTGTTGTTCAGCTTCAGAATCAACGGGATTTCGCCCGCGTACTTGGCAGCACCGGCTTCCAGGAACCCGAGCGGTGCGGCATACGCGTTGCACCCCGCATCGATCGCGAGCTCGAAATGGTAGTCCGGGTCGTACCCCGCCGGGTTCGGGGCGAAAGACCGCGCTGGGCCGTGCTCGAATCCCTGATCCACCGGCAGAATCACCAGCTTCCCTGTGCCCGCGAGCGTGCCTGTGTTGAGGAGCCGGGCGATGTTCGAAAGGGTGCCCGGGTTCTCGGAGGCATACCAGGAGAGGATTTCCTTCACACGCCGTGTAGTAGTCACGATCCATCCCTCCGTTCGAAACCATCCGAAATCACCGGAATCACAGCCCGCCGAACCGGACCTCCGCGGAGCGGCGGCACATATCCGGCAATACTGATAACTTGTGGGGCACAGGGTATGCCCAGATCACCCCGAGGGCAATGAGCGAGACGCGGGGAGAGGGTGACGTCGCCCGCGTCCGGCGGGAGGACTCTCGTATCTTCGGCCGGCTGGAGCTGTGGCTCGGTGCGGAGGAGAGAAATCCCGGGAGGAAATGTTCATGACCTGCAGAAGGCATCCCATGA
>CAYYFS010000053.1:884-4703 GCA_964471055.1 uncultured Dehalococcoidales bacterium
GTGTGCCCGTGTCTCGAATAGGAATCCTCACCGCAGGCGGGGACTGCCCCGGCCTGAATGCCGTGATCCGCGCCGTAGTAGGCCATGCGGCGAAGCGGGATACCCAGGTGACAGGCTTCGAAGACGGCTTCGCGGGCTTCGTCGAGAACCGGTCCAGAGAGCTTTTCCCGGACGGATGCGGAGCGATCCTCCCGCTCGGGGGCTCCGTGCTCGGCTGTTCCGGCGCCAACCCGTTCCGGGAGCAATCGGGAATCGATCAGGGTCTCCGGGTTTTCAAGGAACACGACCTCCAGTGCCTCGTGGTCGTCGGCGGCAATACTTCGATGGGGACCGCATACGCGGCTCAGCGAGCGGGTATCGCCACGGTCGGCGTGCCGAAGACGATCGACAATGACGTGGCCGGTACAGACGTCACTGTCGGCTTCGACACTGCGGTCAACACGGCAACCGAAGCCATCGACCGACTCAGGACCACCGCCGAATCCCACGACCGCGTCATGGTGGTCGAGGTCATGGGCCGGGACGTCGGCTGGATCGCGGCGACTGCAGGACTAGCCGGTGGGGCCGACGTCGTTCTCTGTCCCGAAGAGCCTGTCAGCGTGCCGGCCGTAATCGATGAGATACGTGCGGACTTCGAACGGGGGAAGACCTTCAGCATAGTGGTCGTCGGGGAGGGCTCCCGCTTCGAAGGCGAAGACTCACAGACCGGCCAGCCCCCTGAAGGCGAGGGCGCCTTCCGCCTCGGGGGAGTCGGTCATCGCCTGGCCAGCATGATCACGGAGGCAACCGGGCTTGAGACGCGCGTTACCGTTCTCGGACACGTCCAGCGCGGAGGTTCTCCCAGCGCCAACGACCGGATACTGGCTACCCGCTTCGGCATCAGGGCGACTGACCTCGCCCTCGATGGGCCCCACGGTGTGATGGTGGCAATGTCCGGAGTCACGCTTGACATACGCCCGCTGCAGGAGGTGGCAGGGCGTCTCAAACACGTGGACACCGCACTTCTGGAGACGGCCAGAGCGATAGTAGGCTGACGCCCACCGGCCAGCCTGGAGCACGAAATGCAGGAACACCCACCCACGCTAACGCAGTTCATCCTCGAAGAGGAGCAAGACTATCCGGAGGCCACCGGGGATTTCACTGCGCTCATGGCTGCCATCGCCCTGGCCGCCAAGCTGATCTCCCGGGAAACGAACAAAGCCGGCCTGGTAGACATCCTCGGTCTCACCGGCCGTACCAACGTCACGGGAGACGAAATCCAGAAACTGGACGAATGGTCCAACGAAACCATGGTCAGGGCGCTGGCGCCGACCGGCCTGGTGTGCGTGATGGGTTCCGAGGAAGCTGCAGGCCCGATTCCCGTTCCTGAGGAGCACGCGAACGGCAGGTACGCCGTACTGTTCGACCCGGTGGACGGCTCGTCGAACATCGACGTCGGAGCCCCGATCGGCACCATCTTCTCTATCCACAGGCGGGTCACGCGCAGAGGTCCCGGAGGATTCGCAGACCTTGTCCAACGAGGCCGCACCCAGGTCGCGGCCGGCTACGTCGCCTACGGCTCCTCCACGATGTTCATCTACACAACGGGCCGGGGTGTGCACTGCTTCACACTTGACCCCAGCCTGGGCGAGTTCCTGCTGACGGTCAGGCAGATGACATTCCCTGAGCCCGCCAGGCTCTACTCGGTGAACGAGGGACACTCCAGCACCTGGTCAGACGCCGACAAGCGATGGGTTGAGCACCTGAAGACCCCGGACCCGAAATCGGGCAGGCCATACAGCGCTCGTTACATCGGAGCGCTCGTCGCCGACTTCCATCGGAACCTGCTGCGCGGCGGCATATTCGCCTACCCGGGAGACACGAATAACCCGAACGGCAAGCTGCGGTTGCTGTACGAAGCGGCTCCCCTGGCGTTCCTAGCCGAACAGGCCGGCGGCGCGGCCAGCGACGGCACGACCGCGATCATGGACATTCAGCCCGACGAGCTGCACCAGCGGACTCCGCTCTACATCGGCAACCGAGCCGAAGTCGACCTGGTCGAGAAGTTCCACAGCGGCCAGATCTAGGCGCGGGCGCGACGCAGCACGCTGCTGTCGTGGCCGGCGCTATGGACCAGGCGCAGGACGGAACGCGCCGTTGGCCTCCAGGACGCGAGCCAGCAGCTCGATGCCTTCCCGGTTCTTCTGCGGCGATTCGTAGGCGAAACACAGGCGGGCGCAATTGTCGCCGTTGTTGTTCGGAGCGAATCTGTCGCCGGGGACGTACCCCACGCCTGCCTCGAACGCGATCGGCTGAAGCTCCGCCAGGCTCACGTGCTCGGGCATGGTCAGCCACACGTAGCAGCCGCCTTCCGGCCGCGACCACGTCGCTCCGGTCCCACCCAGAGTCTCGCCCAGCGCGGACAGCATCGCGTCCCGTTTCTGCCTCAGAAGCGCCGCTGCATTCTCCTTGTGTTCCTGCAAGTGCTCGCGCAGGAACCCCTCGATCGCCAGCGCTGTGAACTGGTTCGGGCGCCCACTCGACTTCATTCCGTGTGCGCGGCGGAGCACGTCGTCCGGCGCCGTCACGTAGCCCATGCGTAGACCTGGCGCCAGCAGCTTGGAGAACGACGCCACATGGACCACCATCCCTGTGTCATCAAGGGCCCTAAACGATGGCTGCGTTTCCCCTTCGACGCGGAGGTCGACATAGCAGTCGTCTTCGAGAATCGGCATGCCGTGGCGCCGGGCGATGTCGATGATCGCGCGCCTGCGCTCCGCCGGGAGCGTCGAGCCCGTGGGGTTCTGGAATTCCGGGATCGTATACAGGTACTTGGGCCGTCTGCCCTCTCGGGTCAGCCGCACCACCAGCTCCTCGAATGCCTCCGGGATGATCCCGTCGTCGTCGATCGGCGTGCCAACCACATCCGCACCGGCATTCCGGAGCTGGCTGAGGGTTCCGACGTACACGTACTCTTCCGTGATCACGGTGTCGCCGGGATCGGTCAGGGCCTGAATCACCAGGATGTTCGCCTCTCCCGAGCCATGCGTCAGCATGATCTGGTCTGGCGCAACCCTGAACCCGCGGTCGTTGTGCAACTTTTTCGCCACCAGCTCTCTTAGTTCCGGTGAGCCAAACGCGGTCGGGTAGTACGCCAGGTCGCGCCCTTCCCGTTCCAGACCCGCACGAAGACCGTCGACCAGCCCATCCAGGGGAAGCGTCTCCGGCGCCGGGTAGGCCACCATGAAGTCGTACTTGGCATGCACCACGTCAGGGACAGGAGTGTCCTCTGATTTCGCCGAAAAGAGCCCGTCGAAACTGAACGATCCGCTCATGCGTGCTTTCCCTCCCTTTGCGGCGAACCCGGCGTCGCCTCTGTGTAGCTTCTCATTCTCCCGGTGCGTCCACTTCGATACGCAGACGCTTGTTGATCCGTCCCTTCGACTCGTGGCCGACAACTCTGATTCGTCCGACCTCCCCGGTCCTTGCCACGTGCGTTCCACCGTCCGCCTGCGTGTCGAGACCTTCAATGGCGACGACGCGCACCTCCCTGATGTGCTCAGGGAGGAGGTTGATGCGCGTGCGTATCAGGTCCGGTATCCGAAATGCCTCCTCCCGCGGAAGGATGGACACCGTCACCGGCCTGTCCGCAGCGATCTCTTCGTTCGCCCGCCGCTCCATCTCATCTGCGAAGTCCGCGCTCATGCTATCCAGCTCGAAGTCCATTCTCGCCCTGAGCGGCTTGATGTCCCCGCCGGTGACGGACGCGCCATAATCCCGCCACACCACGCCGCACAGAACGTGCAACGCCGTATGGGTTCGCATGAGTTCGTAGCGGCG
>CAYYFS010000053.1:4803-12294 GCA_964471055.1 uncultured Dehalococcoidales bacterium
CTAGAATGTACTGTTCGGGAGGACATTGGATTCGAATCTGACGATAATCGCACCGGTTCGCGAAAGGACAGACACCCGGTCTACTGCCTGGACATACCGATTGACACGGGCGGGCGGCGGAAGTCGTTGGGGCGAACACGCCCGAACCGAAGGGTGTCGGCAGACGCGGGTGCTCCAGCAGACGTTTCCGGGACCGTCCCGCTCTCCAGAGCGACGGAAAACGGGCGCCGCATCGCACCGCACGGAACGGAAAGGATAGCACGACGTTGACAACGACCCGCAGGCGCGTCGCGCCTGACAGCAACGGCAGCCTCGACATTGGCCCGGCGGCGCCCGCTTACGACGCCGATCCCGACGACGAGGTCGGCGGCAGCGTGGGCCGCGTTCCCACGACATCCGAGCTGGATCGCTGGGAGGTCGCCCGGGCTGACGCGGCCGACAACAACCCCGATCTGTGGAGCCAGGATGTTCCCGGCGCCGACCTGACCGAAGACACGGTCCGCATGTATTTGCGCGAAATCGGCCGGGTCGCGCTGCTCACGGCAGCGGATGAGGTCGTGCTCGCCCGTGCCGTCGAGCTTCGCAAGCACCTCAACGCCACCGAAGACGAGTTGCAGACAGAGCTCGGACACGAACCGTGCGCGATTGATCTTGCCCGCGTGTTCCTGGAGAAGATCGGCAGCCACGCGGCCGTGGCACAGGCTCTGGCCAGATACATGGGTCTGGAAGAAGACCTGACCCTCTCGGTCATTGTCCTCCACCCCGACGTCCGAGAGCTTCTCGACGCACGGAGAGACGACGAGCTCGTCAACTACGTCTCAGACGCTGTCGGCCTGGAGCCCGACGATGCCCACGCCGAACTCGTGGAACTGTCGGTGATATCGAGGCTCCTGCCAGCTGAGATAGCCGCTCTCCTCGACGCCGATCCGCGGATCAACGAACTCGAGAGCTTCGCCCGCGCACCCGACTGCACATCGCGGCTCGAAAGACAGGCGGAGCCAGTCAGCCGCCAGCTGGCACGTCTGCGTGAGGAGGCCGAGAAGGCCCGGCGCCACCTGGGCGAGGCCAACCTCCGGCTGGTCGTCAGCGTGGCCAAGAAGCACCTGAACCGCGGGCTGTTCATGCTCGACCTGGTCCAGGAAGGCAACATCGGGCTCATGCGCGCGATCGAGAAATTCGACTACCGCCGGGGCTTCAAATTCAGCACGTACGCCACCTGGTGGATTCGTCAGGGCATCACCCGGGCGATCGCCGACCAGGCGCGCACGATCCGGATCCCTGTCCACGTCGTCGAAACGCTGAACAAGCTCGCACGGGCCCGACGCGAACTGGCCCAGGAGTTGAACCGCGAGCCGCTCGTGTCCGAAATAGCCGAGCGACTCGATCTGGCCCCTACCCGCGTCGCAGAGATCCTCAAGATGTCCCAGATTCCAGTCTCACTCGAAACACCCATCGGCGAGGATGAAGAAAGTCAGCTGGGAGACTTGATCGAGGACCGCTCTGCGGAGGCCCCGGCCGACGTCGCTGCGCAGCAATCGATGCGCGACCAGGTCGACCACGTCCTGAAAACGCTGGTGCCACGCGAGAGGCGCGTGCTGGAGCTGCGATTCGGCCTGGAGGACGGGCGTCCCCGCACACTGGAGGAGATCGGTGGAGAGCTCAGCCTGACCCGGGAGCGCATCCGGCAGATCGAGCGCAAGGCCCTGGTGAAGCTACGGGCCGAGCCTCAGGTCGGAGAACTCCGCGAACTCCTGGCCTGACCCACGGACCCACAGGCTCCTCTTCGCCAGACCGGCTGATCAACCGCCCAAAGATGAAGGGGCGCCCTGTCGATAGTGGCAGGGCGTCCCTTCCAGATTCCGAAGACCGTTCTTCCCTACTCTTTCGCGTCGGCCAGCATATCCTCGGAGCTTGTGGCCTTCGCACCTTCCTCCTGCATCCGGGCGATCGCCTTCTCGCCGCCGTCAGCGGTATCGTCCAGCGCCCGCACCATGTCCGTGAGCAGGTACGTCTCGAATCCTCTCGACCTCGCATCCAGAACAGTTTCAAGAACGCAGTAGTTGGTAGCAAGTCCCCCAACGAAGACGCGCTTCGTCCCGGCTCTGGTCAGCTGCTCCTCCAGGCCGGTGCCCGAGAACCCCGAGAGAGCATCCTCTCTCCTGTCGATTCCTTTGCGGATGATGGACGCGCCAATGGGCAGACGTAGATCGGGGTGAAACGCGGCGCCTTCAGTCACCTGCACGCAATGTGGAGGGAACGGACCGCCGAATTGTTCGAACGAGGAGTGGCCGGCCGGGTGCCAGTCCTGGGTGGCGAACACGCGCCCGCCCTTGTCCCGGAACTTCAGCGCGACTTCCGAGATCACTTTCGCGAGCTCGTCGCCCCCCTCCACGGGCATTGCACCGCCCGGGCAGAAGTCGTTCTGCACGTCAACCACGATCAGAGCGTCCTTGTTGCTGATCCGCATGCATCCTCCCGGAACTGGTGGTCCTCAAGCGATACATAGCTTGCCACAACATCAGGCCTGCCGGGGGCCGATTCCCGCCGTTCCTCCCGCGAATCTCCTCATGCCGACCGGTGCGTCGTTCCTGAGCGCGGACGAAACCGGTGTCTTTGGAGTACTCTTGGCGCCGAACGGCCGGCATGCAGAGCTGGGTGCATCCGCTCCCGATTTCGCTGAGCCCTGCGGCCGGACGGCGGGAGTTCTGGAGGTTTCAGCCATGGCGGAAGACCTGATTGGCGAAGTCACCCACTACTTCTCCAGGGTCGGCGTGGCCGTCCTGAAGATCGAGACGCCCGTGCACAGAGGCGAATGGATACGTTTCCGCGGCCACACGACGGACCTGCTGATGCAGGTTGTGTCGATGGAGATCCAGCACGAGCAGATCGAAGAGGCGAATCCGGGCGACGATCCCGCGATAAAGGTCCCGGACCGTGTCAGGGTCGGCGACTCGGTCTATCGAGAGACCGGAGAGGCGGCCGCGTCCCCGTCGGAATAGGAAGGCTCTTCGCCAGCCTTTCCACGCGTCGGCCTACGCGAACGGGTGTGGGAACGGGCGGGTCCAGCCTTCCGTCGCGAACGCTCTGTCAGGCGACAGATCGGCGGTCGCGGCCAGCCGGTCGCGCACAGCGAATAGCTCCGACTCCATCACTTCTGCCGTCAGCTCCGCGTCCAGCCTCTGCAGTACCCTGGCGTGGTCGGGATCGTGCGCGAGGTTGCGTTGCTCGCGCGGGTCGTTCTCCAGGTCGAAAAGCACAACGTCGCCGGACAGGTACTTCACCAGCTTCCACCTACCATCGAACGCCATCCAGCCGTCGGAAATCATGCCGAATATGCGATCGCGCGCCTCACCAGCCGGTATCCCGAGGCCCGGAAGCGGACGGGAGTCCATGTAGCCGGGGGGCTCGCATCCGCCGAAGTGCAGCATCGTGGAAGTCACATCGGTGAGCTCCACCAACCCTTCGTGCACGCCGGCAGTATCCAGCCCGCCGGGGGGGCGCACGAGCAGCGGCACTCTGATCGCCGATTCGTAGAACGACGCCTTGCCGATCAGGTTGTGGTCGCCCAGGTAGTCGCCGTGATCCGAGGCGAATACCACCAGCGTGTTGTCGAGCAGCTCTGTCTCGCGCAGTGCATCCAGTATCTGCCCGACCTCGTAGTCGATCTGCTTCACAAGCGCGGCGTAGTGAGCCCTGATCTTCAGCTTCGCCTCAAGCGGGAAGTCCGCGTAGTCGATTCCGTTCCAGGATCCCTTGTTGCCCTCGACGTTTCTGGCGCGAACGCCGGGAGTGTCACCCGGCACCTCGGGGATGGGCGCGGGCATGTCCTTCGGATCGAACCCCTCCAGGAATTCGGAGGTCGGGTCGTACGGGCAGTGCGGTCCCGGGAATCCCACCATCATGGCGAATGGCTTCTCGCCGCCGTACTCCGTGATGAATCGACACGCTTCCAGCCCGACGAAGTGGTCCCAGGAGGCCTCCCACGGGATGCGGCTCACCACCGCGCCCTTGTTCTCGTGGTAGCCCTCGTGCTCATTCCCGTGCAGCTTCCTGAGCCAGCGCTCCCTCAGGAAGTGGTAGTAGTCGTCGCGAATCTCCAGCCAGCGCTTGTCCTCGGCGATCACCCGGTACTGGAACCCGAGCCGGGCGTCCCACGGGTAGAAGTGCATCTTCCCGATTGCCGCCGTGTAGTACCCGCGCTCCGCCAGCATCTCCGGCCAGATGCGTATCCCGGCCTCTCGATAGTCCAACCGCAGACCATGCAGGTTGTCCGTGACACCGTTCTTGATGGCGTTCAACCCGGTGAGCAGCGAGTTGCGGGCCGGAACGCAGATGGGCGATGCCGAGTAGCAGTTCTCGTATCGCATCCCTTGCGCCGCGATGCTGTCCATGTGGGGCGTCTCGATGAAGCTCGCCCCGTAGCAGCTGAGAAAATCCTGCCGGAGCTGGTCCGGAAACAGGAATACGATGTTCGGCTGCGCCGTTTGCGATCGCTCTCCGGTCATCGAAATATCCTCCTGCCCGAGTGTGCCCGTACTCTGCCCTGCCGGGCGAGATGGTATCGTAGTCGCCTGCCCTCAGTTGACGCGAGTTGACGCGGGCGCGATGCGACGGCTTCAATAGAGACCGGCGAGCGGCGGTAGCTCAGCGGTAGAGTTCCTGCCTTCCAAGCAGGGTGTCGCGGGTTCGAATCCCGTCCGCCGCTCCAATCTCAAGGTCCGATGCCGGCTCACGCCGGCTTCGCCGCCCGCTCCGCCCACGCTACTCCATCCAGCGTTCCGCTACAGTGTTGCGCGGTGCGCCCAGGGCCTCATTCACTGCTCGAGGCCCGTTGCCGCGACGCAACCGCTTCCGGACGGCCCGTGGCAATCGCCCGACCAAGGCATCTGATCCCGCCCGATCTGGCGGCGAGCCCCTTCCGCGGCAAGCACTCACTTCGTCGGTGAGCAGCACCACCGGAGTCCGAGGGGCGAAGGCGGGTCCCTATGCTCCGCCAACAGAACGTCTACACGAGACTGCTGGCGACCGTGGCTCTGCCTGTTGTCATAACGCTTGCAGCCTTCAGTTGTAGGTCCGGGCCGTCTCCTGCCGAGTTCGTTGTGTCGGATCTCTCCGTTCATCCAACAGAGGTGCGGCCCGGCGAAGAAGCAACCATCTCCGTCTCGATTGAAAACGTCGGCGGCCGACCGGGGATGTGCAATGTAGCCCTCAAGATTGACGGCGCGATCGAAAGCTTCGCCCGCAACTGCATCCTGCGGCCCGGCGAGACAAAAACGGTCCGCTTCACAGTCGAAAGGGAGGAGACTGGTTCTTATTCGGTGGATGTCAACGGTCTTCAGGGCAATCTCGTAGTGGTGCGTCGCCTGCAAGCCACGAGAATCGCATTCGTAGATACCGACGCGGAATCAGGATCAAATATATACGCCATGGATGGCGACGGTTTTTCCAGAATCCAGCTTACCGCGTCTCGATGCGCGGATATCAACCCTGTCTGGTCACCAGATGGTGACCTCATTGCTTTTGAATCCTATCGCAATGGCACTTCCGACATATATCTGATGAACGCAGATGGTTCCCGTCAAACGCGGCTTACCTTCAGTCCCTGGGATGATGAATCACCATCTTGGTCTCCGGACGGCGACAGGATAGCCTATGTCTCCACTGATGATGGTGGCCATAGCGTCTTCGTGATGAACAACGACGGATCCGCACGATACCGCGTTTCTTCTGGGAACCGTCCGGCCTGGTCACCGGTCGGCGAGCGAATCGCCTTCCATCTCGATGGACAGCTACGCATCGCGAGTCCGGACGGTTCCGTGATCTCCATATTCGAGTCGACCGGCCACCATGCCTGGTCCCCCGACGGAACACGCATCGCCTCGGTCGTCCCAAGCGACACAGGTGGGTTCGACATCGCCGTCGTCAACAGGAGAGACCTCAGCGAAGTGCTGCTCCGACGATCTCGGCCAGGCCAGGAGAACAAGAGATGGCCGGCCTTTCTGTCGTGGTCGCCCGACGGCAACTATCTGGTGTTCGCGGAGCGTAGTCTCGGCTATCGAGAAGTTGAGCCGGGCGACCGCTACGGATACTGGATGAGTCAGTATTCGATCTGTACAGCGAGCGCGGACGGGTCGTCTGCAAGTTGTGTTGGCCCGCATTTCGAAGGTGGTTGGCCTGTTCCTTTATGGTCACCACATGGGGACTTCATCGCCGTCGGCACTGCGTCGGCATACGACGAGCCAGGTGGTATCTACACAATGAGGAGTGATGGTTCAGGAAGGATGCTCCTCACAGATGAATACCACAAGGATGGGCCGGGAAACCTCTCGTGGTCGCCCAAGACATATGATATTGAGGAGGCCGAGCAGGTCCCCGTAGACGTGTCTGGCGACCCACAAAAGCGCCAGCTCTACTCGCAGATATTCCGGATTCTCGGCGATGCTGAGCTGACCGTCGAGCGCAAACGAAGAGAGTTGCTGGTACTTCGCGATGATTTCGAAGAAGACCTGGTGGCCGAAGTGATACGGCACGTACCCATGTATGACAAGGATTCAGACAGACTGATCGCTTTCGAAGCCTATTTGCTCAACTTCGCGAGCCAGCACAGCGCTGTCACAGGTGCCCTAATTGAGACGGATCCTGTGGGAGCGGCGATGCGTATCTTCTTTGATCCCAGCCCTGAGACGATCGGGGCGATGACGGGCACAAGCGCGGGGCACAGGCAACCGACGATGACCCCAGGCGAATTCAAGTGCAAGAGGGAGTACTGATTGACCTGCCCCCCGGTGGCCGTACCAGCCGCTACATCCGTTCGAAGTCCGGTCAGGTTGTCCCCTTCACAAGCCCCCGCCAGGTGCACGCGTACCGATTAGAGGTATGGCGGCCACTGCCAGCCTCTTTTCGTAGAGAACCAGAGTTCCTCCGGGCTCGGTTTGGGCCTGGCCTGCAGTTCTCTGAAAGCTTCCTCGTCGATTTCCATCCCGAAACCGGGCTTGCCCGAAGGGGAGATCTCGCCGTTCTCCGGTGCGATGGGATCCAGGAAAATGCGTTCTCTTTCCCGCGGTGGAGTGCGCGATGACCGGAAGCACTCGACGAACAGCCCGTTGGGCACTGCCGCCACCAGCGATGGGGCAATGTCGCTGGTCCCGTGCGGACACATGGGCAGGCCGTACGCGTCGGCTATGGCCGCGATCTTGACCCACTCGGTCACACCGCCGCACCTCACGATGTCTGCCTGGACGATCTCGACCGCCCCTCGCTCCATGAGCTCCTTGAATTCCCACTTCGCGGCGTGTGTCTCTCCGACGGCTATCGGGATACTCGTCTCAGCAGCGAGTTTGACGTGATTGTCGATCTGGTCGGGAGGCAGGGGCTCTTCGAGCCAGTAGATATCGTATTGCTCCAGTTTTCTGGCCATCTGTATCGCCGTGTTGAGACTCCAGCCGGAGTTGACGTCCACCGCCAGGTCTACGTTTGGGCCGATGGTCTCCC
>CAYYFS010000054.1:0-12283 GCA_964471055.1 uncultured Dehalococcoidales bacterium
CATCCGCTCGTCGATACGACGGGTGACCGAGCGGACGACGGGGCGGAAGCCAGCGACCCCGAGCCAGAAGCGGGAGCCCGGGATGTTCGCTGTCTCGAAGTCGGCGGCGCAACGCGAGTACCCGGCGGCGC
Organism: uncultured Dehalococcoidales bacterium; assembly: GCA_964471055.1. Classification (GTDB taxonomy): domain Bacteria; phylum Chloroflexota; class Dehalococcoidia; order Lucifugimonadales; family Lucifugimonadaceae; genus CAYYFS01. The sequence goes on from CAYYFS010000054.1 coordinate 132, forward strand.
GGCCCCACTCCAGGATGTGGTTGAGCAGCGCGGTCCCGGTCCCATGCTTTCGGGCATCGGGGTCCGTGAACGCTGAGGCCATGCACAGCGTCTGGGTCCCTGCCCGCGGCATGACGATCGCGTCTTCTGTGGAAGGCTCCGTGCTCATGTAGCCGACGACCTCATCGTCCGCATACGCGATCCAGTGTGCGTTGGCCTCGTTCGAGAGCCACCGTTTGTGGGCCTCCGTGCTGTGTGCATCGGTGAAAGGCAGGAACACCGGGGGCGCGGCCAGGTGCCGCATGAGGTGAAAGTGCTGGTCCGCGACAAAACCGGCCTCTTCGGGTCCGGCGCGGCGTATGTCTACCCGCGTCCCGGAACCGGGCGCCGGTGTGAGGTCCCGCAGCCCATCGATCAGCGTCAGCCCGAACCCCAGCGTGAACCAGGCGTCAAGGGCCGGCCGGTCATGGGCCAGGATCGAGACGTTGTGGAGGAAGCAGCCGCTGGCGAGCCAGCGCTCCGAGATCGCGGCATACATGGGCATGTAGATGTCGCGGGCGTCGTCGGGGTCTGCCGCGTGGGCCGAATCGGGCGCCCATGCCGTCCACGCGCCGTTGTGCAGGGAGGCGATGCTGAGGATGAAACCGGCAAGGCGTCCGTCCCGCATCGCGGCCACGCCGGGGCCCCGCTCCAGGTGGCGCTGGAGACGAGGCAGGACCGCAGCCGGTTCGCAGAAGGCGGCCGGAAGCAGCGGCTCGGTCTCGCGTTCCGCACCGTAGCGGGCAGCCACAAGCGCTGCGGCGTCTTCCAGGTGGGTCTCGGTGAACGGTGTGACCCGGAACGTCAACGAATCTCCCCTTCCTGCCGACGCGGGCGCCAAGAGTTCAGCTTCAAGCCCGGCCGAGGTATGCTTGCTCGACGGGCAGGACGGTCACCTCCAGGGCGTTGGCTTCCGGCGGCAGGGTCGCCATGAAGAGGGCGCCTCTTGCCATGTCCGGTACCTCGATCATCGGCTCAGTCGGCACTTCGCCCGAGGCCATGACCTCGACGCGCCATTCGACCGACGTATTCCCGGGGTTCAGCTGGCCGCATGAAATGCCGTACGGACGGCCGTCGAGCGCGACGCTCCTGGTGAGGCCGGTGATCGCGTGCTTGCTGGTGGTGTAGGCCGCGGAGTTGGCACGCGGGCTGGTCGACGAGATGCTGCCGATGTTGATGATGCGGCCGCCGCCGGCCTCCTTCATGATGCGGAACGCCTCGCGGGTGCACAGGAAGACACCTCGGATGTTGACCGTGGTGACGGACTCCCACAGCTCCAGGGTGATGTCGCCGACCTCTGCACCGAAGGCGACGCCGGAGTTGTTCACCAGGACGTCCAGCTTCCCAAATCGGGCGATGGTGGTTCGGAACAACGCCACGACGGACGCCTCATCCGTAACGTCCACCCCGCAGGAGACGACGGTGCCCGGGCTCTCCCGAAGCTCGTCCACGGTGCTGTCGAGCCGCTCAGTGTTGCGCGCGGCAATCATGACGTTGCAGCCCTCATCGGCGAATGCGCGGGCGATGCCCTTGCCGATTCCACTCCCGCCGCCGGTGACGATCGCGACCTTCCCGTCCAGCTGACCCATGTGACCCTCCTTCGTGTTTGACGCGCTTCCGGCGCGCACGCTCGATGTGGTTTCCGCTATTCGCCGGCACCGGGCTGCGGCATCCACTTCAGGATGTGTTCCGCGACTGCGACGGTCTCGTTCGCCTGATTGGTGATCGTGATGCCGGCACGTGTTCGCCCGCGTTCGACGTCCACATCGCTGACGGTGTAGGTGACAGTGATGGTATCGCCGATGTACACGGGGGCGATGAACCGGACGCGGTCGTAGCCGAGCGAGACCGGTGTCTCAGGGATTCCCTCTCTGATGCACGACTCGATGATCATGGTGGATGCGGTGGACATGAATCCGACGAGCAGCGCCCCGTGCGCGATGCGCCTGCCGAACGGGGTCGCCTTCATATGCTCTTCATTCACATGGTTGGCGGCGAAATCTCCGGTGATGCCGGCGAACAGGTATACGTCGGATTCGCCCACCGTCTTGCTGAACTGCACTCGATCTCCAGGGTCGAGGTAGAACTCACTCATCGAACGGTTCTCCCGCGTGTCCCATCGCCGTGCCCCGTGGCAGGTCAGCGTCTGGTGACCGCTGCTGAGGTCTGGTAGTGTCCGGGCCGGGAACGCGAACCCTTTCTGACTGCATGCAGATTCGAGCAGGCCGTCCGGCCGGGATTGGTGAAAGATGAAAAGGGCAGGATACATCGCCAGGGTGAAGACGGAAGGGATCGAGGAGTACAAGAAGTACCACGCGGACGTTTGGCCCGACATGCGCGAAGCGCTGAAACGCGCGGGCTTCCGCCAGTTCACGATCTTCATGAGGCCCAACGGCGTTACGTTCGCGTACTGCGAGGTGGAGGAGAGCCTGTCGAAGGCGTTCGAGAACGTCGAGAAAGAAGAAGTGGCCGGACGATGGGGCGAGGTGATGGCCCCGCTCCTGGGGGACATCGAGGGCGAAGGGCTGATCGAACTCGAAGAGGTCTTCAACCTCGAATAGCCTCCAGGCCCGGCCATGCCGCCGGAGGGGCGCGCTGGCAGTGTGCGCGATCAAGTGCACAGTGGCCCCAATTCAGTAAAGGTGGCTGGTGCGGTTCCTACGGGTGTCGGTGAGGATACGTTTGGTGCAGACCCGAAGAGTCCTGAAGAAGGCTAGCGGCCTTGCGGGGAAGCCGGCCGTCCGTTGACGAATGACTTCCTCGCCCGTAGCATGTCACTGCGATTTCTTGCAGGAGGCATTCATGGCATGTGAAGCGCGAGCAGCGTGCGTGATCCGGGATGTGGGCATGCGTCTGACGACGCCGAGGCTCAAGGTATTGACCACCCTGATGCACACAGGTGGACACGTCCGCGCGCGTGATGTCGTGCAGCAGGTAGACGACCCCGTACTGCAGATGCCGCCCTCGACGGTGTACCGGACCCTCTCCGCGCTGCGGGACGCGCGCCTTATCTCCGAGACGCTGACGGCCACCGGCGAGACGATCTACGAGGCCGCGGTGGAGTCCCAGCATCACCATCTCGAATGTCGTTTGTGCGGCTCGATCATCGACGTTGATCACGCCTACCTCGATGATCTCGTGCCCCGTCTGCTTCGCGACTATGGATTCGCGCCGGACCTGGACCACGTCTCACTGAAGGGGACCTGTGCCGCGTGCGCTGATTGACAGCGGCAATCCGGCTTTGGCAATAGCTCGCAAAAGGGACTTATTGCAGGAACGTGCCATGGGAACGGTGAACGCGGTGCCCGCGCACGAGCGGATGTGAGGAGCCAGCGGTGCTGTCGATAGTGGGGCCGATTGTGCGCGGGGCTAGCGCGATGCCTCCGCCGCTACACGCGCCGGACGGGTTCTTCAATCTGCCGGTCGTGCTGGCCGCGTGGGTTCTGTCGGGGGTTGCTGTGCTGGCCTCGGTCAGGTTCACGGGTCAGCGGTTGAACGAACGCCTGGTGCCTGCGATGGGAGTCTTCGCAGCGTTCATCTTCGCGGCTCAGATGCTGAACTTCCCGGTCGCGGGCGGCACGTCGGGCCATCTGATCGGCGGCGCGTTTGTGGCGATAGTGCTCGGTCCATGGGCCGGGGTGCTCGTGATGACGGCGGTCGTAGCGCTCCAGGCTCTCCTCTTCCAGGACGGCGGATTGGCCGCGATGGGTGTGAACGTCCTGAACATGGCGATTCTGAGCACGTTCTCGGGGTACGGGGTGTACTTCGTCGGCCGGAGGTTGGCTTCTACCGGGCATGGCCTCCTGGGTATCGGATTTGCGGCTGCGTGGGTTTCGGTGGTGGTGTCGGCGATCGCAGCTGCGGCCGAGCTGAGCCTCTCGGGCACGTCGCCATTCTCGGTGGCGCTGCCTGCCATGGGCGGCGTGCACGCGCTGATCGGAATAGGCGAGGGACTGATCACGGCGGCCGCGCTGGGAGTCATTTTGGCGGGGCGGCGTGACCTGCTGGAGCTTTCGGCCGCGAGAGAGGGGGCCGGGCGATGAAGCTGAAATGGTGGATCGCCGGATACTTCATTGCGCTGGCGGTCGCCCTGTTGTCGCCCCTTGCGTCCGGCTCGCCGGACGGGCTGGAGCGCGTGGCGGAAGAAAAAGGCTTCCTCGGGAGCGCTGAAGATGCACCGTACGGGGTGATAGCCGACTATGTCTTCCCGGGTATCGAGAACGAGGCGCTGGCCACGATCCTGGCGGGAATCGTCGGGACGACGATCGTGTACGCACTGGTGGCCGGGGCTGCGTACGTCGCGCTCCGGGTGTTGCGCCAGAGGGCGCGGCTGAAGGCGTGAGCAGCGCATCTCCGGGCCGGCCCGGAGGAATCGGCGCCGGGCTGTAGGCGATGGCGCGCGGCATGCCCTCCATGGATCGGTATGTGGCAGGCGACAGCCTGATCCACGGAGCCGACGCGCGCGTGAAGCTCGTTGTGACGCTTGCTTTCATCCTGGCTGTGACGTCACTTCCGCCGGGCGCGTGGCCCGCATTCGGAGCGATGGCGGCGCTGGTATGGGGCGCGGTCGCGGCGTCTCGAGTGGGCCCGCTCAGGATGCTGCGACGGACGGCACTCGCCGCGCCGTTCATGCTGGTCGCTGCACCTTCCGTGTTCACGCGGCCGGGCGAAGCGGTGTTTGAGCTGGACCTGGGTTTCGCCGCGATGACGGGCACGGACGACGGCCTGGCGTTCTTCGGCAGTGTCGTCGCGAAGTCCTGGTTGTCGGTGACTGCGGCGGCGCTGCTGACGGCCGCAACCCCGTTTCCGGATGTGATCCGCGGTCTCAGGAGTCTCCGCGTCCCGGCCATCCCGGTTTCCATCGTCGCCTTCGCGTATCGTTACGTGTTCGTACTGGTGGATGAAGCACAGAGGCTGTTGCGAGCGCGTGCGGCCAGGAGCGGCGGCTCAGGACCGGGGACGGGCGGCACGATTACCTGGCGCGCGAGAGTGGCCGGGGGGATGGCCGGCTCACTATTCTTGCGCACGTACGAGCGCAGCGAACGGATCTACATGGCGATGCTGGCACGGGGCTTCGACGGCGAAATGCGGGAACAGAAAGTGCTTGCGTTGCGGACTTCTTCACTCGTGTGGGGAGGAGCGGCCGTCGGCGTGTGCGCCGCGCTGGCGGTCCTGGCGCGGGTCGTGCTGTAGATGGCCACAGACGATCCGGCGATTGATATCCGAGGCCTGCGCTTCTCGTATCCAGACGGCACAGAGGCGCTGCGCGGCGCGGACCTGAGGATCGGCCGGGGCGAAAAGGTCGCGCTGGTGGGTCCCAACGGCGCGGGCAAGTCAACTCTGCTTCTGCACCTGAACGGCATGCTCCAGGGAGAAGGTGCAGTCCGTGTGCTCGGGAGAGACCTCTCGGGCGCGGACCGACGCACCCTGCGAGAGGTGAGGGCACAGGTAGGGCTTGTGTTCCAGGACCCGGAAGACCAGTTGTTTTCGCCCACGGTGGAGGAGGACGTGGCGTTCGGACCGGTGTACATGGGATTGCCGCCGGATGAGGTTGCCCGGCGGGTAGAGGAGGCGTTGTCAAACGTTGGCCTCCAGGGTTTCGGCGGTCGCATGCCGCATCACCTGAGTACGGGGGAGAAACGGCGCGCCGCGCTGGCGACGGTACTTTCGATGGGAGTCGAGATACTGGTCGCGGACGAGCCGTCAGGCGGACTAGACCCCCGGGCGCGGCGCGGGCTGATCCGCCTGATCCAGCAGCTGCCGCAGACGATGATCGTTGCCACGCACGACATGCGTCTGGCCAAAGACTCGCTGCCGCGGACCGTGATCATGGACCGGGGCGTGGTTGCGGCCGACGGCCCGTCCAGCGAGATCCTGGCTGACAAGATGCTGCTCGAAGCGCACGGGCTGGAGCTGCCGTAGGGCGCCGACGACGCCCTACGGCATGATCCGGACGGGCTACTACGGTTTCGAGGTCACCCGTTCCACGCTCGCGGGGCGATGCCTTCTATGTCTGTCTTCACGTCGATGACCGCCGGCTTGCCGGACGCCAGGGCCTGTTCGAGTGCGCTACCCAGCTCGCCGGGTTGCGTGACCTGGATCCCGAAGCATCCCAACGACTCCGCGACCCGTGCGAGGTCCCCATCTGTGAGCATCCACAACTCGTCAGATCCGGCTGTCCGTCCTCCGTACACCCTTTCGTTGAGGGCCTGTTCCTGGTTCAGAGAGGCGTTGTTGTTGACTACGGTCACGGTGTTGACGCCGTAGCGGAGTGCCGTGTCCAGCTCGGTGAGGTGGTACCAGATGCCCCCGTCGCCGGTGAAGCAGATCACGGGCCGGTCCGGGACGGCGCATTTGGCCCCGATCGCGGCGGGGAGGCCCCAGCCCAGCGACCCTGCACAGCGCACGTAGGTCTGGTCAGGGTGTTTGAGGTCGACCATGGTCCCGGTCCAGATACCGGAGTGCCCGGTGTCCGAGACCAGAACTGCATCGTCGGGAAGGAGGTCGGTCAATTCCTTGCACAACCGTTCCTGCCGTATGGGCACCTGATCCGACGCGGCGAGTGGCGCCACGCTGTCGCGCCAGGCGCGGACCAATCGCTGCACGTGGGCGACCCAGCTCGCCCGTTGCTCCGACGCGGCGACGGTTGTGGCGTCGGCCAGGTTATCGATCATCTTGCGAAGCGTCGCGCGGGCGTCACCTTGCATCGCGAGGGTGACGGGGAACGAGCGGCCCAGTTCGGCCGGGTTGATGTCCAGCTGCACGATGCGGGTGCCGCGGCGAGGGATCTGCCAGTTGTTGGTCACCTGGCCGCCCGTGTGGCTGCCGACGAAGAAGACGAGGTCTGCCTCCGCGACGGCCTGGTTCGCGCAGGCACGTGAGTACGATCCGGGAACGCCGACGGCAAGGGGGTGATCATACGGGACGGCCTGCTTGGCGTTCAGCGCCGTCGCGATCGGCACGCTCAAAGCCTCAGCCAGTTCGACGAGTTCACGCCCGGCCGCCGACGCGACAACGCCGCCGCCCGCGACGATCACCGGCCGCTCCGCCTCCGCGAGAAGGCGTACGGCGTCCCGCACGGTCGTCACATCGGGCTCCGGTCGGAACGGCGGCACGCGGGTGAAGGCTTCTTCGACTATGACTTCAAGTTCCGCATCGGACTCGATCACGTTTCCCGCAATCCCGCTCAGGTCAAGATGGGCCGGGCCGGGGGTTCCCGAGGTCGCCTCCCTGAAGGCCTGTCGCAGGAAGTAGGGGAGTTCCTCCAGGTGGGTGACGAGCGTGTTGTACTTCGTCACCGCGTTGAAGGGCTCGACGTGATCGACCTCCTGGTACGCGTTCCGTTGCTGGTGGATCTGAGGCAGACGGCCCGTGAGGGCGATGACCGGCGAACAGGCCAGATACGCGTCCTGCAAGCCTGCCGCGAGGTTGACCGCCCCGACCGACTGTGCCCCGCAGATGCCCACGCGCCGGCTGACCCGAGCGTAGGCGTCGGCCATGTAGGCAGCCGACTTCTCGCAGTGGGCCATGATCCGTGTGATCCCCAGGCGTTCCAGTTCAGGCATCGCCGAAGGGATGATCACGGGCATGAAGAAGAAATGCGTGACCCCGTAGCCCGCGAAGGTCTCCGCGACGAATCTGGCGCCGGACATTGTGCTCATAGTTGGGTGGGTACCTCCGTGCAGCGACCTGGTCCAGGACACTCGAGTCAGTGGCTATGTTAGTACGGAAACCGGGTCGCCCACGCCGGACTACGGCAGAACCCGGCCGGCAAGCTCAGGGTGAGGAAGGGTCGGGTTCCGGGATGCGCATGACCCGAAGCAGGTTGGTCGTACCCGGGATGCCGATGGGCATGCCCGCGACGACGACGGCGAGGTCGCCCTCAGTCGCGTAGCCGCTCTCCTGCGCGACTCTCGATCCTTCGACGAATATCTCCTGAACGCTCCTGCACTCTGGGGCGAGGAGGGGTGTCACACCCCAGCGGAGGGCGAGGAGCTGCTGGACGCGGGAGTCGGCGACGAGGGCCAGAAGTGGCGTTTCGGGTCTGTAGGAGGCGACGCGGCCGGCGGTGCTGCCGGACTCCGTGAACGCGAGGATGACCTTCGCCCCGAGCGCCGCCGCAGTCCGGCAGGCGTTGTAGGCGATGGCGTCGTCTACGCCTTCTCCTGCTTCGATGTTCGCCCGGTTGCGGCGCTCCATGAAGGCGTCGTGTTCGAGCTCTTCTTCGGCACGCAGGGCGATACGGGCCATGTACTCGACCGCCCGGACCGGATATCTGCCGATGGAGGTTTCGCCCGACAGCATGATGGCGTCGGTTCCGTCCCTGACGGCGTTGTGAACGTCGGTGGCCTCAGCGCGAGTCGGGGTGGGCGACTCAACCATGGATTCGAGCATTTGAGTCGCGGTGATGACGACTTTGCCCGCGTTGTTCGCGGCACGGATGATGTGTTTCTGTGCCCCGGGCACGTCCGCTATGGGCAGTTCGACGCCAAGGTCGCCACGGGCCACCATGACGCCATGCGTTTCGGCAAGGATCGCGGGGAGATCATCGACCGCCTGCCGCAGTTCGATCTTGGCCACAAGATGCGGGCTCGCGTCGAGGTTTTGCAGTTGTGCGCGAACGCGCCGCGCGTCGTCAGCCGAGCGGCAGTACGACAGACCGACAAAATCGACCCGGGCCTCCGCTGCGAAGGCCAGCGCGCGCGAGGTTTCGTCCGTGAGGTAGTCGAGGCCGCAGACACAGCCGGGCGCGGCCACCGCTTTACGCGGCCTGAGCTCGCCTCCCTGGGTGACCAGGCACCGGATCTCGCGCCCGGTGATTTCCGCGACTTCCAGGACGATCGCTCCGTCGTCTATCAGGATGGCGGCGCCTGGACGGACGTCTGTGTGGAGGCCGAGCGGCCACACTGGCGCTGTTTCGTCTGTGGCCGGCTCGGTTCCGCCGCTGAGGAGGGTGTAGGCGGTGCCGTCCTCCACGGTGATGCCGTCCGCGGGCACCTCGCCGAGGCGGTACTTGGGCCCGGGGAGGTCGGCGAGAATGGCGACCGGAGTTCCCTTTTCTCCCGATGCGGCCCGGACCGCACGGACGTATCCCATGTGGGCGTCGGGGTCGCCGTGCGAGAGGTTGAGGCGCGCGACTGACATGCCCGCGTCAATGAGGCGTGCGATTTCCTCGACGGTGCCTGTGGCGGGGCCGATGGTGCAGACGATGCGGGTTCTGGGTCGGTCTGTGGCGATAGAAGGGATTCGATGCACGACGGGGTTCTCCGAGTGGGCGAGGACGTCTTCTGGCGGGGTGTGAGCCAATGTACACTGCCCGGACACAGCGGCCAATGGAAAGAGGCCACCTTCAGGTGCACATCGGGCGGGGCAGGTCGTGCCGTCGGCATCGGCCGGGTTTGACACGTCAAATGACCGTTCATAGACTGAGGACGATTCCCGCGCCGCCCTCTCAGTTCGATTGGTTGTTCGTTGAACTCTGCCAAAGCGCTTATCGACCTTCAGACGACAGACGAGAAACTCGCCGTTCGGCGTGCCGCGCACGAGAAACTGGTCGCGCAGCTGGAAACGCAGGGCGGGCTAGACAAGCTGCGTGAGGAGTGCGAGAAGGCCCGCACTCGTGTGCTGGAGACACAGGTCGACCAGCGCAGGCTGGAGTCCGAAGCGGCGACGCAGCGAGAGCGTCTGGCCGCGCTTGAGGAACGCCTGTACGGGGGCGCCATTACGAACGTGCGTGAGCTGACGGCCGTGGAGCTGGAGCACAGCGCAGCACGGAGAGCCCTTGCCCAGGTCGAAGAAGCGCTCGGGCCGGGGCAGATGGGTGTGGCGGATGTGCAGACCCGGCACGAGGAGTTGACACGCCAGCTGGCCGAGCGAGAAGCGGCGTGGACGGCAATCGAGGCGAAGTTGAAGGCCGCCCGGAACCGGCTCGGCAAAGAGATCGAGGAGTGCGACCGGGAGCGGGAAGAAGGCGCGAAGGCAGTCCCTCCCGCGGACCTGTCGGTCTATGAATCGCTTCTGGTGCGCAAGGCGGGTGTTGCCGTGGTACGCGTGAGCCGCGGGGTCTGTCAGGGCTGCCGCGTGCGATTGCCCTTGCGCGAGATAGCCCGGCTGCGGACCGCAGATGGCCTGGTCTGGTGCAGCAGTTGTGGACGCATCCTGCTCGCTGAATAGACGATGAGGGCCGTAGGTTTCTTCCGGCCTCCCCCAGAGCCCGACGCCGCCGAGCCCACCGCCGTCGCCGCGCCCGACTCCCGGACGCCGGTTTCAGAGAGCTCCCTGGACGCCATTGAGCGGTATTGCCGCGAGGACTTCCATCAGCTGGTGCGGGTGATGGGCGTTTCCAGCACCGACGCTGCTGCCGCAGGCCGCGATGTGCCGCTCGTGGAAGGTTCGTACACCGACCTTGCGGCCTCCTTCAGCGCCGCCGGTTCGCTCCCCGCCCTCGTCGTGATCCCGGACAGCACTCACCTGGCCGACGATCTCCCCGCGCTGGTGGAGAGGTTGATCGAGCTCGACGGGGTCGGAGGCGACGTGCGCTGCGCGGATCCAGACTTGCCAGACCCACTCCAGAACGCCCTGGCCCATCTGAGTATGCGCGGCAGGGCGACGGAGCGACTGAAGCGGGTTCGTGAGGCGATCGGGGCAAAGGCGGCGCGGGGCGAGGTGCTTGGCAGGATTCCATACGGGTATCGGGCAGGCCTCGACGGTCGACTGATTCCGGTGCCCGCCGAGGCGGAAACCGTGCGCCGGATCTTCGACTGGTACTCCGGCCCGCCCGCGGATGCCGAGAGCCAGGGAGATGAATCTCCGCCGGGCGGTCCCGGCCTGCGCACGATTGCCACCCGGCTGAACGATCAGGGCGTGCGGACGCGCCCGGGCAATCCGTGGACGGCCGTAGGTGTGGCCGCGGTGCTGCGTAACCGAGCGTACGTCGGGACGTATACCAGGCTGGGCATGCGTATCGTGGCGAGCCACCCGGCGTTGGTGGACCGGGTGGTGTTCAACCGTGCGCAGGATGTGCTGCGCCTGCGACAGCCAGGCAGGCGGGTGGCGCGGCCGGAACGATACCTGCTGGGTGGTCTGCTCCGGTGCGCGGTGTGCGGGCGCGGGGTGTTCGGCCTGACGCGCAGGCGCAGATGGAGACGCAAGGACGGTACGGAGATGAACCGGGCGTACCGCTACTACGAGTGTGCGTCACATGCGCCCCGGCGGCGGGTAGCAGGCTGGAAAGAGGAACACCCTTCGTGGCGCGCTGAACTCGTGGAGGCCGCGGTGCGGGCGGAGGTCGAAGCGTGGTCACGGTCGGTACGTGAGGACGCGCGGATGGTGGTGGTCGGCGGCCCATCGGCATCTCGGCGACGGAGATCGGCCGAACGGACGTTCATGCGTTCGCTGCGGGATGTGGCGGCGGGCTCGGGTACGCTGCAAGATCTGGCGAGGCCGCTCACTGAGTTGCGGCAGGCGCAGGCGGACGCGGAAGAAGGCGCGGGGCGGAGTGTCGGCGTGTGGCTCCTGGTGGAGGACGCGCTCGGAGAGGACGCCGGCGCGGCCGGGGCGGCGCTGCATGCCCTGATCTCAAGGGTCACCGTGGGTATCGATCGGGTAGATGTGACGATGCTCCCGTTCGAGAGCTAGCGCGCTACCCGGCCTGTCGCAGGCGAACGCCGGTAGCAGACCTGTGTTTCTCTTCGTGACCCGTCTCGGTAGGGCAGGACTGCCAACGTGTGGATCGGCGGTAGCCGCAGGCTGCGCGTTGGCGGGCACTGACATGCGACGCGAGGAGGCGCTCGCGCTGCGGGTACACCGCGACGTGGTGCAACGGCGATTGGTATCATCGGGAGACACAAGGCGGATGGGTGGCCGCCGCCTGCCGGGGGACCGGCAGGGGGAGGAAAGTCCGAGCACCATCGGGCTGGGATGCCGGCTAACGGCCGGGCGGGGAAACCCGACGGAAAGTGCCACAGAAACCACACCGCCCCGGTGCACACCTGGGCAAGGGTGAAATGGCGAGGTAAGAGCTCACCGCCCGTCTGGTGACAGACGGGGCAGGGCAAACCCCATCCGGTGCAAGGCCCAATAGGGGGGCTACGGCGGGCCCGACCGGCCCCCGGGTTGGCCGCTTGATCCCGTCG
>CAYYFS010000055.1:0-12216 GCA_964471055.1 uncultured Dehalococcoidales bacterium
GTCATGGTGCTCGACGTGCCCGATGGTGAACCGCGCGAGTTCACCCACGGTGCGGATGCCCGGTCGCCGAGATGGTCGCCCGATGGGACCACACTGGCCTTCCTTCGCGAGGACGTCGAAGGTCGGAACCAAATCTGGGTCATGCCGGCCGATGGCGGCGAGGGCTGCCCGCTCACGGAGGCGCCGCGGAGCGTCATTGAGTACGCGTGGTCGCCGGACGGCACGCGCATCGCCTTCGTTTCCGAGATTGCAGAAGCGTGCGATGGAGAGGCCCCCGGCGAGCTGCCGCAGCCTCGGGTCGTCCGCCGCATCAGCTACCGGAGTGAGGGCGTCGGCTGGCGCGGCGATTCGCGACGGCACCTCTTCATGAGCGACGCCCGCACCGGCGAGATCACCCGGCTCACCGAAGGTGACTACGAGCACAGCACGCCGGTCTGGTCGCCGGACGGCAACAGCATCGCATTCATCTCCACCCGCAGCCCCGACCGGGATATCTCCGCGCGCAATGAGGTGTACGTTCTGCCCGCGGACCGCGGAGCGCCGGAACTCCGCTCGCAGGGCCTCTTCATGGCAGGCGGCATCGCGTGGTCGCCGGACGGCACGAAGCTGGCCGTGGTGGGCGCTGAGCCCGCAGAGGATGTCGGCGGCTACGGCCTCGTCTGCCAGGGCTGGCTCTACGTGCTTGAGCCGGGCGCACCGCCGAGGCGTGTGACCGATGACTCGGTGCGCCCGCTCGTCGGGACGAACATCAACGACGGCAACCCCGCCCTTCTCTGGACTACCTCTGATCGGTTGTTCTTCGCGGCGGACGCGAGGAGCCGATCGTACCTGTGCTCCGCTCCCGCGGGCGGGGGAGAGATCAGGCGCATCGCCAGCCTTGGCGCCATCGCTGGCTGGGCGCCGGACCCCTCTGGAAGCCGCGCCGTTGTCGTGGCCTCAACGCTCGAATCCACCGGGGAGTTGCACCTGGTTGATCTGACCTCGGGTGACGAGACGCGCATCACCCGTTTCAATGATGCGTACTTCGCGGACCACCCGCCGGCGCGGATGGAGAAACTGACGTTCGAACGGGCCGGACAGGAGATCGAGGCGCTGGTATGGCTACCCCCGGACTTCGACCCCGGCAAAGCGTACCCGCTCATGCTCGATATCCACGGTGGTCCGCACGGGGTGTTTCGGGAAGCCTTCTACCCGCTCTGCCAGATCGGTGCCACCAACGGCTACGTCGTGCTGGAACCCAACCCTCGGGGCTCATCTGCCTATGGCCTTGAGTTCGCTCTCGCGGTCCACCGCGACTGGGCCGGTGAGGACTACAGGGACATCACGGCCGCCCTGGACGAAGTCCTCAGACGACCGTATCTGGACCCCGAAGAGGTCGTGGTTCATGGCTCGAGCTACGGTGGCTACATGACTTCGTGGGCCGTCGGCCAGACGGACCGGTTCAAGGCCGCGGTGATTGCGGCTCCGGTGACCGCCCTTGCCAGCTTCTACGGCACCTCCGACATTGGCGTGCCCTTCGGAGACGTGCAGTTCGGCGGCGCGCCGGATGAGGCCCGCGACTGGTACACGGAGCACTCACCCGTGGCATACGCGGCGAACGTGAAGACCCCTGTTCTGCTGGTCCACGGGGAGGCCGACGACCGCGTGCCGATCGGCCAGGCGGAGCAGTTCTTTGTGGCCCTCAAGCGGCTTGGCAAGACCGTGGAGTTCGTCCGGCTGCCCGGTGCTGGCCACAGCCTCTTCCAGATGGCTCCGCCTCGGATGCGCAAAGAGTACTTCGCCCGGATGCTGGCGTGGTTCGAAAGATGGCTGACGCCACCAGACACAGGAGGACAAGCACATGAAGAGGAACCCACTGAGAAAGGGGCTGTCCGAGGGTAGGCAGCAAATCGGCACGTGGATCAACATGGTCCACAACCCGGCCATCCTGCGGCTCCTGAAGTCGGTCGGCCTGGATTACGCGCGCGTGGACATGGAGCACGCCTTCGTATCCATGGAGTCGATGGCCAACATGGCGCTGATGGCCCGCGCACTGGACTTCCCGATCGTCGTTCGCCCTCCCGAGGGCAATCGTGAGTGGATCACGCGGCTGCTTGACGGAGGCGTGTGGAACCTGCAGATACCTCAGGTGGATACGGCGGAGCAGGCCGAGGCAGTGGTCGAAGCAGCCCGATACGCTCCGATGGGCATGCGTGGGATGGTGGGCAACCTGGCGCCGCACGCCGACTTCGAAGCCGGACCGTCAGGCTCGAACAACGCCGTGGAGAACGAAGACGTCCACATCACGGCGATGATGGAGAGCAGTGAAGCGTTCTCGAACATCGACGAGATTGCATCCGTGCCCGGCATTGACGCCCTGACGCTCGGGCCGGCCGATCTGGCGCAGAATCTCGGTGTCCTGGGCACTCCCGATCAAGAGAAGGTAATCGAAGAGCACACGCAGCGCCTGTTCGAGGCCGCGAAGAGGAACGGCTGCCACGTCGCCGCCCGCGCCGACTCCGTCGATCTCGTGCGGAAGAGGCTGGGCGAGGGCGCGGAGCTGATCACCTACTCAGCTGAGGTCGGAGTGCTTCAGGCCGGATACGCCGCGTTCCTGAGCGAGTTGCAGGCCGGGGCGTAGGCGGGCCTCGGGGCCCGTCTGAAGAGTCGCGGGCGGCCGGGAGCGGCCGCCCGCTCAGGTTAGGCTGCGAACGGGACGTCCAGTTCCTCGATGTCTTCGATCTGGGACGGCAGCTGGCCGGTCGCCTCCAGGTACGTCAGCACGGCATGGACCCGGCCGTGCCGCTCGCCGCCTCCGTTGAAGCCGAGCTTTCCAAGGATGCTGCTGATGTGGTGCTCCACGGTCCGGGGTTGGATGAACAGAGTCTGGGCAATGGCGCGGTTGCTGTACGCCTTCGCTATCAGCGCCAACACCTGTACTTCTCTCGGGCTCAGGGGCCTGAGCGGACCGCCTACCTTCACGCCCCCGTTCGTCGTCAGGATGGACACCATGGACGGATCGAGAACGGTTCGCCCGGCGGCCACGTCCTCGATCGTCCGCATCAACTCCCCGACGGTGTTCATGGCGCTCTTCAGCAGGAACGCCTTGCCCGAGGAGTCGTCCTTCAGGAAGGCCCTGAGGTGTTCCGCCCGGTCGTGCGCTGCGAGCATGATGATGCCGGTCTCAGGCGAATCAATCCTGATCTGGCGTGCCGCCTGAATGCCGTCGACCTGGGGCAGATTCACTTCCAGGATCGCCACGCGAGGCAGTAGCGACTTCGCGACGGCGATCGCTGATTTCCCGTCCGCGACCGTCCCCACCACGTCGATGAACGGAGCCCTGGCCAGCAAGACAGACAGGCTTTCGCGCGTGAATTCCTGGCCGTCTGCGATCAATACGGTGGTCGTCTGCATGT
This sequence comes from uncultured Dehalococcoidales bacterium, assembly GCA_964471055.1. Lineage (GTDB taxonomy): Bacteria > Chloroflexota > Dehalococcoidia > Lucifugimonadales > Lucifugimonadaceae > CAYYFS01. The sequence continues at coordinate 3,396 of CAYYFS010000055.1, forward strand.
GTTCCCCTCACCCGTTGCTCTGACGCGAGTCGCCCGGCCTTGCGCGATCGACGGCACGGAGCCGCCCGCGCGAGGGGGTGGAGTCTGTGCCCGGCGTTGTCTACATCGTGGCGTTTCGGGACACCGCTCGGGAAGGTAGCCGCCACGAGTCGCGGCGCGTAGCCATCGCTGGGTGCACACCCACACTTCGCAGGGGGGGTGGGCAAGGAACGGGCTTGGGTATTCCCGGGGTACGGGTTTTGGGGAACGCCCGGTACCTTCTCCCTCTCGCCCGCAGATACGTTTGTGGTAGTGGAAATCGACACACTCCGGCAGGCCGCGCGGACATCGAACCGCTCCATACGTGAGACGCAGTTGCGGATCAGAAACGCAGATGCGCGTGTCACCGCTCGAGACGTGACTGCCGCACCAGTAGATCGCGATGCGCCCCGCGCGGCCGAGCTCCGGGCCGTCTCTCCGATGCGCGGTGAACCGGCGAGCTACCGCCCGGCGTAGTGGAGATCCCGTGAAATGGCAGATGACGAAGCCCTGGAGGCCCGGATTACGGCGATAGAAGACGAGCTTGATCTCCTGAAGAGCAGCGTATTGCCCACGCTCCTCGACATCAGAGAGCAACTGCTCGTGCGGGACGAAGAGGTGTAGACCGTGCCCGTTAACCAGCGCCTGGAAAACAGCCTCAAGAGCGTTGAGGACGAATTCAATCTGATCAAGAATCAGATTCAACAGACGTTGCTCGACGTGCGAGAGCACATCCTGGACGCGACCAACCCGTTCACCACCCCCGGCTTCCCGGACGGCCTGGAGGAGCAGGCGGATTCCGCCGCGATGGACTCGGTCGCCGGCACTGACCAGACCGAGACGTCGGACGGGCCGACCGAAGAAGGCGAGTCGGAAGAGACCACCGAAGAACCGGGGGAGGAGCCTGAAGAGGAAATCCTCGAGACCGAAGTCCCTGAAGGTCTCGAAGGCGACGAAATCCTGGAAGAAGGCGGCGTGGACTGGGAACCGGGGGACGAGATCGTGGAGGAAAGCGACGCCCCCGACGGAAACGACATCGTCTTCGAGGAGGGCGGGCCCGCGGGCAGTGTGGAAGGAGAGGTGGAAGGCGAAGAAGACGAAGAGGAGGTCGAGGGAGAAGAGGACCCGGAGGCATACGCCGACGGCGACCTGCCGGACGCCATGAAAGAACTCCACGCGGGTGCCCTGGATCTCATATCCCTTGCCAGCCTCGTCCGCTGGGTTGCCATCACGATGGAGCGTATCGGAAGAGCCCGGCTGGAGATCCTGCTGGACGCCTATCAGATGTCTGGGCGCGTGTCACCCGAGGTCAAAGACGTTGCCCGCACGCTCTGCGAACTGGCGGAAGAAGAGCCGGACGGGCGGATCCCGGTGCGCGATATCGTCGCCGCGATGATGCGCCTGGAGGGTGTACTCGGCAGCGACGAAATGCAGAGCAACCGTCTGCTGTCCCTGGTATTTGAGGACGAGTTCGAACCCCTCGGCAGCCCGCTCGCGAGCCTGGGCTTCCGGTAGGAACGGCCGGGCACGAAGCGAAGCAACCAGGCGCCGTGAGGTGCGCCGGCCGGGCGATTCACGGCCGGGACCGGGAGAACTGCGATCGATAAGGCAATCACAACCATGCTCCTGACGATCGCCGGCGTCATCGCCGCGATCGCCATCATGAACGCCATCTACCCGGCGGTGACCCGAAGCTCAAGCGCGCTCGTCTCCGCCAGCGGCACCGTCGACGAACGCATCAAGACGAATGTCGAGGTAATCCACGCGGTAGGGGAGTTGTCCGCGACCTCCACGTGGGTCGACACAAATTCCAACAGCCTCTTCGATTTCTTCGCCTGGGTGAAGAACGTGGGCGACGCTCGGGTGGTGGCGATCGACGACACGGACGTGTTCTTCGGGCAGCCCGGCGACATCGAGCGTGTCCCGTATACAGACGACGCGGGCGCCAGCTACCCGCGTTGGAGCTACAGCTTCGAGACCGGCACCGACTGGAACCGGTCCGTGACTATCAAGATCACCGTCTCATTCGACGACGGTTGCCCGACATGCTCGAAACCGACGGGGACGTACTTCATCAAGATCGTGACCCCGAACGGCGTCTCCAACGAGCACTACTTCAGCATGTAGCGGGTGGAGAGACACAGGACTTGAGGACGGGCAACGTTGGCGAACCTGTTCATCGCCGTAGTGACCGTGGCCATTCTCCTGGCAGCGATGGCAGGGCTGGCTCAAGGTTCGATTGTGCCGCAGAGCACAGCGTCGAACTCCCTCAAGGCGCTCCAGAACCGCACAGGCGATATCGCAAGAACCGCGATGACGTCGCTCGACTCCAGCGTGCTCGCGGCCGGCTCAGAGGTCGAGCTCACCGTGCGAAACGACGGGCAGACGCCTCTGCACCGTTTTCAGCTGTGGGACCTTCTGATGACCTATGAAGACGGGGCGGGTCTGCAAATCCAGAGGCTCGCGTACACGACCGACAGCTCCCCCTCGGCGGGGGAATGGACCGTGAAGGGCATCTACAAGGACGCCGGAGACGCCACCCCGGAGGCCTTCCAACCTGACATCGTCAACACCGGGGAGGAATTCATCGTGCAGGCCAGTATCAGCCCTGCGATCGCGTCTCCGTCGGACAACTCATTCGTTCTCGCGACCGACAACGGTGTGGCGCTCACGGTCCCGTTCGCGTACTAAACGACCAGTAGCCGCGGCGCCTGCCGGGATGGCCGGCGCCGGTCAGGGGTAACCGTGCCGGATCTGGAAGAAGAAAAAGAATTCGCCATATCCACCGGGCAGGCGGACCTGGACGCCAAGCTGGGCGGAGGCATCCCGCTGGGATCCCTCACCCTGCTCGACGGCCAGTCCGACTCCGGGAAGTCCGTCGTCAGCCAACAGATGGTCTGGGGCTCTCTGCAGACGGGTCTCACAGCCACGCTCTTTACGACGGAGAACACCATCAAGAGCTTCCTGCGTCAGATGAGCAGCCTCAATCTGGACGTAATCGACTTCCTGTTGCTCGGAAGGCTCAAGATCTATCCCATCGCGGCCGGCAAGAACAAGCTCAGCCCCGAGCAGGTCTTCAGACGGATCACCTTGTCGCTCCAGGCAACCGCCCGGGTGGACCTGGTGATCGTCGACTCCCTGACGTCGTTCGTGACGCGCAGCTCGTGGGATGAGACCGTGACCTTTTTCGAAGAGTGCCAGGAGCTGTGCGCGGAGAACCGCTCCATCATCAACGTGGCGAGCACATACGCCTTCGACGAAACCACGATGGCCAGGTTGCGTTCCATGTGTGACGCGCACCTCCAGCTAAGAGTGGAGGAGGTGGGCGACCAGTTGGTGAAGGTGCTGGAGGTGGCGAAGATCCGAGGCGCCTCCAAGAACACCGGCAACATCGTCACGTTCGACGTGGAGCCCAATATGGGCATGAGGATCATCCCGATTTCCAAGGCGCAGGCCTAGCAGCGCGCAGGGGACAAGAACGCTTGTCTGTCTTCCCATACCCGTTTACACCGCAGATCATCGACGAGCATCACGACTCCGACCCGTTCGGATGCTCGTTCTACAAGACGTTGCCGCCGGCGCTGCAGGAAGCCGCCGGCAGGGACCTTCATCTCCTGACGTACCTGCACATCTTCCCGGTCAACGATCTGGGCATGCCGGTCTACCGGGAAGAGCTCGGTCGGTCCGACGGCGAAACCGAATCGCCCAACATCATCTACCCGACCGGCGAAGGTCTGTACGTCCACATCCTGGCCGATGCCGAGAAGGGGCGGGACCATTACGTCGCGATTGAGCCGGCCGCCGAACACGCGGAACTGGGAGAGATCAACGCGGATGTCGAGGAGCGGCTGCTCGACTTCACCGAGACCCTGAGGCGGGCCCAGGACGAAGAGACGCTGCGGAAGGTTCTGAGCTACTCCCTCGACGTCATCTTCGGCCGGCAGGTTGACGTTCTCGACCTCGACAAAAACCCCGAAAGCGACGAAGACGAAGAGGATGCTGAGGAAGGGGAGATCGGAACGCAGGGTGCCGTCGCCACCGATACCAGGGCGAAGACGGAAAAGAAAGCAAGGACGAAGGGCAGCAGTTCCAGCCTGTTCCTCAAGCCGCTCGCCCGCCTGTTCGGGGGGGGGAATGCGTCGACTTCTGCCGACATCACCGGGAAGTGGAAGCTGGACGAGCACGCTATCGACGCCATCAAGTACTCGCTCCTGAAGGAGAAGGTTGGACTCGGAGTCCTGGAGCCACTCATCCAGGATCCCCACATTGAGGACATCAGCTGCAGCGGCGTCGGCCAGATCTTCGTCGAGCACAAGATCTTCAAGTCGCTCCGGACGAACTTCGGCTACGCGACGCACAAAGAACTCGACGAGTTCATCGTGCGCCTTTCCGAGCGCGTGAAGAAGCCCGTCACATTCCGCCAGCCCGTGGTGGACGCATCCCTGCCGGACGGCTCTCGTATCAACATGGTCTACGGGCAGGATGTTTCAACCCGCGGCAGCAACTACACCATCCGGAAGTTCTCGGAAGACCCGCTCAGCATCCTCCAGCTCATCAAATGGGGTTCTTTGAGCTGGGAGATGGCGGCGTACATGTCGCTCATCATCGAGGACGGCCTGAACGTCTTCGTCTCCGGTGAGACAGCGTCCGGCAAGACCACCTTGATGAACGCGCTCACCACGTTCATCGAGCCCAACGCCAAGATCGTCTCGATCGAGGACACGGCGGAAGTGAACGTTCCGCACCGGAACTGGATACGGGAGGTGACGCGCAAGGCGAAGCCCGGCGAAGACGACGAGGGCGTCGGGATGTTCGAACTTCTGAAAGCAGCCCTTCGTCAGCGTCCGGACGAAATCATCATCGGTGAGATTCGAGGTGAGGAAGGGAACATCGCCTTTCAGGCAATGCAAACCGGCCATGCCTGTATGGCCACCTTCCACGCAGCCTCAATCCAGAAGCTCATCCAGCGCATGTGCGGCGTCCCCATCAGTGTGCCGAAGAACTACGTCGACAACCTGAACTGCGTCGTGATCCAATCAGCCGTTCGCCTGCCCACCGGGAAGACCGGCCGCCGCGCCGTCAGCGTCAATGAGATCGTCTCCTACGACTCACAGTCGGACTCATTCTCGTTCGTCGAGGTGTTCCGCTGGGACCCCGTGACCGACAAGTTCGAGTTCGTCGGGATGAACAACAGCTACATCCTTGAGCAGAAGGTCGCCTTGATGCGCGGCTACCCGCCCGCCCGCAGGCGCCAGATCTACAGCCTGGTCAAGCGACGGGCCCGCATCCTCGAGAAGCTGGCCGATTCCGGGCTCAACGACTACTACGAGGTCTATGGCGTCCTCTCGAAGGCCATCAGGGAAGGGGTGTTCTAGTGGTTGCCATCCCCTTCCTCCGCTCCTCCGGGGCCAAAGCGAAGAAGCAAAGCGAAAAGACGGTTCGGACCAACGAGCGGGAGCTCAAGTACGACCTGTTCACACAGCTTTCGTACATGGCCTCGCTCGCGACGGCCAAGGTGTCCAGAGACGTCCTGTTCACGAAGGCGGCGTCCCTTCATCTCTCGTCGACCCCGTATTTCGTGGAAATCAACACGCTCGTGAACAGGCTTTCGTACGACTACGCGGAGGCGTGCCGTGCCGTCTCAGAGCGCTGCAAAGACCACGATGTGTCCACTTTGCTCAAACGATTGGCCGGCTCACTCAACTCCGGGGAGGACGAAGCGGAGTTCCTGACGAGAGAAGCCGGCGTGCTGGCGGAACTGTACGTGGCCGAGTACGAACGCGACATCGAGTCGCTGCGCAAATGGACCGACGGGTACTCGGCTCTCATCGTTTCCGCCGGTCTCATCGTCGTGGTTTCCATGATCTCGTTGATGATCTATTCGCTTGGTATCGGCATGATGCTGGGCACGACGTTTGTGACGCTTACCGTCTCCGCGGGTGGGGCGTGGATCATCTACGCAGCTGTGCCACGCGAAGGCTTCACCAGGACTGCCGGACTCAGTTCCAAGGGGCAGCTTCACGCGGTGTTCCTGTTCCGGATCCTGGTGCCGATCGGGTGTGTGATCGGTGTCCTGACCTGGATTGCCGGGCTGAGCATCGGCGTCGCGTTCATCGCCATCGGTCTGTCGCTTCTGCCCGCTGGTTTCGTCATGTACCGGGACTCGCGCCGGCTCGCTAGCCAGGACAACGACGTGGCCAACACCGTGCGCCTGCTGGGCGGCGTCACTTCTGCCATCGGTACTACCGTTCAGGACGCCATCGGCAAGATCGATCGCCGATCCCTGGCCAGCCTGCAGGAAGACGTGCGTCGCCTCGAGATCCGCATGAACGCAGGCATTTCACCGAACGCATGCTGGAGGCGGTTCGTCAAAGAGACCGGCAGCGAACTCATTGAGCGGACCGTAGACATCTTCTGGGACGCCCTCACGTTGGGCGGCGAAGCCGGTCGCACCGGCAAGAACGCGGCGTTTTTCGCGTCCCGCATCGCCATGGCCAGGGCCAAGCGGGCTCTGGTGGCCGACATGTTTGGCTACCTGGTCTGGCCCCTGCACGCCTCCATGGTGGGGTTGCTCATCTTCATCGTGACCATCATGGAACTGTTCGCCTCCAGCCTGGCCGGCGCGGCTCCCACAGTGGAAGGTGGCAGCGAAGGCGTGCCCGCCGCGGCGACGATGGCGGGCTTCAATACATTCGCCGGCGTCAACTTCGACTTCCTCAGGGCCCTGATCCTGTTAGTGGTGCTGGCGCTGACCATTGGCAATGCGCTTGCACCTCACCTCGCGAGCGGTGGCCACAGGCTGCGCCTCGCGTTCCACCTGGGCATCACGATGACTATCACGGGTGGCATGCTCGCGTTCCTTCCGGGCCTTGCCCAGTCCATATTCGACACGATCACCGCACTTCCCGACTAGCGCAGTGCTCCGGAGGATCTGATGGTGTTTCCTGACAAAGAGAACGAAGAAGAACAGGCTGCAGAGGACGCCGAGGCGAAGGTGGTCGCCCTGGAGACCATAGCCGACGTGGCAGGATCGCAGGAGGCGGACGCAAACCAGGAAGTGGGCGCAACGGCGGTCGACCCCGCGCCGGAAGACGATGCGGAAACCGCGGTCATGGATGAGATGGCGTCGCCGATCGCGGAAGAGGCCGCTCCGGCCTCCTCGGAAGAGGAAGGCGGCGGAGAATCGACCGCCGCCACTGATTCTGCGTTCCCGGACCTTATGGACATCTTCGAGAGCGAGGACATAATCGAACCCACGATCACGATCCCCGGCCTCGAAACACTCACCATGAATGAGATAGCGGCCGAGACCGACAACGTAGCTGAGGAGTTACGGTCACGTTTCCTCTCGTGAATGCTTCCCACCGGATTGAGGACGGTGCACCGGCCGCGGACGCGGATCCGCGAGGCGGCGTGACCGCGTTCGCCGATGCGATAGCGGCCCTCGTCGGAGCACGTGGGCTCGACGATGCCCTTCACTCAGTAGCGTGGCACGCCGGGCGCCTGTTCGACGCGCCGTACGCCACCGCCGCTCTTGTCGACGCTGACGCCAACGTGGCCACGCAGCGCTCGATCGGCGGCCGCCTACCCCCGGCGGGAGATGACGAGGCGCTCTGTGAGGTCGCGGCAGACGGCAATCCGATCCTGGTCTTAGACCCCGCGGGCAACGCGTCCCCGGAAGGGGCACCGTTCCTCGCGGCCGGATACCGTTCGCGGCTTGCACTTCCGTTGCTCGATCACGGGAGAGTCGCGGGTGCGTTGACTCTATACGGCACTGACGCTCGGCTGTTTGACGGAATGGAGGCTGTGTCCGAGGCCTACGCACGGGCCGCTGGCTCCGTGCTGGGAGAAATCTGCCGGGGTGAAGGCGAAGAAGAGGCCGGACCGGAATGGCTGAATCGGCACATAGTTACCGAAGTGGCGCAGCCTCTCGTAGTCGTCGATTCTGAGTGCCGGGTGCTTCGATTCAGCCGTGCGTTCGGCACGATGTTCGCGCCGGCCTGCACGGGCGCCTCGCTGTCCGAGTTGTTCGATCCACCCGGCCTGACGGACATCCTCGATGAGGTCGCTCGTACGGGGACACCGGCGCGAGACGCCGAGATCACGGACGACGGGTCCCGGAACGATAGAGAGAACGCGAGCAGCGACGGCATCACGTATCAGGTCAGCGTATCCAGGCTTCCGACCGCAGCCGGGGACGCGCTTCTGCTCCTCACGGTCGACGACGTCACTGAACGCAAGGCTCAGCAAGCGGGCCTCATGGAGAAAGGCCGGATCGTCGCCGTCGGCGAAATGGCAGCCGGGGTGGCGCACGAATTGAACAACCCCCTGACGGCAGTCCTCGGGTTCTCTGAACTGCTGCTGAAACAGGATGTCGATGACGTGATGCGCAGGGACCTGGAAGCGATCGCGGCCGAAGCCCACCGGGCCGGCCGCGTTGTGGACAGTCTCCTGTCGTTCGCCCGAAGGCACCGCTCGGAGACGCGGCCGTTCAGTGCAGCCGAGTCCGTGCAGCGCGTCTTGGACGCTCGCTCCTATGAATGCAGGGTGAACAACGTTGAGGTAGTCACCTACTTCGATCCCTCGGCGCCCAGGACGATGGCCGACCTGCACGCCATGGAGCAGGTGTTCCTGAACCTGCTTAACAACGGTATCCAGGCCGTCGCTTCTGGCGGGGGCGGCGGAACCATCACCGTCGGCGCCGTGGCCGTGGACGGCAATCTTCGCATCAGCTTCACGGACGATGGGCCGGGCATCCCGCCCGAGATCATGCCGAAGCTGTTCGATCCGTTCTTCACGACAA
>CAYYFS010000056.1:0-12183 GCA_964471055.1 uncultured Dehalococcoidales bacterium
GACGTGTCGTTGCTGCCGGGCCTTGTGGACTCGCACTGCCACATGCATTGCAGCGCGACCGCGGACGCCCAGACCCTGATCATGTCGGAGAACGTTGGCCGGTTCCTGATGCGAGCGACCACCGCCATGCGCCGCGCTCTGTTGGCCGGGACGACAACGGTTCGCGATGTGGGCTCGCGGAATGATGTGGCGTTTCCGATCAAAGACGCCATAGACTCGGGCGCTATTCCCGGCCCGCGGCTTATATGCTCGGGCGCGCCGATCACGATCACCGCCGGCCACTGCTGGTTCTTCGGAAACGAAGCCGATACCACCGAGGCGGTCGTCACGGCGGTTCGCCAGCAGGCGAAGCTCGGGGCGGGGCTCATCAAGGTCATGGTCACCGGTGGCTTTTTCACGCCCTCGGCCAACCCTCGGCGTACGCAGTACCCCGCCGAGACGCTCGTTGCGGCGGTGCGGGAGGCGGACCGATTCGGCCTGCGGGTGGCAGCGCATACGCTTTCGAGAGAGGGCAACAGAGACTGCGCCGATGCGGGGGTTCACTATGTGATTCACGCCCGCTGGCTGTCCGCCGACCCTCAAGTCGGGCTCGAATACGATCCCGCCGTGACCGACCGAATCGCGGAGAAGGGCCTCTGGGTCGACCCGACTATCGGCCACATCCTGCTCGCCGAGGAGGCGAGAGAACGCGAAGGCGGCCCTCCCGAACCGCCTCACTGGTCGCAGGCAGAGAACACACCTTCCCTCGAGGACCACCTGGTGACGCTGCGCAGGATGGATGATGCGGGCGTGCGTTTCCTGTCGGGATTGGACATGGGGATGCAGCACGGCGGCCACGACAGGTCAGCCGCGAACGCGTGGGCATTCCATGACTGGTTCGGCTGGGACGCCTGGCGCGCGATCCGCCTGGTTACGACCGTCACGGCCGACGCGATCCATCTCGGTGACACGATCGGCGCCCTGAAGCCCGGCCTGGTCGCCGACATGGCCGCGTTCCGGGGCGATCCGGCCCGGGATATCAGGGACCTCGACACCGCGGACTCGGTGATCCGGGCGGGGCGGCCGGTGAAGCTGCATGGCGTTGCGCTGGTGTAGCCGTCCGAAGGGGGTCCCGGCACTGCCCGCCGGGATCCACGGCCGCTACTAGATAGCTATGAGAACGAGAGCACACACCACCATCACGGCGGAAGTCAGCTTGAGCGCCAGATCCCGCGGGCCGAGCCGCTCGCCCAGCAGCCATGCAGCCCGCCAGCCCAACAGCGCTGTGAGGATGAACACGAACAGGGGCCTGGTGCCGTAGGTGGCCGATGCGAGGGAGACCGGTCCGTTTGCCACGGCCGCTATGAACAACACGTTCGCAGCGAAAGCACCTGCCGTGTCCACGCCTACGATCGCCGCGGTCCCCTGCCACGTCTTGAGGAACCGCCAGAGCTCGCGCAGGACGCTGGGCCGACATGCAGGAAGGGCCATCGCGATGCAGAGCCCGGATCCGCGGAGTGCAATCACGTGCCAGATCGAGAGGTCATCGACAACCGTCTTCAGGACGATCTGGGCGGCTGCGACCAGAAGTGAGCCCACAAGCAACAGCCCGAACGTTGGTTTGAGCCGCAGGCGCCCGACCGCCTCTGCCGGGTTTACGGACACCAGCATCGCCCCTCCGACAGCGAGAACCACGGCAAGCCATTTCATCCACGTGAGGGTCTCGTCCAGCAGGAAGACTGCGGCAAGGGCAACGAACACCGGATAGGTCTGGAAGGCCGGCGCCACGCGTGACACCTCTTCCCTGGCCAGCACCCAGAACATGAGCATCAGGCCGCTGCCCCAGAGAACGCCGACGGCAACGGCGCCGAGCATCGCGGTCGCCGGGACGTCAGGGATTCCAAGCGCAGCGAAGATCACCCCGGCGATCAGCAGCTGTCCGAATCCGATCCCGAAGTTGAGGGCGGCAAGGCGTAGACCGAGCCGCGAGAGGACCACCTTGTCGGTGATGTTGACGCAGGCGAATATGACGGCGCTTCCGAGCGCCGCCGCCATCCAGCCGAGGCCCGAGCCGGTCGCGGCGTCGATTGCCGATCCTCCATCTGTGCACTGCATTCGGACGTTCATGCCCGGACGCTGCGCAAGGCTACCAGTCAGCCGGTCCGTCGAGCCACAGCCGACAGAGCGGCAATGCGCGTCAGCGAAGGAGTGAATCGTGAACGGCTACAGCCCGGGTATCGAAAAACGGATCGTCAGTATCAACCACAAAACAGGCGAGACTGTGGAAATACCGGTGGCCGTGATCACCGGCGCCCGCGCAGGTCCCACGTTCGCCGTGACGGCCGGGATGCACGGAGGCGAGTACGCGGCCATCCTTGCGGCCCAACGGCTCATCCGGACAGTGCGGCCGGACGAGTTGAGTGGCCGCCTGATCGTAGTGCCGGTGATCTCGACTCAGGCGTTCATGATGCGGAGCATGCAGTTGTCTCCGGTCGACGAACGAGAGGCCCACTTCCATCTGCCCGGGAATCCGCATGGCAGCTACACGGAGTTGCTGATGGACACGCTGTTCACCGCGATCAGTGAGGCGGACTACCTGATCGACATGCACGGCGGCGAGATGGCGCAGGCCCTGCTCCCCTGGGTGCAGGTACCGCTGGTGGGCCCTGCTGATGTCCAGTCGCGTTCCCGGCAGTTGGCCGAAGGGTTCCGCGTGCCCTATATCGAACTCCGACGGGACAGGGAACGTATTCCTCCTTTCGCTGTCCACCTGGCCGAAGCGGGGATCGCAAACGTGTGGACGGAGGTGGGCAAGAACGGCGTGCCAACGCCGTGGGACATCGCCATCCAGTTCGAAGGCGCGATCGCCGCGCTCCAGAGCGCCGGGATGCTGTTCGGCGAGCCGGCCCGGCCCGCACATACGTTGCTTCGGGGCCGGTCATACCAGGTGACAGCCGAAGAGTCGGGCGTGTGGCATCCCGCCGTGAGGGAAGGCCAGGTGGTCGAGGCGGGCCAAGTCCTGGGCGAGCTGACCGATTACTTCGGGGACGTGATCCGATGCTACAAAGCCCCGTTCCGCGGGGTGGTGATGTACTACTGGACCAGTTCCGCGATCAACCACGCCCGGCGGCCGCATGGCTACAACTGGCATTCAGGGCTGGTACGCCTCACTGCGCTTGAAAGTGAGGAGTAAGGGCGGCGTTCGGGCGGGCGAGCGTCGGCCCGGGTCTTCGCCCCCTGAACGATCGCGAGGGAAGCCGCTCGTCACGCCTTAGTCCCGATACATCAAGTTGAGTGGAAGGCCCCCTGTGCTACGCTTCGCGCCGAGGCATCCGTGCGAAAGGGAGCGACACGCGGCGCCCGTACTCATCTCCCTTGTCCACCCGGCGCCCAGGCCACATCATGAGCAGCCTCGTTCTCGTGTCCCACCGTCTACCTGTGACACTCCGGCGCGGGCGCGACGGCGGGCAAGACGTGGTTCGCAGCAGCGGAGGACTGGTCGCGGGTCTCGCGCCCCTGCATGACCGGGGCGACACCCTCTGGTTCGGCTATCCCGGAGAGGCCCCGGACGCGGATGCGTCAAGGACCATGGAGGAGCGCCGCCTCGTGCCGGTGGCGGTCCCAACCGGGGATCACCGAGCCTACTACCAGGGCTACTCCAACTCCGCGGTCTGGCCCCTGTTTCACTACCTCATCGAACGCTGTTCGTTCTCGAACCGGGAGTTCGAGGCGTACCGCCGTGTGAACGAGCTCTTCGCGGAGGCGATCATAGAGCGCGCGACCGGCGCCGAGACGATCTGGGTCCACGACTACCAGCTGATGCTGCTGCCCGGCATGCTCCGGGAACGGCTCCCGGACGCACAGATCGGTTTCTTCCTGCATATCCCCTTCCCGTCGTCCGAGGTGTTCCGCGTCCTGCCGCAGCGTGAGGAGATCCTTCAGGGTCTGCTGGGTGCCGATCTCGTCGGGGTCCACACCTACGACTACGCGTACCACCTCACGCGCAGCCTGCGGCGGATTCTCGGGTTGGAGGTCGGCGACGGCCTTGTGAGGTTCAACGGCCGGTCCGTGCGCATCGAAACCCATTCCCTGGGCATCGACGTAGACGAATTCGAAAGGCGGTCGGCCTCCCGCGGCACGGAGCGCAGGCTGGCAAGGTTGAGGAGGGACCTGGGCGGACGGCAGATCATTCTGGGCGTCGACCGTCTGGACTACACGAAGGGCCTGCCTCTGAAGTTTGCGGCCTTTCGCCACCTGCTTGCCGAATCACCCAGGTGGCGTCGGGACGCGGTACTCGTCCAGGTCGCGGTCCCATCCCGGACAGGCATCGAGGGATACCAGCGGCAGAAACGCGAAGTCGAGCGGCTGGTTGGCGAGATCAATGGGACGTACAGCCAGCCGGGGCACGTGCCGATCCACTACATCCATCGGTCGGTCCCGCCGGAGGAGCTGACCGCGTTGTACCGGCTGGCGGACGTGGCGTTCGTGGCTCCCGTGCGGGACGGCCTCAACCTGGTGGCAAAGGAGTATGTGGCCTGTCGCAGCGATGGGGGCGGGGTTCTCGTCCTCAGCGAATTCGCCGGGGCGGCCTCGGAAATGGGTGAGGCGCTCCGGGTGAACCCCTGGGACGTAGAGGACACGGCCAGCATCCTGGAGCGGGCTCTCGACATGCCTGCCGAAGAACGCGAGCCACGGATGAAGGCGATGCACCGCCGGGTTACGGCCAGCAACGTGCACAGGTGGGTGGCCCGGTTCATGCGCTCTCTCTCCGCGCCGTCCGAGCAGCTTCCAGAGCCGCCAATGAGTACGCCGCGAAGACTGGCAAGCGAACTCGGATCGCGATTCGCCGGCGCGGAGACGGCGCTCCTGCTGCTCGACTATGACGGCACGCTCCGCGAGTTCACGCCCCACTATGAACACCCGGTCCCCACTCTCGAGATTCTCGACCTGCTGCGCGACCTCGGGTCGCTTCCGGGGGTTATGGCTTTCATCAACAGCGGACGGAGCAGGGAGTTCCTGGCCCAGTGGTTCCAGGGGCTGCCGCTGTCTCTCATATCTGAGCACGGCGCATGGGCCCGCTTCTGGCCGGAAACCGAATGGGAGCCGCTCATATCGCCTCGTGAGACCGGCTGGAAGAACGACGTTCGCGCCGTGTTCTCGGACTACACGGCGCGAACCCCGGGTTCCCGGGTCGAAGAGAAGAGCGCGGCCATCGCGTGGCATTTCAGGCAGGCGGAGCCGGAACTGGCGCACTGGCAGGCCAGGGAACTCACGTCGCTGCTGGATGAACTCCTGACCAACCAGCCGGTGGAGGTCATCGGCGGAGCCGAGGTGGTCGAAGTGCGTCAGGTCGGCTCGGATAAAGGGACTGCGTACAACCTGGTCGAACAGCGCTTCGGACCTTTCGAGTTCGTGCTGGCGACCGGCGATGACAGAACCGACGAGGACGTGTTCGCTGCGCTGGGTCCCGGCACGGATTCCGTATACGTAGGACAGGGGCGAAGCGGTGCGCACGCGGCGCTGCCATCGCCTGCTGCGATGCGGACCTTCCTCCGGGAGCTCGTCAACTTCCGCCCAAACGCGTAAGCCTCGCGGCGGCCCGGCCAGCCAATAACCCTCTCAATCGCCTCGCTGCGATTCCCGCACGCCTTGCCAGCTTTGCGGCTACTACTACGACGCACTAACACGCGCGTATCCACGGCACACGCGCTCGGATTGACAATGCGTGGACAGAATGCCGTAAGATCGCGCGCGATTTTCGGATTCACCGTCTATCATGACGTTATGCCAGTGGAACAGATATGCAATCAACGGTATTACGGTCGTAAACCGCGCGGATGGAGGGGTATCAGCATCGGTCTTCGTCACTACGTGGTAGGACGGCACAGAACGCGGACAGTCCCTGGCTCCGTGCAACGCCCGGTCCCAGGACTCGCGTGGAGTACACAACCGACTCCCACTGGACACGAACCAGTCCAAGGAGACATGAGATGAAGCGACTAATCATTCTGGCCGTGGCGCTGCTGGCAATGGGCATGGCCATCTCGACCGGCACGACAACCGCGGAGTGCAAAGGCTGCACGACGATCAAGGACGGCACGCTCCTGAGAAGCGACGGCGTGCCGATAACGCTGGGCTTCGACGAGTGGGGCTACAACTACCAGGCCCACATGTTCAACGGTGGGTACTGCGACGCCTACCGGGACGCAGCCTGGTGCCAGCCCTACAAAGACGTCAAGCTGGCGATGAAGTGGAACGACGCCTGGCTGTCGAACAAGGATTGCACCGACGATGACCTGCTCGATCGCCACTATGGCTTCCCCAGCTACATCGGTTCCGGTGCGTGGCTCACCAACCACCAATCGGGTAGCTACGAAGACGCCGATGGCAAGACAATCAAGTGGAACTACTTCGTCAAGATCGTGGCCGCGCCGTCAGACGCCTATGTAGAGGGCGGCATCTGGTACGCGGCGGATGGCACGGAGATCGGCCCCGTGATCTGGGGCGCTTTCGCCACAATCCAGCAGGTGGAGAACGATCCGGGCGCAGGTGCTCACGGCCTGCAGTACCTGAGCGATGCGTCGGCGGGGTTCGGCTTCTACGCTCCGTAGGGGGCGGCGCCAACCTGGCACTTTGCGCGGAGGGTGGGCCGAAAGTGGCCCACCCTCCGCGGTTGCTGAACCCGTGACTCCACAGCGTGTCTCGGGACACCAAGAACGCGTCGCTTGGCTACGCCTGCTTGCAGCGCGTGATCTCCACGCTCGGGGACACGCCGGGCCCGAGGGCGCCCGGCTTGCGGAT
The DNA here is from genome assembly GCA_964471055.1 of uncultured Dehalococcoidales bacterium. Taxonomy (GTDB): domain Bacteria; phylum Chloroflexota; class Dehalococcoidia; order Lucifugimonadales; family Lucifugimonadaceae; genus CAYYFS01. The sequence continues at coordinate 6,781 of CAYYFS010000056.1, forward strand.
GCGCACGTCCACTCTTGATACGCGGGAGTCCTCAAGGCAGACTTCGGCGACGCCCTCGGCGAGCGCTTCCAGCAGGTGAAAGCGCGAGGCAGCCACGTGCCCTGCAATAGCCTCTGCGACCGTTCCGTAATCGACGGCATCCCCGATGTCGTCGCTCCCGGCCGCGACCCGAAGATCGGTGTGCAGGGTGACGTCAACCTCGACTTCCTGCTCGGCCACCCGTTCCCAAGGGTTGACGCCAACGACGCACCAGAGCCTGAGACCTTCGATGCGTATGCGGTCAGCCGGGATATCGCTCATCGCGTCACGCCATCTCGAGATACAGCGGGCACACTCGCGGTCGTCATTGCCGGATATGTCTGCCGCCGTCCACATGGACGGTCTCACCGTCTATGAAGTCGTTCTCGATGATCGCAAGCACCGCTGCAGCCACTTCGTCCGGCGTGCCCAGCCTGCCCACAAGTCCCAGCTCCGGCTCCTTCGGCGTGCTGCCCGCGACCGAACTGTCCGCCGGAGCCAGGACGGCGCCGAGCGCGACCTCGTTGACCTGCACACTAGGCGCGAGGGCGGCTGCCAGCGAACGCGTGAGCCCCGACAGGGCTGCTTTGCTGGCCCCGTACGCGAAACGGTCCGGCCGCGCACCCAGCCAATCGTTGACGTTGACGATCTTGCCGGGCCGTCCATCCGGCAGCGCCGCCGACATCGCCTGAGCGAGCAGGAACGGCGCGCGAACGTGCACGTCAAAGTGCTCGTCCCACGATACAAGGGTCGTCTCGGCCAGGGTTTCTTTGCGGAACATCGAAGCGTTGTTCACGACAATGTCGAGGGTTCCGAAACGAGAAACAACCTCACGTACGAGCCGTGCGGGTGCGTCTTCTTCGGTGAAATCGGCCTGAAAAGCGTCCGCTTCGACCCCGGCGCGAACGCTCTCGTCCACCGTTTCGTTGGCAGCCGCCTGCGAGGTCGCGTAGTGGATCGCGACGCGGGCCCCTCTGCGCGCCAGCGCAAGCACAACGGCGCGCCCTATACGGCGACTTCCGCCGGTCACGAGTGCGGTTTTGCCTGCGATCTTCATTCGTCGCCTCGACTGCGTCTGCCTCCGACGATCCTGCAGATGCTGAACAGGCGCCGGGATTAGTCGTCGGCGCCGCGGCCGACGAGAGCCATGAACTCCTGACGGGTGGCAACCCGCGTCCGGAATCCCCCGAGCATGGCGCTCGTCACCAATCGCATGTTGGACCTCTTCACGCCGCGCATTGCCGCGCAGAGATGGGTCGCCTCCACCACGACGCCGACTCCGCCCGGCTGGATGAGATCGTTCAGGAACTCGGCGATCTGCTGTGTCATGCGTTCCTGGACCTGGAGACGGCGGGCAAACATGTCCACCAGGCGCGGGATCTTTGAAAGGCCGATCACTTTGCCGGCGGGCAGGTACCCGACGTGGGCCCGTCCGAAGAACGGAACCAGGTGATGCTCGCACAGGGAGTAGAACTCGATGTCCCTCACGACCACCATCTCGTCGTAGTCGACATCGAACAGGGCGTTGTTGAGGAGCGCGACCGGGTCGACCCGGTACCCGGCGAGCAGCTCATCGTACATCTCGGCCACTCTGGGCGGCGTATCCCTGAGGCCGTCCCGGGCAGGATCCTCGCCGACAGAGTCGATAATGAGGCGGATGCCCTCCGCTATCTGCTCCTTGCAGCCAGCAGTCAGCACCGCGCCATCCTCGTTGTGTGCGATTGCCATATCGTCGCTAGACCCTCGCGTCGCGCCTGTTGGCGAGCGTCCCTCGGCCATCTCAGCGCGCATGTTCGCCGGGGACGGACCGGAATGGTGCACTAACTGTACCAGCGCCCCGCTCCGATCCTCCCCGTGCGCGGTCGGTGCGCTGTAGGATGCGTCCGTCACGTCAACCGGGAGGACTTGTTGTGAAGATCACAGGCATCACTGCTCACGAAGTCGGGATCCCAATGCAGGGAACGCTCCTGTGGGCATACAGCTTCAGTGGACACGGCTACACGGACCACGTAGGTATCGCCCATCCCCGGACCATCCTGGAGGTCCACACGGACGAAGGCCTGACCGGCATAGGCGAAGGGCAAGGCAGCAAGGAGTACTTCGAAACCGAAGTCGCGGAGGGCCTTCGGGGAGCGGATCCGTTCGACTGGAAACGGCTCATCGCCCCGGTGGAGAAGCTCCCGGACCGGGCGGGACTCGAGTTCGCCATGTGGGACCTGATGGGCAAGCACATCGGGAAGCCGGTGGCAGCGCTGGTCAACGGCGGTGCCTATGAGCCGACGGTGGAGTGGGCCGCATACGTGTTCTTCAGAGCACCGGGCGTGCTGGGCGGAGGAGAGGTCAACCTGGAGAACTACGCCGGGCATGTGAAGGACCTGGTGGACCGGCACGGGTTCCGGTCGGTGAAGCTGAAGCTGGGCGTGTACCGGCCCGAGGAGGAGATCGGGGCGGTCAAACGCACCCGCGAGGCCCCCGGCCCGCAACTGCGCCTCGATCCGAACAGCGCGTGGGCGTACGACGAAACGATGCTGGTCGTACGCGAACTGGGCAACGCCGGAATCGAGTACTTCGAGGACGTGGCCCGGGGGATTGAGCTTCAGGCGAGGCTGCGCCAGGAGACGGACATCCCCGTCTGCGTCGATGGATCGTACTCTCTGGACCGCCTTGCCAACGTGATACGCGCCGGGGCTGGAGACGTGGTGATGACCGACATCTACGGGTCGGGCGGGATCGCGGGCATGCGCGACTGGGTGTCTATGGCCCGCGCGTTCGGTCTGAAGGTGTCGTGCCACAGCGGGCGGTGGCTGGGCGTATCGCACATGGCGAAGCTGCATGCGGCGGCTGCGGCGGGTCCGTTGGATTTCGCCGTCGACGGACACTACCACCAGCTATCGGACGACGTGCTGAAAGGCGGCCTGCTGAAGTACGGGCCAAACGGCACGATGGACGTGCCGGACAAGCCGGGGCTGGGCATAGAGCTGGACCCCGAACGGCTGGAGAAATACCGGTACACGACCGAGCGGAAGGCTGAGTACGCTCGTTTCCACGAGCAGTTGCAGAAAGCGCACGGCCGCCTGGGCTACGGAGACTACAAGGCATACATGGACGAGCACATCATCCCGGGCGGGAAGCGCTAGGCACATGATTCGCCCGCAGGCCGGGCGATCGGGACTTTCAGGCGTCCAGGCCCAGCAGCCGGACGGCGTTGCCGCCGAGGACCGCAGCCTCGTCGTCCGGTGACAGCGCGCCGCCGCCAGCCTGCCGTAGCACGCGTCGCTGGGACAACAGCGGATAGTCGCTGCCGAAAAGCAAGCTGCTCGCACCCGCCGCCAGCGCTGCGACGGCGAACACGCGACGGTCATATAGAAACGGGCTGGCAGCGGAGTCAAAATACGCGTTTCGGAGGGATTCGCGAACCCCGGGCATCAGCGAGTAGAAAGCGAGCCCGCCACCCCAGTGCGCCAACACGAACCTAGTATCGGGAAAGTTGTGCACCATGGCCATGAGGATGTCCGGAGAGGTGGTCCCTCTCCCCGGGTATTCGTGGCCGACCGGCTCGGCGGCGTGGACCAGCACGGTCAACCCCAGGGCCTCCGCAGTCGCCATCAAGGGGCGCAGCACCCGTTCGTTCGCGAGGTCGAAGCCCTGGGTGTCGGCGTGGAGCTCACCGACGCCGCGGGCACCGGCCGCGACGCAGCGTTCAACCTCAGTGATTGCCTTGGCGCCCCATAAAGGGTTGACGCTGCAAAACGGCACGATGCGTTCTGGATATTTCGCGGCGGACGCGAGGGCGTAGTCATTGGCGAGCCTGGCCAAGCCGGGGTCTGTCCACCCGTACCCGAGAGCGACGGCGCGATCCACTCCAGAACGATCCATTTCGGCGATCAGATCGTCTGCAGAGGCGGTTCGGCTCCGCGGGTCACAGAACAGCTCGGCGAACGTCAGGTCGGCGGCACGCACCGCCTCGCGGTCGTGCCGGAAATCATCCGGAAGGATGTGCGTGTGGAAGTCGACTATCACAAACATCTAGTGTACGTGGCGTCGAGGCCGTTCATCGCGGATGGCTCCGTGCGCGGGCTCTGAAGGCAGTTCGAGGGGAGCACATATACTTGCGGCAAAGTGGCAGCCGGGTCGGCCTGAACCGCACCCGCACGGTATGGGTGTACCGGCCCCAGCGACGTCTCGAGAAGGAGGGCGCATGACCTCACCGGCAAGCGAGCCTGCAGCTGCATCAGCCCGGGGCACTCCGAAGGCCGAGCCCAAGATGGGGAAGGTGGCCGTTCTGTACACCAGCCCTGAGACGGTGCTGGAGGACTACGGGCGGTTGATGAAGCTCGCCGACTACGAGGAGGCGCTCCCAAAGGGCATCCCGACCCTCCTCAAAATCAACATCTCATGGCAGCACTACTACCCGGCCTGCTCCACCGCACCGTGGCAGATCGAGGGTGTCGCGAACCGGCTGAAGGCCGACGGCTACGACGACCTGACGGCCGCGCACAACGGCACAGTGGTCGTGGACGCTGAGGAGGGCCGGGCGAACAACAAGCACGCAGGCGTCGAGGAGAAGTGCGGTCTCGGGCACGTGGTTCTGGACCTGCCCCCGGTCGAGTGGATCCCGTTCGAGCCAAAGGCGAAGATGCTGGTGCTGAACGATGTGTACCGGGACGGCCTGTACATCCCGGCGCCGCTGCCCGGGAAGAACATCGTCCAGCTCCCGACGGTGAAGACCCACGTGTTCACTACGATGACCGGGGCGATGAAGAACGCGTTCGGCGGCCTGTTACACCGCCGGCGCCACTGGACGCACTCGGTCATCCACGAAACGCTGGTGGACCTGTTGCAGATCCAGAAGGAGATCCACCCCGGCCTGTTCGCGGTGATGGACGGCACCTTCGCGGGTGACGGACCCGGTCCGCGTGCGATGCGGATCCACACGAAGAACGTGATCCTGGCGAGCGCAGACCAGGTGGCGATCGACTCGGTGGCGGCGAAGATGATGGGTTTCGACCCGATGAGCCTGAAGAAGATACGGCTTGCGCACGAGATGGGCCTCGGTGTCGGCAACCCGTCAGAGATCGAGGTTGTGGGCGACGACGTGAGCGGGGTGGACTGGCACTTCAGCGGCTCGGAGAATACGTTCGCGAGCCGGGGCCAGAAGCTCATCTACCACGGACCGCTCAAGCCTCTTGAGCATCTGCTGCTACGAACCCCGATCGCGCCGTGGTCATTTTTCGCGTCCAACGTGTATCACAACTACCTGTGGTTGCCTCTTATCGGCCGGAAGCGCGTGCGGGAGGCGATGAAGACCCCCTGGGGCAGGCTGTTCGAGAGCTACTAGTGCCTGCCCCACCGATCATGACACCCCACAGAGGAGAGCACAGTGCC
>CAYYFS010000057.1:0-3931 GCA_964471055.1 uncultured Dehalococcoidales bacterium
GCCGTGGAGCGGGTCCGCAGTTGCCAGCCTAACAATGGCTCAGCTTGAGTGTCAACGCGGCGGAGAGCCGCCCGTTTGTGACCCGGGCGCGTCCGCGAGGCGGTCTGCTACCGGGGGTGAGAGCGAGGACAATGGAACCGCGCGATTTTCATTGGCCCCGTGCGTGAACTGCGTCCCCTGAGTTGCGTGGTGGCCCGAAGGTCGCGCATCCGGGGAACCGCTATGCTCACCATGATGCGCCGGAACCGGCGCACGAATACGCGTGGGCCTGCGCACATCGGAATCCCAAGAACCGGGAGCGCCCGAAAATGATGCAGAACGTGGACGTCGCCCCAAAATCCCTGCACCCCTATGTTGAGCATGTCGGAGATCAGGCTCTCGACGAGGTACGCGCCCTCGCGGAGCCTCTGCGCGGTGCCCGGGTGGCGCACATCAACGCCACCGCGTACGGCGGCGGCGTGTCGGAGCTTCTTCGCTCGATAATCCCGCTCTACCGTTCGTTCGGCGTGGAGGCGGAATGGTTCGCCATACCCGGTAGGCCGGAGTTCTTCGAGGTAACCAAAGGCTTCCACAACGCCCTGCAGGGCGCGGAGTACGACCTGACGGAAGCCCGGCAGGACACGTGGGTCGGCCACAACGTCCGACTGGCCCGCAACGTGCCGGAGGGATTCGATTTCATCGTCGTCCACGATCCGCAGCCGGCAGGATTGCGGCAGCTGCACGGGCGCGACGGTGCGAAGTGGGTCTGGCGCTGCCACATCGACACCTCGCAGCCGAACCCCGAGGTGTTCGCATTCCTGCGGCCTTTCATCGCCGAGTATGATGCCCTCATCTTCACGATGGACGAGTTCGTCCCGGACGCCCTCCGGAATGGGTCGCGCATCGCGATCATACCGCCCGCGATCGATCCCTTGAGCCCAAAGAACATGGCTCTTCCTTCCAACGTCTCAAGCCAGATCATGGCCTGGTCGGGCGTCAAGCTGGACCAGGAACTGCTAACCCAGGTTTCCCGATTCGACCCGTGGAAGGATCCGATGGGGGTGATCGAGGTCTATCGGAGGGTGCGCGAGGAGGTGCCGGGGATCCAGCTAGCCCTTGTGGGGCAGATGGCACTGGACGACCCCGAAGGTTGGGACATATACAACCAGGTCTCTCAGGAGGGGGCGGGCGACCCCGATATCCACGTCCTCACCAACATCACGGGCATCGGGAACATGGAAGTGAACGCCTTCCAGCAGCACTCAACCGTCGTGATGCAGAAGTCGATCAGGGAGGGGTTCGGCCTCATAGTCTCGGAGACCCTGTGGAAGGGCACTCCGCTGGTGGCCGGACGCGTAGGCGGGATTCCCATGCAGATGCCCGAGGAGAACGACAAATACCTCGTGCAGACCGATGATCAATATGTTGAGCGGATACTCGCACTCCTGCAGGACCCCCGCGCCCGCCAGGAGGTGGGCACCCGGGGACGCGCACATGTGCGTGATCGCTTCCTGATCACCCGTTTGCTTGCCGACGAACTGAGGTTGCTCGGGACGCTGGACTGAGATTGGACCGCTGGCCGTGTCCGAGCTGCGCCGCAACCCGCTGACTCACGCCTGGGTCGTCATCGCCGGGGGGCGAAGCGGCCGCCCCGGCGAGTACGCGCCGAGTCCCGCTCGGGCCTCTGGTCCGGCGCGCCGACCCGGTTGCCCGTTCTGCCCCGGCAACGAAGAGCAGACTCCGGCGACCATCCTGGCTCTGCCGGGCCCTCGCGGCGACGGCTGGGCTGTGCGTGTGGTGGAGAACGCCTACCCCGCGCTGACCCTGCCCCCCCCGGGCGACGTCCCCGACGGTGGACCGCTGCTATCTGCGCTGGCAGGCGCGGGTGCCCATGAAGTGGTCATCGAATGCCCCGGACACGCCAGCGGCATCCCCGACCGGGAACCGGGCGAAGTCGAACTACTGGTGGAGGCGTATCTGGCCAGGTACCGGGCGCTCGTGGGGACGGCCGAGATAGCGTACGTTTCGATTTTCAAGAACCAGGGCAAAACCGCGGGCGCCTCCCTGGAGCATCCCCATTCCCAGATACTCGCCCTGCCCCTGGTCCCCGAGGTGGTGGAGCGCCGATCCGAGATCGCAGCCGCCCATCACGAGAGCACCGGCCGTTGCCTGCTGTGCGACGTGGTGGCGGAGGAGTTGCGAGCGGGCACTCGTGTCGTGCACGAAACTGCCGGGTTCGTGACGTTCGCTCCCTATGCTCCAGAGTTCCCGGGCGAGACGTGGATCGTGCCGAAGGCTCACAGAACGACATTCGCGTACGCCTCGGGTGGCGACCTCGGCGGCCTGGCGGAGGCGCTCCGGGACGTGACCGGCAGGATGCGAGACCGATTCGGCGACCCCGACTTCAACTACGCGATCCATTCCCCGGCCGCGGACGAACAGGCCGCGCCGCACCAGCACTGGTTCGTACAGGTCAGTCCCCGCACCATGACTCTGGCAGGAGCCGAGCTGGCGACCGGTATCCGCGTCTGCACAGAGTCGCCCGAGGACTCGGCGGAGCGGCTGAGAGGCGGGTAGCCTCGGTCTTCTCGAAGCCGGAACGGAGCGCCTCTACTCTGCGCGGCGACAGAACGGCTCGTGCGTCCCTACCTGTTCCGGGGCATCGTCGTCGAGCGGATCCATCTCGAACCCCTCCGATCGGAGAGGGCGGGCGGCCCAACCGACGCGCTCGGTCACCGTGTCGTCTGCGTAGTACGCCGCGTACACTGCTTCGAGGCATAGCTCGAAAGCCACAGGCAGAGCCGACTCGACCGTCCGTATTGCTTCGTCCCGCGCCTCGCCGTCGAGCGCCAGGAAACCGCCTGCTGCCCTGGCGGCGGGCTCTAACGAGAGCGCGTCCAGCGTCCTCACGAGAGCGGAGTGCCACCGCGACGTTCGCACGGCCATGTGCTCGACCTGCACGGCGAGCCCCATCGCCCCCGCTCCATCCAGATCGCCCACCGACGGGATCAGTCGGTCCATCATCGCCTTCAGGACGGTGCGCTCAACGCCCGTGAGGCTCCGTTCGTTTGGTCGCGTCACCGGTATCTTCCTGCCTTCGGTGCCGCAGGAGGGATCGGCGCCTGTATGGTCGCCGCCGGGTTCACCGAACCCGACGTGACAAACACACTGCCGTCGCTCACGAAGAGGGGGACCTTCGAGTGCCTCCTGTGGCGCGTTGCGTCCGTGTGAGAGTATCCGTTTGCGGGCCGGGCGCCCGCCGATGAGCCTACATCATCCCTGCCAGGGTCAGCGCCCCGATCACCACGAACACTGCCCCGGCCACCCGGGAGACCAGGCGTTGAGGCACCCGGTGCGCCACGATTGCCCCGGCCAACGCTCCGAGCAGCGTCACAAGCGCCAGGGCTGCCGCTGCCCCGGCAAATACCTCGACCGGCTTTCCGGTGCGGGCCGAGATGGCGATAATTGCCAGCTGGCTCTTATCCCCCAACTCGGCGACCAGGGTTAGCCCGAATGCCAGCGCCGCGACACTCAGCGCACCGCGACGGTCCGGACTTCCGCTCGCGACGGACTCCCCGTCCCCCTCGCCCCTTCCCCCCCGGAGGCTCGACCACAGAACGAACAGGCCGATGGCGAGGAACCCCACCCCTGCGACTACGGTCAGCGCCCTCTCGGGCAGGAACTCGGCTGCGACCTCTCCCAGGGCGGCGGCCGCTGCGGCCAGGACGAGCAACGCTGCCGTGGCGCCCACAAAGACGGCCACGCCGCGCCGGGTCCGGCCTGAGAGGCTGAAGACCGCCAGCTGCGTCTTGTCCCCGAGCTCCATCACGAAGAGCAGGCCAAACGCAGTTCCGGCCGTCCCTATGTCCAACGGACTCCGTCCTTGCCTGGCGGACCGTCTGTTCCCGTCCCGGCGACGAGCCTCCGGCAACCCTCTCGGCACAGAAGCGCC
>CAYYFS010000057.1:3941-8335 GCA_964471055.1 uncultured Dehalococcoidales bacterium
GTCCGACCCGCACTTCGGTCGGACACGGCGCAACATCTGCTCTTCCCGGTGCGGGCGGGTCCTATCCGGCCGCGGCAGGCTCCTCTACCTCAATGCCGCAGCGAGCCATGAGGTCGGTCCACTCTTTGTTCACGTTTGCCTGGATGTCGGTCACGATCTCCTCATTGCCCTTTCGGAGCAGGTGGGCGAATCGGCGTTGGCTTTGCAGCCATTCGGTGACCGGCTTCAATTCCCTGGGCTTCACGTTCAGCGTGTACTCGCCGTCTTCGACCTCGTACAGGGGCCAGAGGCCGGTCTCCACGGCGAGGCGACTGATGCTCATCGTGTCTTCCGGGTTGTAGCGCCAGCCTCTCGGACACGGGACCAGCACGTTGAGGAACGCGGCTCCCCCGCACGCTTCGGCCTTCCGGACTTTGTTCGCGAGGTCCCGCCAGTTGTGTGTGGCCGCCTGGGCCACGTAAGGGATCCGATGCGCCGCGATGATCGTCGTGAGGTCTTTGCGCCACGCTACCTTGCCGGGCACCGCCTCTCCGGCCGGAGTCGTCGTCGTGTTCGTACCGGTGATGGTGGCGCCGCTGCGCTGGATGCCCGTGTTCATGTACGCCTCGTTGTTCATGCAGACGTAGATGAACCGGTGTCCCCTCTCGAGGGCTCCGCTGAGCCACTGGAAGCCGATGTCGTACGAGGCGCCGTCGCCGCCAAAGGCCAGGAACGTGATCGGGTCGGAGTCGCTTAGCTTGCCCCGGCGAACCAGGGCCTTGTACGCCGACTCCATCCCGGCCGTGGTGGTCGCAGCGTTCTCGAACGCGCTGTGCACCATGGGTATGTTCCAGGCGGTTGTCGGGTAGCGCGTGGTGCCGACCTCAAGGCAACCCGTAGCGACCGAGCCGACCGCCGGGTGCTCCAGGGCGGCGAGAATCTGGCGTACCAACGTCGGCTCCGCGCACCCGGCGCACATGCCATGACCGCATGCCAGCCCGGACGGCTTCGCCGCCAGATCGGGCAGTCTCACCCTCGTTGTCATTCGTTTCCTCCGTCACGGAGACCCAGGTATGCGGTTTCTTCCGGCGCGCGTTCGCGAGTCGCCGGATCGGCGATCAGCCGAATGGCCTCGTCGAATTGCTCTTTCTCAGGGTCACGTCCGCCCAGACCGTAGACGAAGCTCTTCATCGCCGGCCTGCCGGATTGGGTACTGACGGCGGACAGGACATCGAGGTACAGGCCGTGCCCGGGCGATCCGATCGCCAGAGCACGATCCAGGATACCGATGGCCTTGACGTTCCCCAGGGCTTCCGCCACTGCCTCCTGGGGGAAAGGCCGGTACAGCCGGATCCGAAGGGCTCCTGCCTTGATCCCTCGGTCCCTGGCCGCGTCCACGGCGGCCTTGATCGCCCCGTCCGCAGAGCCCAGGAACACCAGTGCCACGTCGGCGTCATCCAGCCGGTACGGCTCCAGGATGTTCAGCTGCCGTCCGGACATCTTTGAGTAGGCTTCCAGCGCCTCAATGGTCACCGGGAGGGCGTTCTTGAACGCCTCGTTCACCTGAGCCTTCTGCTCGAAGTAGAAGTCCTTGAATGCCCAGGCTCCGTACGTACCCGTCGAGCCCGGCTTGAGCATGTAGTTCTCGGGCTCGTATTCGCCGACGAAGCCCTTGACCACGTCGTCAGGCAGGACGTCCACCCGCTCCACGACGTGGGAGACTGCGAAGCCGTCCAGGAGGTTCGCGAGCGGCATCATGACGTCGGGGTGCTCGGCGATCTTGTGCGCGAGCACCGCCTGGTCGTATGCCTCCTGCGGGTTCGCCCCGGCCAGCATCACCCAGCCCTCTTCCCGCATGGCCATCACGTCCGAGTGGTCGCACAGGATGCTGAGCGGGGCCGAGAAAGCCCTGGTAGCCAGATGGAGGACGATGGGCAGCCGCATCCCGGACGCTACCGCGAGCATCTCGAACATGAGGGCCAGGCCGGGGCCGGCGGTCGCCGTTGCAGCGCGCGCCCCGGCCACGGAAGCGCCCACGCACGCGCTCATCGCGCCGTGTTCGCTTTCGACTTCCACGAACTCCGTTCGCACGAGCCCGTCGGCCACGTACTCGGAGAACTTCTCGATCAGGATGGTCTGCGGCGTAATCGGATATGCCGCCACCACGTCAGGTTCCACCTGGCGCATGGCGTACGCCGCAGCTTCCGCACCGTTGAGGGCGAGCGCCTCGGCCCGGGCGGTGTCTTCTTTGCCGCTAACGACCATCACGCGCTCTCCTCAATAGCCAGATCCGGCACCATCTCGATGCACTTGCGCGGGCATTCTGCGGCGCAAATGCCACAGCCTTTGCAGTAGTCCAGATCCACGGCAGTGAGCTTGCTGTCCACTACCGTCAGACAGGCGTCAGGGCACAACTCCCAGCAGATCAGGCACTGCGAACATGATTCGAGGTCTATTACCGGGTGCTCGGAGCGCCATGACCCGGTCAGGTTGGTGTCCGTGGAACCGGGTTCCAGGACTACTCCTCCCGGCGCCAGGTCGCGGAAACCTCCGTCGCCGCTGCTAGCAGACATCCGCCGTTCCTCCCTTTGCGAGGTAGCGCCGGTCGATTGACGGCGCGTTGTGTATCTCTGTCACTCGGCCTCCCGGTATTCCGCCGATTCGTACGCCTGGTTGAAGGCGTCCACGTTCGCCTCGACGATTCGCTCCGGGAACAGCTCACCCAGCTGTTTTCGCAGGCTTCCGATCATGATGTCCTTGTCGACTACGGGAGCCATCTTGAGCAGGACGGCCAGCATCGGCACGTTCGGCAGGGGCCTGCCTATCGTGTTGATCGCGATGGTGCTGCCGTCGGCCGTACTGATGGTGACGTCGTCGCGGCCGATGACTGATCGCATGGCCTCGGGCGTGTCCCGAGTGTTGACGACCAACAGCCCACCTGGAACCAGTCCGGCGGCCACGTCCACGGCTTCCAGCAGCGTGGGGTCCAGGACAACTACTGCACTCGGCTCGGTGACCGGTCCGCGCACGGTTGGCGGAGATCGGTCGATGCGCGTGTGCGCAGCCACGGGCGCTCCCGCGCGTTCTGCGCCGAAGTCGGGAAGCGATTGCGGGTAGTAGTCGTTTGCCAGGGCCCCGGTCGCCAGCAACCTGCTGGCTGTGATGGCGCCCTGGCCACCACGGCCGTGCCAGCGAACCTCGAAAGGCAGCCGCACGTCGACGGTGGATGTCGTCTGCATGGTTTCGTCCTCCGTTGCCCGGCCAGAAAGCGGCCGCGTTATCAGGCTACCGTGCGCAGGCCGCTCGCGCCAACTGCCGCCGACCTGAAGACCGCGGCGCGACAGGCCCGGCCTCCGGTCCCGTCTGAGGGCCGGCCCCGGGCGGCGCGTTATGGTCGATTGTTCCGGTTTGACTCTGTTCGGGGAATCCCGGGTCCGGCCGAAGCGCCTGGATCGTCCTCCACTGGCTCGCCGGCTCGCCTCGTCCGCCCTGCCGGAATGACCATGACCGCTCCGCGGCTCAGGCGGACGACCTCGTCCGCTCTGCTGCCCAGCAGCGATCTTCGCCAACCCCTACGCATGCGGGATGCCATCACCACCATACGCGAGAAATCTCTGTCCTGGGCGGCGACGATCGCTCGGGATGGGTCGCGGTAGTCGAGCGCGGTTGTGGTTTCGATCCCGTGCGAGCGTAGCTCATCGGCCTTCTCGGCAAGGTAGCGCTCGGCGTCCGGTGAAGCGCCGGTGCCCGGCACCGAGCCGTTGAGGCGGGCGAACGGTGGCCGGAACACGGACCGCAGCAGCATCACCGGCAACCCGGCCCCTTGCGCCATCCGGCGAGCGTAGACCAGGGCCCACTCCGCGGCGCGCGATCCGTCCAGCGGGACCACCAATCCTTCCGGCACGGTCGCCCGGGCGCTGTCTGCCTGGCGGGTGCCATCGTCCAGGATCAGCAGCGGTACTGTCGCTTCCCTCCACACTCCCCGCAGCGTGCCCCAGCGGAACAACCGCAGGAACGGCGGCAGCGTGGTGGTGGTCATCGCGATCATCGAAAACCTGCCCGCTTCTGCTCGGGCGACGATCATGTCCGCGGCGTCGCCCGAGACGATTCCCGTCCGGGCCGCCACTCCGTGGTCTCGTAGCCTGGTGACGACCTCGTCCAGATACGCGCTTCCCAGGCTGAGGCCCCGGTCGTGGAGTTCGTCCGGATACGGGATGTCAGCAGGCCCGCCCGGCCGGGTCGACGTCGGTCCGACACCGGTGCGAGTTGAACGAAGCGGACTGAGGACGTGGAAGAGCGTGAGCTCCGCGCCGAACCACTCCGACACGTGCATCGCGAGCGGGAGTGCGCGTTCTGCCCGTTCCGAGCCGTCGAGGGGTACCAGGATGCGCTCAAACACCGCACTCTCCTTCGGG
>CAYYFS010000057.1:8435-12020 GCA_964471055.1 uncultured Dehalococcoidales bacterium
GCATCGCGGCCGGCCACGCCCGTGGGCATGCGGGTTGCTCCGGGCATTCTATGACAGGGTGGTGAGGAGGCACTAGGCGAAATGACCCGCAGGAAGCCGCAACATCGCGAGGCCGGGATGCTACCGAGAAAGGGCCTCGGCGAGGACCTCGGCCAGGAACCTCGGACGCCGCCCGGTACCGTGCTCGATCTGCTCCTGGCAGGACACGCCTGTCACGATGATCTCGGTGTCCCCGGGCAGTGCCCGGACGGACGGGAATATCCGGTCTTCGCCGATGAGCATGGAGAGCTCGTAGTGCTCCTTCTCATAGCCGAACGCGCCCGCCAGTCCGCAGCAGGCCGGGGGGATCTCCGTGACCTCGAAAGCGGGTGGTAGCCGCAGCGCGTTCAGTGCCGGGGCTGCGCCGATCAGAGCCTGCTCGTGGCTGTGCAGGTGGAGTGCCACTTTCCTGGGCATGTCTGCGAAGCGGAGCTGCGGCCCGCCGTCTCCAGCCGTGTTCACCAGGAGCTCCTCGAGCATGAGGGTTGCCTTCGAAACGGCAGCGGCGCGCGGGTCACCTGCCAGCAGGTCCGGGTATTCGTCCTTCAGGGTGGCGATGCAGCTGGCCTCAAGGCCCACTATCCCTAAACCCCGCTCCACATGCGGGAAGAGGGCATCAACGTTGTGCCTGGCGTTCGCCGCCGCCTTGTCGAGGAGGCCTTTTGAGATCATCGGTCGGCCGCAGCAGACGTGTGGTGCCACCACGACCTCGTAACCCAGGGCCTCCAGGAGCGCCACAGCCCCGATTCCGGCCTCCGGGTGATTGAAGTTCGTGAAGGTGTCGTGGAACAGGACCACCTGGCCCCGCGAGGAGGTGGCAGGCCCGGTGTGTGACCGGAACCACTTCTCGAACGTCCGCGACCGGACTCTCGGCAGCCTTCTGCGCCGGTCGATCCCAACCAGCGCGTCGAGCGCCCATCGCACCGGCATTGCCCCTGCGGCCAGATTGAACAGGGGCGCGACGGGGGCAGCGGCCGCATTCAGCCGGTGGATATCCGCGATTAGCCTTGAGCGCAACGGAACCGGGTGTGACTGGTAGTACCGGTGCAGGAACTCGGCTTTCAGCTTGGTCATGTCGACGTGCGTCGGGCACTCCGCCTTGCACGACTTGCACGACAGGCACAGGTCCAGAACCTTGAACATGCGCTCCGATTGCAGTTCCTCCGGAGGCAGGAGGCCGGAAAGGGTGGCGCGGAGAGCGTTTGCGCGCGCTCGGGTGGAGTGCTCCTCCTCCCGCGTGACCATGTATGACGGGCACATGGTTCCGGCTTTCACTCCGTGGCATGCACCGGAGCCGTTACACCGTTCCACGGCGGCCGCGAATCCGCCCTCTTCCTCAAAGCTGAGGCGCGTCGCGACGGGGATGGTCGAATACGCCTCGCCGTACCGCAGGTTCTCCGTCATCGGGGGCGCATCGATGATCTTGCCCGGGTTCATGATTCCCCTGGGGTCGAACGCGGCCTTGACGTCCCTGAAAGCCTGGTACAGCGTGGGCCCGAACGCCTTCTCGTTCCAGCAGGCCCTGGCGATGCCGTCCCCGTGCTCACCGCTGATGGCGCCGCGAAATTCGATAACGAGGTCGGCGATGTCCTCGGAGATCCCCGCCATCTGCTCGATGCCCTTGCGCTGTTTCAGGTTCACGACAGGCCGGATGTGCAGACAGCCGACGGAAACGTGGCCGTAGTACCCGGCGCTCGTGCCGTGTTTGAGAAGGATTTCGTCGAACCGGCGGACGAACTCAGGCAGTTTCTCCGGAGAGACGGCCGTGTCCTCAACGAAGGCGATCGGCTTGGCTTCTCCGGGCACGTTCGCCATCAGGCCCTGCCCGGCCTGGCGCATCGCCCAGACCCGGGCCTGCACGGCCGGGTTGGTCGTCTTCGTGACGGCGTAGCCTCGGCCGGCCCCCTTCATGCGTTGTTCCAGGCGGTCCAGCTTCGCAGCCACCTCGGCTTCGCTGTCGCCGAAGAACTCGGCGATCAGAATCTCCTCGGGCTCTCCCTGGAGAAAGTCGAGGTTGCCTGTCGGACCAAGGGTGAGGCGGGCGCCACGGAGAACCATGCTCCCCGCGTGCTCGATCGCCGCCGGGGACTCCTCGAGCACATCCACCGTGGCCTCCAGCGCCTCGGTGATGTCCATGAAGTGGATGATCGCGATCCCCCGGTTCTTCGGAATCGGTTCCAGGTTGAGCTTCGCGGACGTGATCGTCGCGAGCGTGCCTTCTGAACCCACCGCGATCTTCGTAAGGTCGAAGGCGTCCGGGTCTCCGATCAGGTCGAGGTTGTACCCGCCGACCCGCCGATCGATATCCGGGAACCGGCGGACCACCTCGTCTCGATGCTCCAGTCCGAGGGCACGAACCTTGCGGTAGATGTCGCCCTCCAGGCCATTGAGAGCCATCCTGGCATTGAGCGAGGTACCGGAAAGCGGCCCGAAACGGGTCTGCGTGCCGTCGGAAAGCACCACGTCCATCTCCAGGACGTGGTCCACGGTCTTGCCGTAGACGATCGAGCGGGCACCGCACGAGTTGTTGCAGATCGCGCCGCCGATGTTCGCCCGACTCCTGGTGCTGGGGTCCGGCACGAAGTACAGGTCGTGTGGCCGGATCTGCCGGTTCAGCTCATCGATGGAGATGCCCGGCAGCGTTCGGACCCATCGCTCCTGCGGGTTCACCTCCAGGATGTGGTGAAGGTGGGTCGGGAAATCGATTACGACCGCGTGGTTGACCGTCTGCCCCGGCTGGCTGGTGCCCGCGCCGCGGGGCAGCACCGGTACCCCGCGACGGGAGGCGATCTCCATCGTCGCCGCCACGTCGTCGACTGATCTCGGCGTAACGACGCCAATCGGCTCCATGCTGTAGATGCCGGCGTCGCTGCTGTACATGGCCCGCGCATACGCGTCGAACCGGACTTCGCCTTCGAGCGCCAGCCGCAGCTCCTGCTCCAACCCGGCGGTGTCCGCATTCTTGAGAACCGTGGTCACCGGTCAGGCCCCGTCGGCGTGTTCGACTGCGGGTTTTCGCTCGGGCAGCAGCATGGACAGTGCGATGCTGCCGACCAGCACCGCCAGGATCACCCCGAGTGAGACGAAGATGTCTCCATCCTCGCTGATCAGGTGGAAATCGTGGAAAGCTTCTTCGACAATCATCTTGACGCCGATGAATCCCAGGATGATTGCCAGCCCGTACTGGAGGTAGCGGAAGATCTTGACCATACCCGCCAGCAGGAAGAAGAGCGGCCGCATTCCAAGCACGGCCATGGCGTTTGAGCTCCACACCAGGAAGGCCTGCGTGGTGATGCCAAACACAGTCGGTATCGAGTCGACTGCGAACACGATATCGGTGGTGCCGAGAACGATGACAAGGAGCAGCATGGGCGTGGCCATGCGCACCCCGCCGATGCGCGTGAAGAAACGATGCCCGTCGTACTCGGACGAAACGGGCATGATCTTCCGGAACATCCTCAGAGCGACGTTCTGTCCCGGGTCCACTTCGTGATCGCCGCTGAACGCCAGCTTGTAGGCGGTGTAGACGAGGACGGCGCCCAGGAT
>CAYYFS010000058.1:0-2645 GCA_964471055.1 uncultured Dehalococcoidales bacterium
ACCACCCGCGCTGGCTGGAAGAGTGCGGGATGCCTGACCGCATCGACACGCACGTGCGCATCAAGGCGAAGACGAACATCCCTCTATCGGGTGCTGAGCACGAGTACACGCGGTGGGGGTTCAAGCGATTCATCGACGCAGGGGCCCTGGACATCATCCAGCCGGACCTTGGCTGGGCGGGGGGTCTGTCCGAGGTGCTGAAGATCGCTGCGCTGGCATCCGCGTACGACCTGATCACGATCCCTCACCAGGGGGCCACACCCGCGGGCATGGCGTTCTCGGCTGCACAGTCGCCGATTCACACCCCGTACGTGGAAATGCTGATCAAGTTCACCCAGCTGGGCTACTTCTTCGCGAAGGCGCCGGTGGACGAGACAAACGGCATGGTGCGGCCGTCCGACAAGCCGGGGCTGGGGATGGAACTGGACCCGGCGAAGATCGAGAGCGAGGAAGACCTGCAGTTCTAGAGGTTGAGTCGCGTGACTGGGGCAAAAGAAAGGGGCGCTCTCCCGCCGTGGAGAGCGCCCCGGCTTTCAGCCGCTGGCTCTGAGTGTGCGATCGCGAGCCCGCTGGCGAATCAGCAGCGCGCCCGAGTTGTGCGCTGCCGCCGACCGTGCCGCCTACGCAGCCGAATCGAAATCGTGGTGGTCGACGTAGACCTCTGGCGCCAACCGGTGGACCGCGATCGTGGAGACTTTGCCCCTGGCGACCAGGTCGGTCAGGGCGCCTTCACCGCGGAGGTTCTCTGTGCAGACCGTGCCCGCCTCGCCGGGGCCGAGCACGAGGGCCAGACCACCCCGGGCCGGAACCAGCACCGGTGCCTCAGTCACGTTTCGGATGCTTATCGGTGTCATCGGCTACTACCCGCCTGGACGATCTGTCCGTTCTCGTGTGGGGGTCGGTTACCCGATTCTGAGGGATCATCTGGCTTACCGATAGGTGGCGTACGGCCATGTGAACCCCAGTCCTGAGTGTGGGTTGGCCCCCACGTCGGGTGAGCCTAAGCCCCCAGTCCCAGATGACACCAGCCCTGGGAGTGTGCTGAAGGTGTGGAATGGGAATGGGGCGCGTGTGGGCTGCTGCCAGCAGGCCCGCTGTGAGAAGGGGCACCGGGAAGAGCAGCCGCTGGCCGGAGCGCCCGGAGCTGCGGCGAATGGCCGGAGCTACCGCCGGGAGCGGAAGCGCCGCCGGCCGCGGCGGGACCGGTCGGCCCTGCTTGTGCTCTGGAGAGTCGGGACGCCGTTGCCGCCTTTGGCGGCCTGGAGGACGCGGCCGTTGACGGCAACCGCCGCGCTGACGCCGTACTCCGCGTCGTCGTCGCGCACCCGCCGCGCTCGTGCCCGCTTGCCCACGCCCCCCGGCGCGTCCGCGTTCGGCTCGATCCCCGTCACGTCCCGCAGATAGCGCCCGGTGTACGACGCCTCAACCGAGGTGAGGAACTCGGGTGTGCCCTCGGCGACCAGCTCTCCGCCCCGCTCTCCTGCTTCCGGACCCAGGTCCAGGATCCAGTCGGCGTTCTTGATCAGGTCCAGGTGGTGCTCGATGAGGACCACCGTGTTGCCGGCGTCGACAAGCCGGTGGAGGACGGCCATGAGCGCGTTGCAGTCCTCGAAGGAGAGCCCGGTGGTCGGCTCATCCAGGATGTAGAGGGTGCTGCCGGTCGATCGCTTCGAGAGCTCGGACGACAGCTTCACGCGCTGGGCTTCGCCGCCGGACAGGGTGGTCGCAGGCTGCCCCATGCGCATGTAACCGAGGCCCACGTCGAGCATTGTGCGGAGCCTGCTGCGGACAGAACCGATGTTCTCGAAGAGCTCCGCCGCCTCGGACACCGTCATGTTGAGGACGTCTGCGATGCTCTTGCCCCTGAACTTGACCTCCAGGGCTTCGCGGTTGTAGCGGTCGCCGTTGCAGATCTCGCACGGGACGGTAACGTCCGGGAGGAACTGCATTTCGATCTGGACGTACCCGGCTCCGCGGCACGACTCACACCGGCCGCCTTTCACGTTGAAGGAGAACCGACCCGGCTTGTAGCCGCGTGCCCTGGCCTCAGGCATGGAAGCGAAGATCTGCCGGATGGGAGTGAACGCGCCGATATACGTGGCAGGGTTCGAGCGAGGTGTGCGCCCGATGGGCGACTGATTGATCTCGATGACCTTGTCGATGTTCTCGATGCCGGTGACGGCGTCGTACTCGCCGGGTCTGTCCTTGGCTCTGTAGAAGTGTTGGGCGAGGCGCTTATACAGGATCTCGGTGACGAGGCTGCTCTTGCCCGAGCCGGACACTCCTGTGATGACCACCAGCCGTCCGAGCGGGATCGACACCTTCAGGTTCTTCAGGTTGTTCGCCCTGGCGCCCTCGATGACGATGTTCTGCCCGTTGCCGTCGCGGCGTTTCGCGGGCATCGGGATCTCGCGTTCCCCGCTCAGATACGCGCCGGTAATGGACTCCGGAGTCGCAGCCACGTCGTCGATCGTTCCGGCGACAACCAGGTGACCGCCCTCCTCGCCGGGCCCGGGCCCGAGGTCGATGACGTGGTCGGCGGCCCGCATGATTGCTTCGTCGTGCTCGACGACGAGGATCGTGTTGCCTACGTCCCGCAGGCTTTCGAGCGTGCGAATGAGACGGTGGTTGTCGACCGGATGGAG
>CAYYFS010000058.1:2745-4618 GCA_964471055.1 uncultured Dehalococcoidales bacterium
GTCATGTAGAGGGATATGTCCTCGCGTACAGCGTCGGACTCGGTCTCGACGTGGCGGCGCTCAAGGTTCGGCAGAATCCCTTCGAAAGCTGTACGCCACTTGTAGACCCTGCCCTTCTGGGTATGGTGGGTGATCGGGATGCGTTTGCCCTTCGTGCCGTACAGCAGGGTGTCCAGGTGCTCCGGGCTCAGGTCGCTCAAGGGTGCGTCCGGGGAGAAGCCGCAGTGGGCCGCCACTGATCGGATCGTGTCGCCGAACCACCCCAGGATGGTGCCGTTCCGTTCCCAGGGTGCCAGCGCTCCCTGGTTGACGCTGAGACTGTGGTCAGGGATGACCAGGTCGGGGTCGACTTCCAGGCGGAAGCCCAAACCTGCGCACGTCGGGCACGCGCCGTAGGGGGTGTTGAACGAGAAGTTGCGAGGTTCCAGCTCGGAGATGCTGATGTCGCAGTGGGCACAGGCGAAATGCTCCGAGTAGAGGACGTCATCGCCGCCGTCGACACCGACTACGATCGTGCCCGTTGCCAGTCTGAGGGCCGTCTCGACCGAGTCCGACAGGCGCCCGCTGTCCATGTCTGCCTGGACCACCAGGCGATCGACGACGACCTCGATGTTGTGCCAACGCATCCTGGCCAGCTTGATCTCGTCGCTCAGGTCACGGACTTCCCCGTCGATGCGCGCGCGGACAAAACCCTCTTTGCGCGCGTTTTCGAGCACGGCGACGTGTTCACCCCTCATGTGGGTCACGAGAGGAGCGAGGATCATGATGCGCGTCGATTCCGGTATGCGCCTGATGGAGTCGGCGATCTGC
Organism: uncultured Dehalococcoidales bacterium; assembly: GCA_964471055.1. Lineage (GTDB taxonomy): Bacteria > Chloroflexota > Dehalococcoidia > Lucifugimonadales > Lucifugimonadaceae > CAYYFS01. Next base: position 3,556 of record CAYYFS010000058.1, read on the forward strand.
TGGACGGACTGACGCGCAACCGGCCGGCCACAGTGTGGGCAGTGGGGGCGGCCTGCCCGTGCGAATAGCAGGCGGAGGTAGTCGTAGATCTCCGTGACCGTGCCGACGGTCGAGCGCGGGTTGCGGGAGACGCCCTTCTGGTCGATGGAGATGGCCGGGCTGAGGCCGTCGATGTGGTCGACGTCTGGTTTCTCCATGCGCCCGAGGAACTGGCGGGCGTACGCGGATAGCGACTCGACGTATCGCCGCTGGCCCTCGGCGTAGATCGTGTCGAAGGCCAGGCTGCTCTTGCCGGAGCCGGACACGCCGGTGACTACCACCAGCCTGTCGCGAGGGATGGAGACGTCTATGTTTTTGAGGTTGTGCTCGCGTGCGCCTCTGACGCTTATGAACGCCTGCGGCATGTGCTGGGAGGACTCCTGCGAGGGTGTGTCACCGGGGCCGGCGCACGTTCAGGGGCAGGTGTGCCGGAAGGCCCGTCGGGGCACGCCCGATTGTACCAACCGGGGGAAGCTCAACCAGCGTCGGGTGGCAGGCGACGCGAGGACGCGCCGCCGTCGTTGTCCCGTATCTCGTCCATGAAGGCGGTGGACCTGACGGAGCGGTCCAGGACGTAGCTCGTATGCGTCCGCAGGATGCGGCGGACCTGCGCCGTTTCTTCGGCTCCCAGGCGTAGCGCGGAAATGGAGGGGAAATCGGTCCGGCCCAGGTGACGCAACAGGCGCAGGGCGGGGAGCCCGGCCGGGAGCAGTACGTCACCGCCCGCGGACCGGCACTTCGGGCAGACGATCCCCCCTCGTTCAGCGGAGAAGACGTGGTCCTCCTGCTGCAGCTCTTCACCGCATTCGACGCAGGCGCGGAATCCGGGCTGGAAGCCGGTGAGAGCCAGGAGCCGTGCCTCGAACCACCGGAGCAGTAGCTCGGGCGCCTGCGTGGATTCAAGGTGGGCGAGCGTCTCGAGCAGGAGTCGGAACAGAGCGAAGCTGCTTCCGCCCTCGACGGAGAACCGTTCCGCCAGCTCAGCGACGTACATACCGCGCGACATGGCGTCGAGGTCGACTCG
>CAYYFS010000058.1:4718-12016 GCA_964471055.1 uncultured Dehalococcoidales bacterium
CTGCCGGGAGCGGTCAGGCGGGGCCGCAGAGCGCGGCGGCCGCGATGTTCCCGCACGATTGCAGGGTGACCCCTTCGTCTTCCAGAAGACCGTTGGTGAGAGCCACGAAGGTCACGCCGGAGGCCGGGTCCGCCCAGGCGACGGTGCCCGTTGCGCCCGCGTGCCCGAACGCGCCGGCCGGGACGGCGGAACCGTACCAGCCGCTCTCGCCGAGGCGCTGGATGCGCCACCCCAGGCCGTAGCCTTCCGCGAGCCGCGCGGGGGCGGGCAGGTCCGGTAGCGAACCCGTGTGGTCGCCCAGCATGAGCTTCGCTGTTCCGGGTAGCAGCACTGGACGACCGTCCTCCGCAGCGCCACCGTCCAGCATCAACCGCAGGAGGCGGGCGATGTCCGCCGTCGTCGAGTACGCACCTCCCCAGGGAGCTCCGAACTCCCGCCAGTACGGGCTGTTGTGGTTCCAGCCGGCGGTGCTCTGTCCGTCCGCGACCTTGGCCACCACCGTGCGGCCCTCGAAGTCGGGCCGCCAGCCGAGGTGCGTGGAATCCATGCCGGCGGGAACGAAGATCTCCTCGGCCAGGAAAGATCTGAAGGGCTTCTTCGTGATGCGTTCTGCGATCTCGGCGAGCAGAAGGATGCCCATGCTCTGGTAGCGGAGGTCGGTCCCCGGCGGGAACAGAAGATGGGTGCGGCACGAAGAGGCGACGAACTCGCGAAGCGGCGCGTTGTCCTGCCGTAGCTCCTCGTTCTCCGGGAGCATGTCCGGCATGCCGCTCGTGTGCGTGAAGCAGTGGCGAATCAGCACGCCTTCTTTGCCGTTTGCTGCGAACTCGGGGACGTACTTCGCCACCGGCTCCTGGAGATCGATGAGGCCCCACTCGATCAGCTTCGCGACCCCACAGCACGTCATCGGCTTCGTGATGGAGGCGATCAGGTAGACGCTCTCTGTCCCGACGGGAGTGGTGCCGGGGTCGAAGTCCAGCCGGCCTCCGGCCCAGTCCAGAATCACGTCACCGCGTTGTTCGATTCGGACGGACGCCGCACTCATGGCGTCGGCTTCGATCCGCTCCTCGAACCGGCGGACGATCAGGTTCTTGAAATCGGTCATGTGAGGCTCCGGTCCTCGCGTGCCGGCCCTAGTGAGATTCCTGATCGTTCTCCGGGTCGGCCGGGGCCTCCGCGGGCGCGGTTTCGCCCGGGATCTCGGAGCGCGAGGTGAGGGCATGCGTCAGGGTGGTGTCGTCGGCGTATTCCAGGTCGGCGCCGGACGGCAGGCCCCGCGCCAGCCGTGTGACCCGGACTCCCAGCGGCGCGATGAGCCGCTGGAGGTACATGGCGGTCGCCTCGCCCTCCAGATTCGGGTTGGTGGCGATGACGATCTCCTGCACCGAGTCGTTGCGCAGGCGCTCGAGCAGCTCCCTGATGCGCAGGTTCTCGGGCCCTACGCCGTTCACCGGAGAGATGACGCCGTGGAGCACGTGATACAGGCCGCTGTATGCGCGGGTGCGTTCGAGCGCGAGCACGTCCAGCGGCTCCTCGACCACGCAGATGCGCGAACGGTCGCGTCCCTGCGCCGAGCAGATGCTGCAAACGGGCGATTCCGTGATGTTCAGGCATTCGGAGCACAGGACGATGCGGTCCTTCACCGACAGAATCGCCTTCGCCAGAGCCTCGGCCTCTTCGCGCTGCATGCGGATGAGGTGGTACGTGAGGCGCTGGGCGCTCTTGGGCCCCACGCCGGGGAGGCGGTGAAACGCCTCGATCAGTTGCCTGACAGGTGCGGCTGCGGACGGTGCAAGCTCGGAAGTCATCGGATCGGACCTTGAGGGATTGCGATGGGGCTAGCCGAGGCCCGGAAGGCCAGGGATATTCAGGCCGCCGGTGATTGCGCTCATCTTCTCGGCAGCTTCCTTCTGGGCCGCGTCCACCGCCTCGTTCACGGCCGCGACCACGAGGTCCTGGAGCATCTCGATGTCGTCCGGGTCCACGACCTCTCGCGCGATCTCGATGGATTCGAGGTGCGTGCCGCCGAGGACTGTCGCTTTCACAACGCCCCCGCCGGCCGACGCTTCGGTGCGTGTGTTGGCGATGTCCTCCTGGATCTCGCCGAGTTTGGCCTGCATCTGCTGGGCCTGCCTGAGCAGCTTCCTGTTCACTCGAGCCTCCTCGTGTTCATTGAGGCAGCCTGCCGCGTGCCGGTGCGAAGTGCTACTCCGGCGGCGTCTCTTCGGAGTCGATGATACGCGCACCCATGGCCATGGCAGCGCGAACAAGAGGGCTGTCCATCTCGGAGCCGGTTGCGCGTCTGCCGCCTGAGGGTGTCCCGTTGCCAGACAGTATCTTCAGCTCCTTGCCATAGGCATCCCTGACGGCCTGCTCGACCATCTCGCGCATCCGGATGTCCTGGAGTTCGTTTTCGAAGTTCTCCTGCAGTGCCTTGGAGCGGAAGTTGAGAACGATCGTGTCTTCAGCCGGTTCGGGCGGCTCGACGTTGCGGAGCAGGGCTCCCAGGAAGAACCGCCTGCCCCTGGTGCGGCGCAGGGCCTCTATCACCCGGTTCCACCTCTGTTCCGAAGCTGTGGCTTCTCTCCGCCGCGGCGGTCCGTGATCCGACGGCTCGGGGGGTGGGTTCGGCATGGGGGCTCGCGTGGGAGGTGGGGAGGCGGCAGAGGGTCCCGGCCGCCCGAATGCGGCAGGTGCCTGGGCAGGCAGGCCGGGTGCAGCGGCCGGTGCGGCTGCGGCCGCGGGGGCTGCCGGAGCGGCGCAGGCCTTGAGCACTGCCAGCTCCATTCCCAGCGGAGATGACGACTGCTGCCGGAGGTTCGCCTCACCGAACGCGGTGAGCGCGTGCAGGAGCCGCTCCAGAGACAGTTTCGAAGCCGCCGCGGTCATCGCCTGTACGACTTCATCGGACTGGCTCAGCGCGTCGCCCGCACCGGCCCTGATCAGGAGCGCAGCGCGCAAAGCGTCGATGGTGCCGGACCTGAGGCTGTGCAACTCCGCGCCTCGAGCGGCTTCTGCGTTGACGATTCGGAGCGCCGCCGCGGCATCTGCTTTGAGCACAGCCGTTGCCAGCGCCACGGCGGTGGCGGTGTTTCCGAGACCCAGCAGCTCCCGTGCCTGCTCGGCCGTGATCCTGCCGGCGGCGGTGTCACCGGGCGATGCCCCGTACGAAACGGTCAGCTGCTCAAGCGAGTTCTGCGCGTCGCGCAGGCTCCCCCAGGCGGCGCGGGCGATGACATCGAGCGCCTCGGGCTCACAATCGATGCTCTCCGCCTCACACATCTCCGACAATCTCTGAACCACGGCCTCGCTCGGGATGCGGCGGAAGTCGAATCGCTGGCAGCGCGAGATGATGGTGGACGGGACGAGGTGTATCTCGGTTGTCGCCAGGACCATGACGGTGTGCGGCGGCGGCTCCTCCAGGGTCTTCAACAGGGCATTGAAGGCCGGCGGGGTGAGCATGTGCACTTCGTCGATGATGTAGACCTTGTACGTGCCGGCGCCCGGAGTGAACTGCACCTTCTCGCGAAGAGAGCGGATGTCATCGATGCCCCGGTTGGACGCGGCGTCCATCTCGATGAGGTCCATCATCCGGCCTTCGTTGACCGCGACGCAGTTCTCGCAGGTGTTGTCCGGCTCGCCGTCCTCAGGGCTGAGGCAGTTGAGGGCCTTCGCGAGTATGCGGGCCGAGGATGTCTTGCCTACGCCACGGGGGCCGCAGAAGAGATACGCGTGGGCGGGGCGCCCGATGGCGACGGCGCGCTGGAGGGTCTGCGAGATGTGCTGTTGTCCGGCCACGTCCGCGAAGCGCTGCGGGCGCCACCTTCTGTAGAAGACCCGAGCGGCGACGGCCGGATCCGGCTCCGAGCCAGGCGGAGCGTCAGCGGATGGGACCTGTGTGCTACCGGCTGTGTCCTGGACCATCGCGCAACTGAGTCTACGAACGGAATCGGCAGGGCAAATCGCCCAGCCGGAGGGGAGCCCTCACGATAACAGAAGTCGCCCGCGACCGAGCCGCGCGCGACATCACCCGCCGGAGTCCCGTTCCCGGAAGACTTCTGCCAGGATCGCGTCGGTTCTGGCGAACATGCCGGCCTCGCGTTCGGGCTCTGTGTGGTCGAATCCCAGGAGATGCAAGACGCCGTGGACCACCAGAAGCGCCAGCTCGCGTTCCACCGGGATTGCTGTAGCTTCCGCCTGGTCCACTGCCCGCGGGTATGAGATTGCCACGTCGCCCAGATGATTCTCGTCTTCCGGGAGCAGGCAGAAGCCTTCTGCCGGGTCATCGAGCGCGTCGGCGTCGGGAGGGGAGCCGTCCCGCCACCCCTCGCGGGTCCCGAACGAGAGTACGTCGGTGGTCTCGTCGAGGCCGCGGAAATCGCGATTCAGGGCGCGCAATGTCGGATCGTCGGTCACGAGCACGGTGACGCAGTCCGGTCCGCCGCGGTGCTCGCGGTCGAGGGCGATCGCGGCTGCGCGGCGGACGAGGGTCTCAGAGGCGACGGCGGCGAACTGGTCGTCGATCCGTACTTCGATTCGTGCGTCGACGGCCATAATCCGATGGCTCCCGTGTGCTGCTATCGCCGGAAGGGCCGGACGAAGCCTACAACTCCCGCGCCGCGCGTGCAGCCTCTTCCCGGAGGACCCGCATGCGGCTGAGAAGCGGTGCGAAACGCCTGTCGACATCGGCAAGCGCGGTAGCGGCCATCACCGCGGCGGAGAGGTTCTGCCGGACTTCGGGCGCGTGAACGCGGCCCACTTCGACGTATGTCCGCGCGTCCAGAAGCGCCGGGATGAGGTCGTCGCGGATGGGGGCGGCGTAACGACGCTCGGTAGGTGGCAACGTCATCTCGTCAGCCATTCGCAGGGCGTCTTCGAGGTGGTCCAGCAGTCCGGGCGTTTCTTCCTGCTCAGCCGGCACGCGTCGCACAACTCCTTTTCCGGTCTCGTGATACGTTCGCCCGCCAGATGAGCGTGCGCTGCCCGATTGTAGCCCGCGGGCAGGCCGGGCTCGGGCGCGACGGCCTACACTTGCCGAACCTGTGTGCGCACATCAAGCTTCACGGGGCCAGTCAGGAGAAGCGGTGCCATGAAGAGGGTGGGATTCCTGTTCAAGGTCAAGCAAGAGTGCATCGAGGAATACAGGGAGCATCATGAGAGAGTGTGGCCGGAGATGCTGAACGCCCTGCGGCGGCACGGCTGGCACAACTACTCCCTGTTCATGAGGGAAGACGGCCTGCTGTTCGGGTATTTTGAGACGCCAGAATCCCTCGAGCAGGCGCTCTCCAGTATGGCGGGTGAGGAAGTGAACGCACGCTGGCAGGACTTGATGGCGCCGTACTTCGAGGACCTCGGCGGGGGTCACCCGGACGAGACGATGGCCGAGCTGCAAGAGGTGTTCCACCTGGATTGACGGGCGGCGACGGCAGAGGCGGGCGCAATGCAGATGAGAAGCTCCGGCAAAGAGAAGATGCTGACGGCCATGGGAGAGGGGCGTGCGGCTGAGTCTCCGGTGGTCATCCCGTACCTTGAGATTCTGGTTCGGGATCACTGGGAGCAGGTGACTGACGTGCCCTGGTGGTCGGTGCGGTCCGGGGATATCGATGCGAAGCTGCAAGTTGCCCGGGATCTTCAGGATGAGCTGGATATCGACTGGGTCCCCGCGCGGCTCTGTGAGGATCGGCAATGGCGGGACCGGCATGAGGTCCGAACGCGCGGGCGGCGGGCGTTTCTCGTAGACCGGCAAACGGAGACCGAGACTGAATTGGAAAAGGAGCCGGTGGGTGGACTGTTGACTCACCGGACCGAGAACATCGTGCACGCAATCGAGGACATCGACAGGCTGGTGGAGGTCCCGTCCGCCGACGAAATCATCGCCGGCGGGAGGCTGGACTACGCGGAGGCCGTCGTCCGGGAGTTCGGTGGCAGCCTCTTCGTCGTAGGGAACGTACCCGATCCGTTCTGGGGCATGAGCCGGTGCTTCGGGATCTACGACATGCTCAGCAACCTGGTGGAGCGGCCCGAATGGTCCGAACGGCTGCTGGAGCGGAATACGCTTGCGTCGCTGGAGGTGGCCGAAGCGTACGCGAGGGTGGGTGTCGATGGCTTGTTCCTCGGAAGCGGGTACTGCTCGAGCGACCTGATTTCGCTGGAGCACTTCCGGCGGTTCGCTGCCCCGTACACCGAGCGGATCATTCGCCGGGTGAACGAGCTGGGCATGAAGAGCATCCACTACTTCTGCGGCGACGTGAGCGACCGGCTCGACAACCTGGTGAGCATGGCGCCGACGTGCATCGCGCTCGAAGAGGATAAGAAGCAGTACGGTCTGGAAATCGGATGGATCGACGAGGTCGTGGGTGGGCGGGTGTGTCTGTTCGGGAATGTGGACGCCATCGGAGTGCTGCAGGATGGCACTTGCGAGGAGATGCAGGCCGAGGCTGAGAGGCAACTCGAGGTGGGCCGGCGAAGCGGGCGATTCGTGATGTCGCTCGGCAGCCCGGTCACGCCGTCGACTCCCGTTCGCAAGGTTCGGGAGTTCATCGACCTGACCAGGGAACGGTCGGCGGTGAGGTGACGCGGCGCGGTGCGCCTGTGGATTGAGGGATGACCGTGGACATAGAGACGATCTATCACTCGGGATTGATCGTGAGTGACATGGACCGTTCGATTGAGTTCTACACGAGGGTGCTCGGGCTCAACGTCGAACGGGACCCGGCAGAGGCGTCGGGCGAGTGGATCTCATCGGTTGTGGGGTACGAGGACGTTCGAATCCGCCTGGGGTTTGTGGGGCTGGGCGACGGGCACTCGCTGGAACTCATCCAATACCTTTCGCCGGAGGGTGGCCAGGGTCCGGGGCCGTACGAGCGGAACAATGTCGGTGCGACACACGTCGGCATGATCGTGGACGATGCCCAGGCCTGGTACGAGCACCTGCGGGCGAACGGGGTCAACCTCTTCGGCCCGCCCGCGCTGCGGGATTCCGAGTTCCCATGGGCCCGTCGTGCTCTGTACTTCCAGGACCCCGACGGCCACTGGCTGGAGCTGGTCGAACGCGCCCCGCGGCCGGAGGGTGCTGAGGGCAACTGAGCCGCATGTGGCAATTCCTTCTTCGATTGCTCGGCGTGCGCGGCAGCGCGGTGCGTGGCAGGACCGATACCGAGAGTGCCATGTCGTACCACCGCCGGGGAGTCGAATGTGTCGAAACCGGTCACCTCGAAGAGGCGGTGGACGCATTCACCTGCGCCATCGATCTGAGACCTGAAACCGCGGCGCTGTACCACCACCGAGGTGGTGCACTG
>CAYYFS010000059.1:0-2344 GCA_964471055.1 uncultured Dehalococcoidales bacterium
GGAAGACATCTGGGTCAGAAGGGAATCCGGGCATGAAAATCGTAATCGGCATGACGATCGGGGATCCGTTCGACGAGTTCCTTGAGGGACTCAGGGACACGTGGCCGGACGTGGGATTCGTTGTGGCCAAGAGCGAAGAGGAGCAGCTGGAGGAGGTCGCGGATGCCGAGGCCTACGTCGGCCTTCCGTCGAGCAAGGTCTTCGCCGCGGCGAAGCAGCTGAAGTGGATTCATGCGCCCTCCACCGGCATCAACTGGATCATGGACAAGCAGGAGGTAATCGACAGCGACGTGATCCTCACCAACTCGCGCGGTCCTCACGCCACCTCGATGGCCGACCACGTGATCGGGGTGATGGTTACGTTCGCCCATCACATGGTGGAGCTCTGGGACGATCAGCGAGCCGGGGTATGGGATACCGCGAAGTACGTCGAGCGCGAGTACGAGGAACTGGCAGGACGGACCTGTGGCATCCTGGCACTCGGGGACCTTGGCAAGGCCATCGCACGTCGTGCGTACGGCGCCGACATGGACGTGTGCGCCGTCGATATCCGGCCCGTGGACCCGATTCCGGAGGTCAAAGAGGTTTGGGGACTCGACCGGCTGGACGATCTGATGAAGCTGTCCGACTGGCTCATCGTCACCGCTCCGCTCACGCGTGATAGCAAAGACATGATCGGTGCGCGGGAACTCGCATTGATGAAACCGACGGCCAGGGTGATCATCATCTCCCGCGGCGGCATCGTCAATGAGGACGCGCTCATCGACGCGCTTCGCAACAAGACGATAGCCGGTGCCGGCATCGACGCGTTCGTGACCGAGCCTCTTCCAGCCGACAGCCCCTTCTGGACCCTGGACAACGTCCTTCTGTCACCTCACGCTTCGGGAATCACCCCGGAGATGTGGGAGGGACGGCGGGACATCCTCAGGGAGAACCTGCGCCGGTATATCGACGGATTGCAGATGTTGGACGTGTGCGACAAGGAGGCGGGTTTCTAGCGCCCGTACCGGCTGCATCGCGCCGGTCCGCTACCTTCTATCGACAACTCAACCCAACCGGAGTCGATTCGAGATGAAGATCACCGGCGCGATGCTGTGCCCCATGCAGGGGGAGGGAGGCGAAGTCTAGCCCGCTTCCCGCTGCCTGCGCCCAGGCCCTACGCCAATAGCACCGGGACGGGTTTCGGGGACACGTCTAGTCAAGCTGATCGAGAAGCGACTGGCAAACGGCGATCTCTGTCTCGCACAGCATGACCAGGTTGCCTGCGACGGCGTAGGCCGCGTACTTCGCGATGGAAGCTCCACCGAAGTCGAGCAGGCGCTCACCGCCGCGGTGTCCAATGCGGCCCACGGCCTCCTCTGCCGGCGCAATGCCGTGCTGGACCGCGTCCTCGTGCGACTCGTAGAAGCGGACTTCCACGTCCTTCCGGTTGAAGAACCCGTACCAGATGTCTGTCGCGTAGGGGACGGTCTCAGTGGAGAACTGCTTCGACTTCTTCCAGCCGGCGGCTACGACGTCGTCGATCGAGAAGATCCTGCCGGGCCAGATGACAGGCGCCGCCTCGCCCGGATCGCTGCTCTCGTCTTCCGCGTCTGCGGATGGAGCCGCCCCGGGATCGTTGTTGCCACACGCGGTCGAGACGAGTAGCAGAGCGAGAATGCCGGCCGCGACCGGCAGCGGGAAGAGACGACGAATGCAACGAGCTGCGCGCTTCATTCAGTGCTGCCTCCCGTGCGCGGTACGTCGCGCTCCCTGTCCGGCGGTCGCGTGATAGTAGGGGAGACCGCACACGCCTTCAATGGGCGGCGCGGTCGCGGGTACGGTCCGCACGGGAGGGTCACCCGCCCCAGAGGTCGGTGGACACCCCCTCAAGCTGCAGGTCAGCCAGCGTTTCCGGCAGCGGCTTCCCGCTCTCGTCCCAGCCCATGAGCCGGTAGTAGTCTCGGAGCATCTTGTCGAAGTGAGGCAGGATGGCCTTCCCCTCAGCAGGGCCGTCCGTGGGTGTGGAACCGTACCGGGGCGACGGGCGCTCGGAGTCGGCCGTCAGCCCGGCACGGATGTTGAACGCGCGCATCGTGTTGACGGCCCTGCGCCCGACCTGCATCGCTTCGTCGAACGTGAAGTCCCAGCCCGTGGCCGCTGAGAGCGCCTCGACCAGCAGCTGCACGTTCATGCGGGTGTTGAACCGGCAGGTGACCATAGAATCCTCGAACTGCATCGCCCCTTTCATGCGGGCCTCGGCTCTTGCGAGCATGTCCGGGTCGAAGGGGTCGACGTTCGCGGGCAGGCCGAACTGGGTGATATCGGCGACCATCAGAGTGTTCTCAAGCGCTCCCGATTCGGA
>CAYYFS010000059.1:2444-6111 GCA_964471055.1 uncultured Dehalococcoidales bacterium
CCCATTCGGTCGACCATATTGCTGAGCATCATGACCGAGCCGATTTCGCTGATCCCCAGGTTGGCGCTGAACGCGGACATCTGCTCGTACTCGGGCTCCTCGACGGCGGTCCCTGCGTATGGCCCCTCTGTGACCTTCATCATCTGGCAGTGACTGTTCGGGCACGCCCAGCAGGGATGGCTCCGCTCCGGCTCGAAGTGCTCGTGCATGTATGGACCGCTGAACTTCTCGAATTCCTCGTCCGCCACGTCCCATACGCTCGTGCCGTAGTTCAGGATGGGCAGGTTGCCCCTGGCGTAGTTGCCCTGGACACCGTTCAGAGTGCCGTAGTAGTGCGTCCCGCCCTCGTTGGCAACCAGGGATTCGACGACCCCCCGCGCGATCTCTGTCAGCTTGTCCCTGTCGTTGATCGGGACGGTCTTCCTGCCCCTGACGATGACGGCGGCTTTCAGCTTCTTCGAGCCCATGACCGCTCCGACGCCGTTGTGCCCGGCGGCGTGACCCCTGTCGCCCATGACGGCGGCCCAGCGGACAAGGTTCTCTCCCGCAGGGCCGATCGACAGGATGCTGAGCTCGCGTTCGGATCTCCCCAGTTCATCGCTGAGCGCGTCCACCGTCTCCCAGGTGTCCTTGCCGACCAGGTGGGCGGCATCCCTGAGCTCCGGGTTGCCTTCTTCGTCGATCAGCAGGTAGGTCCAGCCTTCGCAGGAGCCCTGGAAGACCAGGCCCATGAGGCCTGCGAAACGCATGAAGGCCCCGAACGAACCCTGCCCCTGAGTGGAAGCGGCGCCGCCGGTGAGCGCTCCTTTGGCGCACACGGTGATGCCGCCGGAGCCGGGTATGGCAGTGCCGCCGAGAGGTCCGGTGAAGATCATCAGCCGGTTGCTGGGGTCGGAGAACTCCACATCCGTCGGCACCTCGTCGTACAGATACTTCGCGCCGAGCGCACAGCCGCCCACGTGTGTGCGGAGTGTGGCCTCGTCGATGTTCTCAAGGGTGGTGTCCCCACTTGACAGGTCGACGCGCATGATCCGGGCGGTGTAGCTGTCTTCTCCGGCTGGTGACATTCCTGTCCTCCTATGCTCCCGGTACCCACGGGGCAATGGTTCCGATCTCACCCTCCGGCATACGCCTGGACGAGGATGATGCGGTCCTTGTCGTGCAGCTGTGTTTCATAGCCGTTCAGGAGCTCCGGCAGTCGGTCGTTGACGACCACAGACACCCGTTCGGACGGCTCGCCGGTGTCCGGGTCGTACATCACGTCTCCGAAGCGCGGGTGTTCGTCCGCGAGCTTCCTCAGCAAGCCCGCCAGAGTGGTGCCTTCCGCGATCGGCACATCCAGAGACCGGCGTATCCGGTCGTCTGACCCGAAGAGGTGGCCCAGAGTGGACCATACATCGACGCTGACCGTGGGCGTCATGGGACTCCTGAACGGCTGTGTGCGTGCAAACATACACCGGCGCCGGTGGCCGTGCACATCAATGTGGGATTGTCCGGACAGCCGCGCTGTCGCGGTCCTACTTGAGGCCGATGTCGAGGTCCATGGGGCCCATATCCGTCTCGATGGCTCGCGAGTGGACGGAGGTAGTACGCCTGTGGGTTCGTCGAGAAGCGCGGCTAGCTCCGCCCACTCAGAACCTCGTTCGTGAGCCGCTCCACTTCCGCGTCGGCGTCCGCGGGGTACTCGAAGCCCAGGCGGTCAGCCACGGCGACGGCGAGGCCGCGGAACAGGGCGTGGCTCGCGCGTAGGGCTTCCGCCACCTCCCCGGGATCGTACCGGGATGTGGCGTCGCGCAGCCTCGCGACGACCTTAGGGTCTGCCCAGCGCTCCAGGAACCGGCCCCGGAACCACGTATCGCGCGGGGTATCGCCACAGAAGGCTGAGTGCCACTCGATCATTGGGAGCATCATGCGGTTCAGGCCGCCCTCCAGACCGCTCCTCGCCCACCAGATCTCTCCCCGCCGAAGATGCTTCGCGGACCAGAGGACGTGATACAGGCAATGGGCCACGAGCCGGCCGTATTCGTCTGCTGTCGGTCGCGAGGGCTCAGGGGGCGCCACCTCCATCTCGTCGAGCCCCGCGAGGAGCCCATCGCGGTCAACGATGACCCGAACGCCGCGACCGACCGCATTCTGAATCTCTATGCTCGGGTTCTCCAGATCGACTCCGGCGACGACAGAGGCGGGGAAGGCCGCGAAGTCAACGTCCAGGCCACCGGCGAACAGGACCCGACGCTCCATGGCGCCGCCGACGGCCGTCTGCTCCACGAAAGTGAGCACGACTTCGCCGATCTGCTCCGGCCACTCTGCATGGGTATCCTTCATCGCTGCCTCCGGCGTATCGGCCCCGCCGGCGACCCGTCCGGCCACCGGCAGAAAAGGGCACTCCACCATCCGGCCCAGCCTGCGGCCGCGCTTCCGGTGATAGACTCGGCCGCGACTCAACCCGGGTGTCGCATGAGGAGTGTTCTGCATGATCAATCTGCCGCGTGCTGAAGGTGTTGACGACCGGTTCGAGGCGCTTCTGCGGCCCGATAGCCGGTTCGATCCGGTGGCCGGCGGGCTGGCGTTCGCCGAAGGGGCCGTGTGGCTCCCGGCAGATTCGAGCCTGGTCTGGAGCGACATACGGCACGACCGGGTGTGGCGATGGTCGCAGGCCGACGGCGCATCGGTTTTGCGGGAGCCGTCTGGTATCGCGAACGGCAGTGCGATCGACGGCGAGGGCCGGTTGATCACGTGCGAGATGCGAGGGCGGAGGGTGGTTCGCGCGGAGCCCGACGGCTCCATGACGGTGCTGGCGAATTCGTACAGGGGCGGAAAGCTCAACTCCCCGAACGACGTCGTGGTGAAGTTGGACGGTACGGTGTGGTTCACCGATCCGGACTACGGCATCGTCTCGCCACAGGTCGGATCCGGCGCGCCGAAGGAGCAGGACGGCAACTACGTGTTCCGGCTGGACCCGGAGACCGGGGATCTAGGGGTCGTTGCGGACGATTTCGACAAGCCGAATGGCCTGGCGTTCTCGCCGGACGAATCGTTGCTGTACATCGCGGACAGCGGCAGGACGCATGGCGATGATGCGCCCCATCATGTGCGGGTGTTCGACGTGATCGACGGCGAGCGGCTTGAGGGCGGACGCGTGTTCGCGGTCATCGAGCCGTACATCCCGGACGGACTGAAAGTGGCGCCGAACGGCAACGTGTTCGTGGCTGCCGGTGACGGGGTGCAGGTGTTCACTCCGGACGGCGAACTGATCGGCAAGTTCCTGACGCCGGAGGTGGTCGGGAACTGCGCGTTCGGCGGGCCGGAAGGGGACACGCTGTTCATCTGCGCGTCGGCTTCGCTGTGGGCGATCCGCCTGAACCTGTAGCGAGAGGCCCTGCCCCACGAGGGCCACACTCGATACCCGGCCGGTTTCCGGCGAGAAACCGAGATTCGCCGCGTATGGGAGATGCTCCACGCAGAGCTTCGTCGCGGTGGACGTGGCCGCCGGTGACGCGAACAGGCCGCCGGACTCTCAACCGGCGGCCTGCTCACTGCGGTCTTGCCGTTTGCGTCGATCGCAAGGGCACCCGCGTTCAATCAAGGCGATCCTCTATTCAGACGCAAGGGCCTCCTTCACCTTCGCGACCTTGTCCGCGGGCATCCACGTGGTCCAGCGGTCCTC
>CAYYFS010000059.1:6211-11993 GCA_964471055.1 uncultured Dehalococcoidales bacterium
CGTTCTCGATGATGTACTTCGCGATCGCGTTGTTGATCCAGAGAGACTCGAACTGTGTGTCACCGAACCTGATGACCGGTTTCTCGACCGGCGCAGGTGTCGCCGTTGCCGCAGGCCTGGCTGTGGCGGCTGGTTTCGCCGTGGCCGCAGGCTTCGCCGTCGCCGCGGGTGCGGCCGTGGCCGTTTCCTCCTCACCACCGCATGCCGTGGCGACGACCAGCGTCGCCAGAGCAGCGGCCAGGACGATCAGCCACATCCAGTATCGGTTTCGTGCTAAGTCGCTTGACTTCATGTGAACCTCACTTGCCAGGGTTGTTCAACACCGTGCTGCGGGGTGTCGGTAGACTCCCGTGCAACGGGTAGAGCTTTTGCCTCCTCTGCAGTCCCCCTTCCCTGTCTGTATGCTGGAGCGGCACCGTGAGTACCGTGCGGGCAGGGCCTCCTCACAGTGTCCGCTTGGGTAGTCATTGTTCCCTGGGGTCCCGGACGAGCCTCTGGCTAATCCGGTCGATCAACACCGCCATGATCACAATCCCGATGCCTCCGAGCAGTGCCCGTCCGGCCTCCAGCCTGCTGATGCCGTTGAGGACCTCGATCCCGAGTCCTCTGGCGCCGATCATCGAGGCGACCACCACCATGGCGAGCGCCATCATGATCGTCTGGTTCACGCCGGCCATGATGGTGGGCAACGCGAGCGGAATCTGCACTTTCAGGAGCAGCTGCATTCGGGTAGCGCCGAATGCCTGCCCTGCTTCCACCAGCTCGGGGTCGACCTGGCGGATGCCCAGGTTCGTGAGTCTGATGATGGGCGGCACTGCGTAGATAACGGTCGCCATTACAGCAGGCACTTTGCCGATGCCCAGTAGCATCACCACCGGAACGAGATAGACGAAGCTGGGCATGGTCTGCATGGTGTCCAGCACCGGCCGCAGCATGGCCTCAAACGGATTGCTTTTTGCGGCAACAATCCCGAGCGGTATGCCGATCAAGCAGGACGCCCCGGTCGCGATCAAAACGATTGCGAGCGTGACTATGGCCGGCTCCATGAGATTCAGTATCGCGAGGATCAGGAGCAGGGCCAGGCCCACCAGAGCGAACCGCCGGCCCACCATCTTGTACGCGATCGCCGTGATCGCGCCGATGGTCAGCCACCAGGGCAACGCCAGCAGCCAGTTCTGCAGTGGCAGAAGTACCGCCCTGAGGAACTCGTCGCTCCGGCCCTTCAGGAACGAGCGCCAGTTGACGATCATCCAGTCGACCCTGTCGTCGATCCACTTCCCGACGTCGCGCCCGACGAGCCAGGACTCGGGCACGCTGTCGGCGCCTCCCAAAACTGCGAAGCTGCCGGTCAGCAGGGCGAGACCCACGGCGCGCAGCCAAAGAGGCGTCGGAACGAGCACCCAGAGGACGGCCAGTCCGGCGAAGCGGACCCAGTGCGGGATCGGAAGCAGTATCCACGCGACGGTGATGGCTATTCCGACCAACCACATTACCGGCGATACCCGGAACCTGTATCCGAGGTAGTGGAGCACCCATCGCGCGGCCGCGTCCGCTATCCTCACGATGCTGGTCAAAGAGGTTCCTCTACCCCCGTCTTCCGGGTCGGACGCCGTACCCGTCACTGTGCTCATTGGCTACTCCGGTTGCTTCGGGGCCGAAGGCGTTTCCGGGGGACCGGCCGCACTCCCGCCCGAGTCTTGTTTTCCGTTCTCAGTGTCTGTCCATCGCTCGGCCATCTCGGCTGCAAGCGTGACGCGCTGGATCTCGCCCACAAGACCCCCCGATTCGTCAACGACCGGCACCGCGTGTTCGGACGCCATTCCGATGTGTACCAGTTCGTCGAATCCGGTTTCGGGAGTGACTGACGGTTCATCGGTCCTCATCACAGATTCGAGGTCTTCTTCGCCTCTTCGGACAGCCCTCCGTGCGCGTCTCTCGCTCAGCACTCCCAGGTACCTACCGGAGCCGTCCACTACGAAGCCCACCGGCGAATCGCCTTCCTCGATCTTCGCCAGCGCGGCTTCGAGGGATTCGTCGGCTGCAATGACGGTTTCCGGAGCGGACATACTGTGGGCAGCGGTGGCCACCGATTCGTATCTCACGTCGCTCGTGAAGTCCTCTACGTAGTCGTCGGCAGGTCTCAGGACGACGTCTTCGGGGGAGCCGATCTGTACGACTTCGCCATCGTTCATGATGGCGATCCGATCACCGACGGTTACTGCCTCATCCAGATCGTGGGTGATGAAGACGATGGTGCCCAGTTCGGCGTGCAGGCTCGCCTTGAGTCTGAGCAGCTCCGACTGCATCTCACGGCGAATAAGGGGATCGAGACCGCTGAACGGTTCGTCCATGAGGAGGATCTCGGGCTCAAGAGTGAGTGCCCGAGCTAGCCCGACGCGCTGCATCATGCCGCCGCTGAGTTCTGCCGGGTAGCTGTCTTCCCAGCCTTGAAGTCCGACCAGTCCCAGCATGTCCCGGGCTTTCGCGTTTCGCCTCCGCCTTCCGACTCCCTGTATCTCCAACCCCCACGCCGCGTTCTCAATGACGGAGCGGTGAGGGAACAGGGCGTAGTGCTGAAAGACCATCGCAAGGGAGTTCCGCCGGAGCTGGGTCAGTTCGTCGCGAGTGATGCCGGTGAGGCTGGTGCCGAGGACATTCACGTCGCCGGAAGTCGGCTCGATCAACCCGTTGAGACAGCGAACCAGGGTGGATTTGCCGGAGCCGGACAGGCCCATAACCACGAACGTCTCGCCTCTCTTGACTTCGAGCGATACGTCCTTGAGGGCAATCACCCAGCCCAGTTGGTCCTGGATCTCGGATTTGGAGAGGTCCCGATACTCATCGCTGAGGGCCTGTTCGGCGCCGTCGCCGTAGACCTTCCAAAGTGAAGCAACAGAAAGGACTGTTTCCGGTGTCGCTTCCATACTGGCCGTGCGTTCGTTCTCGCGCGTTTGTGTGTCCAAACGTTCGCCCCTTCTTCGATGCACGGTCACGCGTGCCCGTTCGGCCGGTGCAAGAGGGCAAACCCGAACCGACGTGCCTCCCCTGAACGTTGACCAGGGGAGGCTGGGGGGGCATCGATATGACCGGCGGCGGACGGGCAAGGCGGCCGGGAGGCCGCGTGGCTCGCTATGTTGAGGCCACCGGAAATGGCCCTTCCACGACTGGGCCTATCCGATTGCAGCGAGCTTCAGCACATCAAGCTGGTTTCCCGCCCTGCGTCGCGAAATGCGGCGCGAGCAGCAGCCGCGGTGTGGAAACGTCGGCATTGTCGCATACTCAGACAGGCAGTCAAGCTGGCTCAAGAGATCAACGTAGAAGGCGCATCACAACAGACGGCGGTGGCTGGCGTGCACGCATGCGGCTATCTTGACCGGGGCTTTCCCTCCCGCGGGTGAGATTGATCGAGCCCTGTTGCCGACGTCTGCTACGGGAGACTGCAGAATCAAGGGATGTCCGCCTCCGGAGGCTGAGGGAAGTGGTAGCATCCGGCGCGTTCGATCCGAGGCCACGCGCGGGGAATCGTTTCCAGCATGAGGGGTTCAATATGAGAGTCGCACTCGGCATCCGGCCGGTTTCCGATGAGAGGCTGAGGTTCGCCGCGCAGGTAGGCGCGGAAGGCGTGACTGTGTCAGCGCCCACGCTGGACGATCCCGACCGGGGCTACTACGAGTACGCGCCGCTGATGTCGTTGCGCACCCAGGTGGAGTCGCACGGGCTGCGGCTGGAAGCTCTCGAGAACTCCCCGTGGCCGTGGACCTACAGGTGGATGCTCGGGCTGCCCGGGCGCGACGAGCAGATCGAGAACTACCAGAAGACGATCAGGAACATGGGTGCTGCGGGCATCCCGATACTGAGCTACAACATGCACGCGATGCGGTTCTACCGCACCTCCCAGTACCACCCGGCCAGGGCGGGCTCGCGCTCCACCAGCTTCGACATCGACCTGGTCAAGGACGCTCCGCTGATGGCCTCTGGGCCCCAGGTGGATACGGGGCTGATCCCCGCCGACCATCGGCGGCCCATCACCGACGATGACATGTGGGCCAATTTCGAGTACTTCATCAAAGCGGTCGTGCCGGTGGCGGAGGAAGCGGGCGTGAAGCTGGCGTTGCATCCGGACGACCCGCCGATTCCCTCCATCGGCGGGGTGGCCCGCATCATGCGTGAGCCGGACGCTTTCAGGCGCGCGGTGGAGACGGTGCCGAGCGACAGCAACGGGTTGCTGTTCTGCCAGGGGTGCTGGACTGAGATGGAGGCCGACCTTCCGAAGGAGATTGCGTACTTCGGGAGCAGGAAGAAGATCTTCTACGTGCACTTCAGGAACGTGTCCGGCCCGGCGGAGAGGTTCGCAGAGACGTTCCCCGAGGACGGCGTGGCGGACATGGTTGCGACGATGAAGGCGTACAGGGACGCTGGGTTCGATGGACCGATGATCCCGGACCACGCGATCCACATGGACGGCGACACGGAATGGGGCCACCGCTACTGGGCGTACACGATGGGCCACATGAGGGCGCTCCGGGAGGCCCTCTGGAACGCATAGGCCTGCGGCAGCGACTCTCGCCCTTCGAGAGCCTCAGGACCTCGCCCAGACCCCCAGCGTCAACGATACAAGAGCAATCAGAGCCGTCACCGGGACCGTAAAGCCCCCCCGGTGCCGGCTACTCCAGACCATCGTGCCTACGTGTCCCTCAGATGCGTTGGCCGAGCAGTCACGCTTCCGCAGTAGTCGGGTCATCGACGTGACCTGTGACACCACGTTGGCCGGGAACTCACCCCGCCTGGCGTGTTCCCGCACCATCTCCTCGTTCGGCGCGATGTATACGCAGTAGACCTTGTCGCCTGTGACGTAGCTGTGGACCCACTGAATCTGGGGGCCGAGCTCGTTCAGCACCGTGCATGACTTCGCTGAGATCCCCTGCAGTTCCTCGGCGGACAGTGTCCCGGCTCCGGGGATCTCCCGCTCGATTACGAACCTTGGCATCGTGGCCTCCTAATGAAACCCATCCCCGGGGTTCGTTCTGAAGTCCCCGGGCCGGTGGCGAGGCGGCAACCCTAACACGATATGGTCAGTAATACGATGAAAACACTCTCCTGGCAGGCCATATCGGATACGAAATGGGCGTCAGTCATCGTGTTTCGTCGTGTCGGCGGCGTATCGCTATTCGTTTCCGGTGTGGGGTGATAGGGTGCCCCTGCGCGAGCACGCGCAGGAGGTGAATCATGCCGTTCTACATGACGCAATTTTCGTACACGTCGGGGGCCTGGAACGCGCTGGTTGAGAACCCGCAGGACCGGGCCGCCGCGACGGGGAAGATGATCGAGGCCGCGGGCGGCACGATGCTGCACTTCTTCTTCGCGTTCGGAGAGTATGACGGGGTCGTCATTTCGGAGGCTCCGGACAACACCACCTACTCATCGGTAGCTCTCGGTGCGGTAGCGGGCGGTGCCATGTCGAAGATGAAGACGACGGTGCTGATGACCCCCGAGGAAATTGTCGGGGCGCTCAGAGACGCCGGCAAGGTGGCATACACACCGCCGGAGAGCTAGCCGACCGGCGGATCGAGGTACTGGAACCCACTGGCCGGATCTCCGGTCGAAGGCGCAACGACCGCGCCCGGCGGTCAGCGGGCTTCGCGGCGCGGGTCGCGCAGGACGAGCGGGAATGATGGAGGAGTGAAATGATCAAGGTTACAGTGCTGTATCCGGCTACCGAAGGGGCGTCGTTCGATCACGACTACTACAGGAACAGCCACATACCGGCGATGGAAGAGCACAT
>CAYYFS010000060.1:0-7201 GCA_964471055.1 uncultured Dehalococcoidales bacterium
GGGTCGAAGGGTGCCACGCTGGAAACGGCTGGATTCCGGCCTTCGCCGGAATGACGGCTCGGCTCGGGCGGAATCATGAACGACCCTCCGGAAAGAGGCAGGAGCATTCCGCAACAGGCTACGAACGAGGCCCGGTGCTCGATTTCCGGACAGGAAGAGCCGGCAGCGTTTCGGTGCGCACCCCACGTGCCGGCAAGTGGCGACGGCGCGGACGTACGGGGCACCGGGATCGGCCCGCGCACAGGCCCTCCTGACGGCCCCGGCAACCCTCAAATGTCAAGAGGTCCGCAACTGGGCCGTGATAGAATTCAATCGGGATGCACGCCCCCGAGAAACGGGTTCCGGGGCCGTGCGTCGGCGATTCCCTCAGTTCAGAGTGGCGTCCGACGGAGTCCCGGAGGCGGCGGCAACCGCGAGCCCGCCGATCTTCGGAGGTGCCAATGAACCGGCGCTGGATGCGTAACAGCCTTGTCTATCTCGTGATCGTGGTCGTGGTGATCGCGGTCTTCTTCTGGTTCTTCAACGATCCGCTCGGCGGCAGCCAGGAGATACCGATCAGCGAAGTCATCAGCCTGGCGGAGAACGCGCCTGCGGGCGGCCAGGTGGTCATCGAGGTCAAAGGCGACGATCTGACGATTCAGTCGGGCGGGAGCACCTTCTTCTCGCGCAAGGAGGAGGGATCGAGCGTCGTGGAGATGCTCGACAAGGCGGGCGTGCCCCCCCAGAACGTGAAGGTGGTGGTGAAGGGTTCCAGCGGGCTTGGCAACGTCATGTCGGTTCTGCTGGGATTCCTGCCCCTGATCCTGTTCGGCGGCATCCTGCTGTTCATGATGCGGCAGGCGCAGGGCGGCAATAACCAGACGATGGGCTTCGGGCGCAGCAAGGCGCGGATGTTCGTCGGGACCAAGGCCACCGTGACGTTCTTCGACGTTGCCGGCGTGCCGGAGGCGAAGCAGGAGCTTGAGGAAGTCGTCGAGTTCCTGAAGTTCCCGGAGCGATTCGTGGCCCTGGGCGCGCGGATCCCACGCGGCGTGTTGCTGGTGGGTCCGCCCGGCACGGGCAAGACGCTCATGGCACGCGCGGTCGCCGGCGAGGCCGGAGTGCCGTTCTTCTCAATCAGCGGATCCGAGTTCGTCGAGATGTTCGTGGGCGTCGGCGCCTCGCGAGTACGCGACCTGTTCGAGCAGGCCAAGCGTCACTATCCGTGCATCGTGTTCATCGACGAGATAGATGCAGTCGGACGCCACCGCGGCGCCGGACTGGGCGGCGGCCACGACGAGCGCGAGCAGACGCTGAACCAGATCCTGGTCGAGATGGACGGATTCGACACGTCCACGAACGTGATCGTCATCGCCGCAACGAACCGCCCGGACATCCTGGACCCGGCGCTTCTGCGGCCGGGCCGCTTCGACCGGCGGGTGATCCTGGACACGCCGGACATCCGAGGGCGAACCGCCATCCTGGACGTGCATTCCAAGGGCAAACCCCTGGACGAGGACGTGGACCTGGCCAAGATCGCCCGGCAGACACCCGGCTTCAGCGGCGCCGACCTGGCAAACCTGATCAACGAGGCAGCGCTGCTTGCCGCCAGGCGCAATAAGAAAGCGATCACGTTCGAGGAGGTCACCGAGGCCGTGGATCGCGTGGTCGCAGGGCCGGAGCGAAAGAGCAGGGTGCTCACGGAGCGCGAGCGCCAGCTGACCGCATACCACGAGGCCGGACACGCGCTGACCGCGCATCACATGCCGGACGCGGACCCGGTGCAGAAGATATCGATCGTGTCCCGGGGCCAGATGGGCGGCTACACGAGGTATCTGCCTGAAGCGGACCGCTACATACAGACGAAGGGCCAGTTCGCCGCGCACCTCGCGGCAGCAATGGGCGGCCGCGTGGCGGAGCAGATCAAATTCGGCGAGGTCACAACCGGAGCCAGCAGCGACATCGAGGTGGCCACGCGGCTCGCCAAGGAGATGGTGACCCGGTACGGGATGAGCGACCGCCTCGGGTTGAGGACGTTCGGGAAGCGCCAGGAGGCGGTCTTCCTGGGACGCGAGTTGTCGGAGCAGCGAGACTACAGCCTGCGCACTGAGGCAGTGATCGACTCCGAAATCGATCGCCTGCTCGAAGAAGGCCGTTCAGCGGCCGAGCGCATACTCACCGAGCACGCGGGCGAACTGGAACAGCTCGCCACCTACCTGCTCGAGAACGAGACGATAGACGGCGACGAGGTGCAGGCACTCCTGTCCGGCAAGACGCCCGCCCGGGTTTCTGTGGCCAGCGCGGACGCGGGCGAGAAGGATGAAGAGAGCCCGGACAGCGTCGCCGACGAGTCCAAGCCACACGTCGCGGGACCGGAGCCACAGACGACATAGAGCCACTGTACGGGCATTGACTGCGAACGGGCCTACCCATCCGGGTTTCGGCCCGTTTTCGCGTCCGGTTCGGATCGAAGAGCCCGGTCGCAGGCGCGCGCCGCCGGTTTTCGGCTAGCCTAGGCTGGGCGGCGGGGGGTTCATACGAACCCGCCGCCACCGGGCCTCCAAGCCCGCATCAGGAAACCTGCAAAGGGGGCAACTGTGCGCGGAGACGATGGGATCACGGCGCAAGGCTTCATCTGCGGACCGTCCGGGAACGACGCGTACCTGGTGACCTGCGGACGGACGAATCGGAGTGTGATCATCGACGCGCCTGCGGTTCCCGGGCAACTGATCGAGGCTGCACGCGGGACCGAGGTGCAGGCAGTGCTCCTCACTCACGGCCACGGAGACCATGTGGCGGGCCTGCGCGAGATTCTCGCGGCGTTCGACGTTCCGGTTGGAATCGCCGGTGCGGATGCGGGTCAGATATCTCTGCTGGGCGTCACGCCGAGCATCGACGTGTCCGACGGCGCGGTGATCACCGCGGGTGACGTGAGGCTGACGGCCATGCACACCCCCGGGCACACGGCAGGCTCGACAGGGTTCCTGCTGCCGGCCTCAGGCAATCGGGCAGCGATCCTCTTCGGCGGGGACACGCTGTTCCCCGGTGGACCGGGAGGCACGCGGAGCCCGGAGGATTTCACAGAGATAGTGGCCAGCATCAACGAGCGTCTCCTCACGCTCCCGGCGGACACGGAGGTGTGGCCGGGTCATGGGGACACGACCACGATCGGTGAAGCCAGCCGCGAGTACCAGGCGTTCGCCGCGAGGCCTCACGAGGCCGGTCTCCACGGCACCGTGACCTGGGAATGATTAGCCTTCCGCCCCCGTCCGGGCCCGATCCGCCGCCGGCCGCAACCCCGGATGAAGACCCCGGGCTGAAGGTCCCCTGGTCCGGGGGAGATGTCAGGTGGGCAGTCCTCCTAGCGGGCCTCACCATCGCGCTGGTGGCAGTCGCGGCAACGCTCGTTCTCAGCCGGAACCGGCCAGAGGGCGAAGCCCTGCTACCGGGCGCCCTGTGGTTGCTCGCGATACAAACCGGTGTCCTGGCGGGGTCCGCATGGTTGTTCTCGGCACGCAAGTACGGCGGCGGGTTGGCCGTGCTGGGGTTCGGCAGCCCGTTGGGCAGGTTCCCGTACCTGCTCGCCGCGGGCGTGTGGGTCGCCGCGCTCGTCGTCAGCGTGCTCTGGTCGCTGCTCGTGATCTGGATCGGCCCGGAGTGGCTCAAGCCGCCGGACACCGCCGGTGCGCTCACGTCGCAGTTCGGCGCCAACACGATCGGCCTGATACTCGTAGTGATCGTATGGGGGCCTATCGGCGAGGAGCTGTTCTTCAGGGGTTTCGTTCTGCCCGGTTTGGTGGCAAGATTCGGCGTCACGGGCGCTGTAGTGCTAAGCTCCGGGCTGTTTGCGTTGTTTCACCTCGATCTGGGCTCGCTCGTCCCGACATTCGTACTCGGAGTGGCGCTGGCCTGGATTCGGATGAGGACGCGATCGGTCTGGCCGGCGGTCATGGCTCACAGCCTTCAGAACGCTCTGGTCCTGTGGCTGGCGGGAGGCACGGCTGCCGGGGCATTCGGCGGGTAGGAGAATGGTGAACCGTATTCAGGAACGACTGTCTTCGATCCGGGCCGAGGGACGAATCGGCCTGGTGCCGTTTGTGACCACCGGGTACCCGGACCTCGACGCCACGCAGGAGATCGTCCACGCCGTAGTCGAGGCCGGCGCGGCCGTGGTCGAACTCGGGGTCCCGTTCAGCGACCCACTGGCCGATGGTCCTACCGTCCAGCGTTCCTCGCACCTCGCCCTCGAGCGCGGCGTAACACCCGCCGACTGTATCGCGGCGGCCGGGCGTCTACGGCAGAGCGGCGTGGACGTGCCGCTCGTTCTCATGGGCTGCTACAACCCCATCCTGTCGATCGGCGTGGAGGAATTCTGCCGGCGCTCCGGCGATGCGGGAGTGGACGGTCTGATAGTGCCCGATCTGCCCGCGGATGAGTCGGGGCCCCTGCGGGAGGCGGCGGAGGCTGTCGGCCTAAGCGTGATCCCTCTACTGGCGCTGACCAGCACCGAGGCCCGCATCCAGGCGGCCTGCAGCACCGCCGCGGGGTTCATCTACTGCGTCAGCGTTCTCGGGGTCACGGGAGCCCGTGCGGAGCTCTCAGACCGCACCGAAGGGCTGGTGAAGACGATCAGGCACCACACGGATCTGCCGGTTGCTGTAGGCTTCGGCGTGTCCAGGCCCGAGCACGTGGAGGCGGTCGCGCGGTTCGCGGACGCCGCCGTGGTGGGAAGCGCGCTCATCGACGCTATCGACGACGGGCCGCCCGAGGATGCCGCCCGGCGGGCGGCCTCTTTTGTATCGGGCCTGATGGCGGGGACGGCGCTCCCGGGACGGTGAGAGCGAACCGGAGCAAACAACCACAGAACGAAATGGAACGGAGATGATGGTCAGAGGGGTCCGGGGCGCGACGACAGCCGACGAGAACACCAGAGAGGCGGTACTGGTGGCCACGCAGGAGCTACTGCGTTCGGTCATCGACGCAAACGGAATCGCCCCCGAAGACGCGGCGGCGGTGCTCTTCTCGACAAGCCCGGACCTGGTGGCCGAATTCCCTGCCGTCGCGGCGCGACAGATGGGCTGGGACACCGTGCCACTGATGTGCGGGCACGAAATGTCGGCGCCTCACGGCCAGACCCGCTGTATCCGTATACTTGTGCTCTGGAACACGGATAAACTGCAGGACGAAATCAGGCACGTCTATCTTAAAGAGGCGGTCGACCTCCGGACGCAGCAGAGCCCGATGTCGTAGCCATGGCACCTCACGCCACGCTTCTCCACCTCCAGTCTCCCCCACCGCCGCGGGCGGCACGGACGCGCCCTGCGTTCGCGCCTTTCGTGACGGCCCCGCTGTTTACCTGCGGGCGCTCGTATACGAGGCCCCAGGGGCCATCGCAGCGTCCGTAACGGCACCTTCCGCCGAAACTCCAGCACACACTGACCTCAGGGGAGGCTCGAAGTCGTGATTGTCATTATGCAAACCGGCGCCGCCGATTCTCAGGTGAGCGCGGTTCAAGAACACCTTGCCAGTCTGAACCTCAACTGGATCGTCAACCGCGGGGTCGAACGCACGGTCGTTGCCGTGATCGGCGCGACCCACCCCGATCAGCGGGACGGTCTGCTGCGCCTCGACGGCGTGCTCGACGTAGTGCCCATCTCGCGGCCGTACAAGATGGCCAGCCGGGAAGGGAAGCTCGGAAGCACTGTGGTGAAGGTCGGCGACATAGAGATCGGAGGGCAGGAGCCGGTGGTAATGGCCGGCCCCTGCATGGTCGAATCGGAGGACCAACTGCTGACCACCGCAAGAGCGGTGAAAGAGGCAGGGGCGTCGATCCTGCGCGGTGGGGCGTTCAAGCCCCGCTCCTCGCCGTACAGCTTCCGCGGCATGGGCGTCGACGGCCTGAAACTGCTGAAGGCAGCATCCCAGGAAACAGGCATGCCGGTGATAACCGAGGTCATGGGCGTGCGTGACGTGGACACCGTATGCGAGCACGCCGACATCCTCCAGGTGGGCACCCGGAACGCGCAGAACTTCCTCCTGCTGGACGAGATGGGCAAAGTGAACAAGCCCGTCGTGCTCAAGCGGGGCTTCTCGGGCACATACGAGGACTGGCTGCTGGCCGCCGAGTACATCATGGCAGGCGGCAACCAGGACGTGATCCTGTGCGAACGCGGGATCAGGACGTTCGAGACGTACACCCGGAACACGCTGGACGTAGCCGCAGTCTCCGCCATTCACCACCTGAGCCACCTCCCCGTGATCGTGGACCCGAGTCACGGGACAGGGCGCTGGCGGCTGGTGGCGCCGATGGCAATCGCGTCCGTGGCCGCGGGCGCCGATGGGCTCCTCGTCGAGGTCCACCCGGATCCAGACAAGGCCCTTTCGGATGGCGCCCAGTCGCTCACACCCGCCAATTTCAGTCGGATGATGGAGGGCGTGAGGGCCGTGACAGCTGTGGGCCGGGAGAACAAGAAATCGGTCATCAACGGCGGAGACGAACAGAGCGACTGAGGTGAGTTGCCTGCCGGGCCTGTTGCCGGGCCCGGCGAGCCCACCATCGCCTGAGCCGGGACACCATGAATCTTGAGTCTCGCCTGGCCGGCCTTGCCGCGGACGGGAGGCCGTCCGCCGTCACGGTCGGCACGTTCGATGGCGTTCATCTGGGGCATCAGCGCCTGCTGGAGCAGGTCGTCACCGAAGCGCGCCGGCTACGCGCGCCTGACGGCCCGGACAGAGGTGCGGCGGTGGCGATCACTTTCACACGACCGCCCCGTGCCGTGATCGAGCCCGGTGTGCGCCTGTCGCACCTGTGCCCGCTGGACGAGCGCCTGCGGTTGCTCAAGGGGCTGGGTCTCGACGCGGTCATTCCCATGGATTTCGATGACGAGGTGCGGCTGACCACTGCGCGTGACTTCGCAGCAGCCCTGAAACGGCACCTGAACCTGGCGGTTCTGGTGATCGGGCCCAACAGCTCGATCGGGCACGATGTCGTAGGGGATGAGGCCACGCTCCGGGCGATCGGGAAGGATATCGGGTTCGAGGTGCGGGTACTGGCACAGGTTCTCCACGGTGGCATCCCACTGCGCAGCTCGGCTATCCGGGCTGCACTCGCTGAGGGCCGTGTTGTCGACGCGGCGGCGATGCTGGGACGGCCGTACGCCCTCTCCGGCACGGTATCGGCCGGCGACCGCCGGGGGCGCGACCTGGGATTCCCGACGGCCAA
>CAYYFS010000060.1:7301-11511 GCA_964471055.1 uncultured Dehalococcoidales bacterium
CAGTGCTCGCGCGCGAGAAGGTGACTTTCTATGTCGGGTTCGACCCCTCGGCGAAGAGCCTTCACGTGGGCAGCCTGTCCACGATCATGGGCATGGTCCAGATGCAGCGCTACGGCCACTCCCCTATCGCCATCGTGGGCGGCGGAACGGGCGCGGTGGGCGACCCGGGCGGACGCGAAGGCGAGCGGACGCTGTTGAGTCACGAGCAGATCGAGGAGAACCTCCAGGGCATCCGCGCGCAGCTTGAGCGTTTCCTCGATTTCAGTCCGCGCATCGACAACCCGGCCAGGATGATCAACAACGCCGACTGGCTCGGCACAGTCGGGCTCCTGGACTTCCTGCGCGATACCGGCAAGCACTTCACAGTCAACTACATGCTGGCCAAGGAGTCCGTGAGCGCGCGGATGGAACGCGAATCGGGGATCTCATTCGCCGAGTTCAGCTACATGCTGCTCCAGGCGCACGACTTCCTGACGCTGTACGACCGGTACGAGTGCACGTTCCAACTGGGCGGAAGCGACCAGTGGGGCAACATCCTGGCGGGCGTGGACCTGATCCGGCGGGCGCGGAGCGGAGAGGGACACGCCATCGTATCTCCCCTCATCACACAAGTCTCCGGAGAGAAGTTCGGAAAGAGCGTCGGCGGCGCGCCGACCCTGGACCCCGGCGAGACCTCGCCGTACCGGCTATACCAGTTCTTCTTGAATACCGACGACCGCGACGCCGTACCGTACCTCAAGGTGTTCACGTTGATGGGCCGGGATGAGATCGGTGAGCTGGAGCGGGCAGTCGCGGAGGAGCCAGCGAAGCGCGAGGCGCAACGGCGGCTCGCCCGCGAGGTGACCCTGGCGGTACACGGCGATACCGGCCTGGCGCAGGCGGAACGCTCGACCGAGTTCCTTTTCGGGCGCGGTGAAGGAACGCAGGTACCCCCCGCCGACGAGCTGGAGGACATTCTGGCCGACGCGCCCAGCGGAGAAGTGAACCGGCTCGACTACACGGGTGAAGGCAAGACGCTGCTGACGCTGGCTTCCGACAGCGGGATGTGTTCGGCCAGCGAGGCCCGCCGGCTAGTCAAGCAGGGCGGGCTGTACCTGAACAACGTGAGACAAACGGATCCAGCGCGGTCCGTGAGCGTAGGCGATTTCGTAGATGGCCGCGTGCTCGTCCTGCGCCGGGGCGCCAGGAACTACCACCTGGTGCGGCTGGTGGACTGACCGCCGGAGCGCCGGCGGCAACCGGTTGAGCGCCGGACGCCAGGCCGCGTCGTACACTGTCGGCTAATTTCCGTCGTGAATGGCCAGGAGGCGCGCCTGCGCGAGACCGAGCGTCGCCCACATCCCAGAACCAAGGAGCATGTAGTGAACCTGAGGATCCCCGGCCCCGTGCCGCTGCCGGACGAAGTCCTGGAGCTTGTCGGCGCCCAGATGATCAACCACCGCGGCCCGCAGTACGCGGAGATCATCGAGCGCATGACCCGGAACCTGAAGACGGTCCTCGCCACGTCCGGCGATGCGTACATCATCACCTCTTCGGGCACCGGAGCGATGGAGGCCGGCGTGGCAAACACGCTGTCTCCGGGGGACAGGGTGCTGTCCATCAGCATCGGAGTCTTCGGCGACCGATACGGGCTGATAGCGGAGGCGTACGGGGCCGAGGTAACGCGGATAACGTGCGAGCACGGACAGGCCGTGGACCCGGAGGAGGTGCGGGAGAAGCTCCGCGGGATTCCCGGATGCGCGGCTGTCGTCCTGACGCACAACGAAAGCTCCACCGGCGTCGCCAACCCGATTGAGGACATCGCGAAGGTCATCCACGATGAGTCGGACGCGCTGATCCTCCTGGACGCCGTTAGCTCCGCGGCGGCCATCCCGATAGCCACGGACGCGTGGGGCATAGACGTTGTGGCAACCGCGGCGCAGAAGGCCTGGGTTGCGCCGCCGGGAATATCGATGGTGACGTTCTCGGACCGTGCGTGGAAGGCGTACGAGACGGCCAAGATGCCGCGATTCTACTTCGACATGGCCCTGTACAGGCGATACCTGGAGATCGGCCAGCCGCCGTTCACCCCTTGCCTCCCGACCATCTACGCTCTCGACCATTCGCTGCAGGCCATCATCGACGAAGGTGTCGAGACGGTGTTCACCCGGCATCACGAGCGCGCGGAGCAGGCCCGAAACGGCGTCGCGGAGCTGGGCCTCGAGTTGCTCCCGGATCGGGCGGTGTCGTCCGACACCGTTACCGCTGTGAGAGTCCCTGACGATATCGACGGCGCAGAGCTGGTCGCCCGTGTGCGGGAGGAACAAGACGTCGTGCTCGGCGGCGGCCAGCAGGCGCTGGCGGGCAAGATCTTCCGCATCGGACACATGGGATGGGTGGAGCCGGAGCACATCGCAGACGCGCTGGAGGCCGTCCGAAAGACGCTGGCCGCCATGCGCTCGTAGGGGGACGCTCCGCGATGCCATCCCGAGTGCGATTGCCCGGAGCGAAGAGGGTCGTGCTGCCGGCCGCGGTGCTGGCCGCGCTGTTGCTGGCGGGTTGCTCCTCCGGCGAGAGTTCTTCCGCCCCGAAGCTCGGGCCGACCCAACCTGCGGTCTCGCCAACGTTTGAGGCGCCCGCGGCAACGGCGTCGCCCGGACCGCTGCTGCCAGGCCAGCGGCCGTTCCTGACCCCACCGTCGTTCACCCTGCCGCGGGCGGTCGGCGGCACGCTGTCGCTCGACGACTACCTGGGCAAGGGCCCGCTGGTTGTCGTCTTCTACCGAGGTTTCTTCTGAAGCATCTGCCAGTCGCAGCTCGTTGGGCTGCAGGACCTGTACGGCGAGTTCCAGGACCTCGGAGCCGAGGTTATCGCGATCAGCACGGACAAGGCCGGGGACGCCGAGAGGATGCTGACGCAACAGAAGCTCAAGTACCCGGTGCTGTACGACATCAATGCCGCAGTGGCGCGGCAGTGGCGCATCTACGACCTGCTGGACGACGGCTACGCGGCGCCTGCGACGTTCGTGATCGACGGGACGGGCACGCTGGCCGCCTGGAAGATCGGCCGGAATCTCGCGGACCGGCCGGCCGCGGGAGAGGTGCTGGCCCTGATCAAGAGCATTGTGGGCCAGGGCACGACCTCGCTGCCCGGCGGGGACGGGCGCGCAGCGGACGACGGATAGCCATCATTCGCACACCGCCGCGAATGGTATTCCCCGGACGATGCTTCCCGCTCAGACCCGTCCTGTACGATTCGGTGGCGACCGCCGATGGAGCCGGCGCGTCTGAGCGCCGCGCATCTGCGGCAGCCTGCTGAGACCCGCCGTGCGACCAGACACTCGTCGGGGTGGGCGAATTGCCCTCCTCCCCCTTCCAGTACGCATCGCCGTCATCTTCCGGCCTGCGCTCGTGCTCGCCGCGGCTATCGCCCTGCTGGCGCTGCCGGGCGCGGGCGACGCAAGCGCCGACGCGCAGACGCAACGGCTTCCTTCGCAACCGCGTGCCGGGAAGCTGCGATACCCGCGGCTGGCTTCACACCTCAGCCAGATGGTGGAACGGTCGCTCCAGAGCGACGGAGCCAGGCGGTCCGCCGCGGGCCGGGCGGAAGTTTCCATCGAGGTGATGGTCTGGTTCGAGGCCGGCGCGAGGGACGTCCCGGCCCTGGCGCAGTCAAACGGAGCGGCGTTACTGAACAGCGGGGACGGGGTCCTGGAAGCCCGCGTGCCCGTCAGCGCGCTGCCGGCGATCTCCGAGCTGCCCGGCGTTCTCAGGGTCTTCGAAATCGTGCCTCCGATGCCCCTGGTGACCAGCCAGGGGGCAGCGATCCACGGCTCGCCGGTCTGGAACGCGGCCGGGATCACGGGCACGGGCGTGAAGGTCGGTGTCATAGACACGGGGTTCGACGACTACCAGATCCTCATGCCTTCTGAGGTCCCCTTTCCCGCGGGGGTGCGGTGCTACACCGGAACAGGCACCTTCACGGGAGACATCGTTGATTGCGACGTTGACACGAAGCACGGAACCGCGGTGACCGAGGCCGTGATGGACATCGCACCCGGCGCCAGCATCTACATCTCGAACCCCGCCTCGTTCGCGGACCTGAGGTCGACCGTGGCGTGGATGGCCGGCCAGGGCGTCCAGGTGATCAACCACTCGGTGGGGTGGACCTGGGCCGGGCCGGGCGACGGCACGTCTCCGGATCCGAGTCTGAACGCGCCCGTCGAGTCGGT
>CAYYFS010000061.1:0-3250 GCA_964471055.1 uncultured Dehalococcoidales bacterium
CAGAAGATGGTCGAGAACGTCAACGTCACGACCATCTACCGCACCACGCCTCACCTGGACCCGAAGCCTCGCGCCCGCGAGTGTGCCGAACTCATCTACCGCGCGGTGAAAGGCGAGATCCGGCCTGTCCAGGCGCTGGAAACGCCTCCGATGATCATCAACATCCTGAAGCATTTCACCGGCGAGGAGCCGATGAAGGGTTTCATGGCGGACGCCAGAGCAGTCGAAGAGCGCCCGGGTGTGCTCACCGCAAGCGTTGCTGAGGGCTACCCCTACGCCGACGTTCCTGAGATGGGCATGGCATTCGTGACCGTGGCGGACGGCGACGAGGCGGCCGCAAGAGATGCAGCGCGGTGGATGGCGAAACGGGCATGGGACCGTCGCGCGGAGATTGTCGGGGACTCGCTTTCGCCCGAGGAGGCGCTCAAGTACGCCGACGCCGCGCCGAAGGGCCCGATCTGCCTGATGGATGTGGGCGACAACATCGGCGGCGGTTCATCGGCCGACTCCACGGTACTGCTGGCCGCCGCGAAGAAGCTGGGCATCGGCAACATGCTCCAGTCCCTGTTCGACCCGGAGGCGGTGGATGCGTGCGTCGCGGCGGGCGTCGGTTCGGACCTGACGCTGACGGTTGGCGGCAAGACGGACGACATGCACGGCGAACCGGTCGAGGTAACGGGCCATGTGCGCGTGATCTCGGACGGCAAGTACGAGGAACTCGAGCCGATTCACGGCGGGTTCCGGTTCTTCAACGCAGGCACGATGGTGGCGCTGGATACGACGGACGGGCACACGCTGGTGCTGACGAGCCGCCGGACCGGCAACACCAGTCGGCAACAGATGTACTCGCTGGGCATCCGGCCGGAGCGGTACAAGATCGTCGTGGCCAAGGGGGTCCAGTCTCCCAGGCCGGCCTACGAGCCGATCTCCGTCGAGGTGGTGATGGTCAACACGCCCGGCGTGACCACGTCGGACCTGTCGTTCTTCGACTACAAGCGCCGTCGGACGCCGCTCTACCCCTTCGAAGAGGACGCGGGGTACGAGTAGGGGCGGGTCGGTGACGAACCAGAGGAGATCACTCTCATGCAACTGTTCTCGTACGAGAAGCTGTCCAGGGTGGCGGGCGACGTCGGAGTCGACGTCGTACTCGCCCACACAAGGCCGAACGTGGAGTACTTCACCGACTTCGAGTGGGAGCCCGGGTACGACAAGGACAACTTCGTCACGGAGGACGGCAAGAGCTACGCGGTGAGCTTCGTCTGCCTGCCCGCGGACGAGGGCAAGAGGCCGGCCCTCGTTGCGCCGACCTGCCAGACGGGCTACCCGGAGAACAACGACTGCTGGATACGAGACGTCCGGTACTGGGGCCCCACGTTCCACGTGCAGGGGGGAACGGGCGAGGCTCTGCCGTCCGACGACCCGATCACGGTGGTCGCGGGCGTCCTGCGCGAGAAGGGACTCGAAAGGGCCCGCATCGGCGTGGAGTACGGGCGCCTGGAGATGGTGTACGCGGAGAAGCTGCGGGAGCTGCTGCCCGACGCGACCCTCGTGGACGCCGACCCGGTGATCTGGGAGCTGCGGATGTTCAAGGGCGAGGAGGAAGTGGTCCGCATGCGCCGGGCGGCCGACATCACGAGCGACGTGATGGCACTGGCCTACACCACCGCCTACGAGGGCATGACCGAGTGGGACATGGAGGAGTGGCTAAACGTGGCGTTCGCCGAGAGGGGCTCAAGGCACATCTGGACGGACATCGGCTTCGGTCCGAAAGGTGCACTGTTCTCGGGACCGACGGATACCCGTCTGAAGAAGGGCGAGATTCTTCGGCTGGACATCGGCGGCTACTACAAGGGCTACCTGGCCGACATGAACCGCTCGCTGGCCTGGACCCGCGGGGGCGACGTGAGCGACGGGGCGAAGCGGGCGCACGCCGCGATCTACGGCATGAACAAAGCACTCCGCGAGGCGGTTCGACCGGGTGCGGTGCCGTCGGACCTGTTCAGGATGACGATGCGCATGTTTGAGGAGTCCGGGTACGAGACGCTGACGCAGCAGGCCGGGCACTCCCTGGGCCGCATGGGGCATGAGCCGCCGTTCCTCGTCGAGGGCAACGATCGGCCCCTGGAGGCCGGGATGATCGTGGTGGTGGAGCCGACGATGCGCGTCCGCGGCCTCGGCTCGTTCAACATCGAGGACACAACTCTGGTCACAGAGGACGGCTGCGAAGTGCTGACTTCGACGCCGCGGGAGATCGACGCGTTCCTGTGATGCCCATGACCGCATCTTGACATTCCGGGCACCGGACAAGGAGTAGCAACGTGCGACTGTTCGACTACGAGAGGCTCTCGGCGCTCATGCACGACGCCGGGATCGACGTACTGCTGGCGCACACCGAGCCGAACGTGGAATACCTGACCGATTTCGAGTGGATGGCCGGGTACCACGACCACACGATGATCACCGAGGACGGCATTTCCTACGCGTCCGGTTTCGTGCTCCTGCCCGCTGACGAGGCGAAAGGACCGGTGCTGGTGGCGCCGGGGGGCCAGACCGGATATCCGGAGGCGTACGACTGCTGGATCACGGACGTGCGGTACTGGGGCCCGGTCTTCCACGTAACCGGCCAGGAAACGCAGATGTCGGTGCGGGACAACCCGGTCACCCCCGTCGTCGAGGCGCTGAAAGAGAAGGGGCTCGACCGCGGGCGGATCAGCGTCGAGTACCGCTCGATCGAGCTGGTCTACGCCGAGCAGCTTCGGGAGCAGCTGCCGAACGCCACGCTCGTGAACGGCGAGCCGATCCTCTGGGAGCTGCGGATGCGGAAGTGCGAGGAGGAGATCTCTCGCTCGCGCCGGGCCGCGAAGATCATGAGCGAAGTATTCAACCTGGCCTACTCCACTGCCGAAGAGGGCATGTCCGAGTGGCACATGTTCCACCGCTGGAACGCCGAGTTGATGCGTCGAAAGGCGTATCCGTTGTACTTCGACATCGGCTTCGGCCCGAAGGGTGCCCATTTCGTCGGGCCGAGCGACACGCGGCTCAAGAAGGGCGACATCTTCCGGCTTGATGGGGCAGCCAGCTACCAGGGGTACCTGGCGGACATGTCGCGGTCGCTGGCGTGCCCGGGTGGCGGGCCGGTGGGCGACGAGGTCAAGCGCGCACATGCGGCGATCTACGGGATCAACAGGGCGCTGCGTGAGGCCGTCCGGCCGGGAGCCGTGCCATCCGACCTGTTCAGGATGACCATGCG
>CAYYFS010000061.1:3350-11504 GCA_964471055.1 uncultured Dehalococcoidales bacterium
CGTCGAGGTCAGCGCGATCGGCGTGGGCGCGTGGCAGTGGGGAGACTCCAAGTACTGGGGCTACGGGCGGGAGTACGGCGAGGACGACCTGGAGGCCATCTTCCAAACGTCCCTCGATCTGGGAGTGGACTTCTTCGATACAGCCGAGCTGTACAGCTTCGGCAGCTCTGAGCGGCTACTGAGCCGGTTCGTGCGCGACGCCAGCGACAGGGTCTGCGTTGCCACCAAGTTCATGCCGTATCCGTGGCGGTGGACGCGACGCTCGCTCGTCAACGCGCTGCGCGGGAGCCTTGATCGGCTCAGGCTGGACAGAGTTGGGCTGTACCAGGTCCACATGCCCTTCCCTTTCAGGGCCGCGGAGACCTGGGCAGCGACGCTCGCTGACGCTGTGGAAGCCGGCATGACGAGGGCCGTCGGCGTCTCCAACTACCGGCCAGACCGGATGCGGCGGGCGCACGAGGTTCTCGCGCGCCGGGGCGTGCCACTCGCCTCGAACCAGATAGCGCTCAGCCTGCTCGACCGCAGGGCGGAGAGGGAAGGTGTCCTGGACGCGTGTCGGGAACTCGGCGTCATGCCGATCGCCTACTCCCCGCTGGCCCAGGGCATGCTGACCGGCAAGTACTCTTCCGAAAGGCAGCTACCCGGCATCCGGCGGCTGAGCGCGGCCGTCCGCCGGGCCCACCCCAAGTCGGGCAAAGCGCGGCAGTTCGCAGCTCTCATGGCGGCGATACGGGAGACCGGCGAAGACCACGACGGCAAGACGCCTGCGCAGGTCGCCCTCAACTGGGTCGTGTGCAAGGGAGCGCTGCCGATCCCGGGGGCCAAGAACGCCGAACAGGCCAGATCGAACGCCGAGGCGCTTGACTGGCGGCTGGCCGACGCCGAGGTGGCGCGGCTGGACGAGCTATCGGACCGGATCTAGTCGTCGAAGCCCAGCAGGCGGGCCAGGTTGCCGCCCTTCACCTTTGCCCTGTCGGCCTCGGAGTATCCCTCCATGTGCGCGTCGACGATGCCCGGAGTGCCGCTGCCCCACACCATGTGATCCGGCCCGAACGCGTCCACAATCCGCCGCGTGAACGGTCTGGCGCCCAGGTACAGGGGCCCATCGTCCGAGAAGTGGTTGAGGCCCGACAGTTTCATGTAGACGTTGTCGAAGCGCGCGAGGTCCAGGACATCCGCGTACTCCACCGGCGTTCCCCTGAGCGGCTCGGCCAGGTGATCGATAAGGACCGTCGTCGAAGGGTGAGCCTCGATGAGGCAGGCGGCCTGCGCGGCGAAACTCGGCCCGATGTGCAGCTCGACGATCAGACCGAGTTCGGCGGCAGCTTCCCATATTGCCCGTACGCCGGGGTCTGAGAAGCCCTCAAGATACGGGTTGTTGATGCCACGGAAGGCGTGGAATCGGGTAGAGACGATCAGTGGTCGCTCCCGAACCAGCGCCTTCAGCCTCGGGACGGCATCGGCGTCCTCCGGGTAGAACAAGCACGTTCCGCGCAGCCGTTCGGGTTCCCGCGCGAGGGCTTCCAGCACAAGCCGGTGGTCGTCGCCGTACGGCTCAGGGTGGACCAAGACGGCCCGATCGATGCCTTCCTCCTCCATGCGACGCAGGTAGTCTGCGAGCGGGTCGTCGGATCGGTTCTCCGCAGGAGGAACATACCGGGCCGCCGGATGGAACGGGTAGCGGTCGGTGTCGCTGCTGAACAGATGGGTGTTCCATTCGACGATCATTTCGACACTCCCGATTGTTGCTGAACGGCCTTCGCCGGACCTCCCGGCCTGCCTACGGGTGCACCATCACCCGTATCGCGCCGGACGTTCGCTTGTCATCCGCGGTGGCAAACCCCTCCGCGATCCGGTCGAGCGGGAGGTGGTGCGTGATCAGCAATGCTGGATCGACTCGTTCAGTTGCCACGAGTTCAAGGGCCATCTGGAACTCGGAAATGCCGTTCCACATGGAGTAGCTGTTCGCCCACCTGACGACCAGCTCCCGCTGCATCCCGATGGCCGAGTCGACCGTCTGAGGCGTCGTGAACAGCCCCAGCACGGCGGCAGTGCCGCCTCGTCGGGTCATCTCCATAGCTTGCCGGACCAGCTGCGTTTCTCCACCGACCGTCTCGAAAACGGCATCTGCCCCTTCGCCGGAGGTCAGCGACAACACCTGCTCGACCGGGTCAGATTCCGACGCGACGACCACTTCGTCAGCTGCGCCCGACGCAAGGGCCAGGTCGAGAGGAGCCCGGCGAGTTCCCACGACGATCACCCGACCGGCTCCCCAGGCTCGGGCCACCTGCCCGAGCATCAGGCCGATCGCTCCCATTCCGATGACGGCCACGCAGTCACCCGGCGAGACTCCGGCCCGCAGGATCGCGTGCACGCCGCACGCGTAGCAGTCCACCAGGGCAGCGGCGTCCATGGACACGCTGTCGGGGAGCGGGAAGCAGTTTCGCGCGGCGCACGCGTCCAGTTCGGCAAAGCCGTGGCTCGCGTGCGGACGACCGTCTTTGAGACCGCGCGACGGACAGAGATGGTACTGGCCAGCCCGGCAGTGCCTGCATACGCCGCAGCCCACCAGGTGTTCCGCCTCGATGCCGACGCGTTGGCCGACGGTCATTCCAGCCACTCCGGGGCCGAGTGCGACCACTTCGCCGGCGAGCTCGTGGCCCTGCTTCCAGGGGACTGCCTGCGTCGTGGGACGGCTGCCCCGGTAGTTGTGCAGGTCGCTGCCGCAGATCCCGGCCGAGCGGATCCGCACGAGTACCTCACCAGGGCCCGGTTCGGGGTCAGGGACTTCCTCGACCCGGATGTCTTTGCCGCCGTAGAAGAGCGCAGCTCTCATCGGTTCCGATACCTCCCGAGTCGGCAGCGCGGACCGCAGCCTCGCGCGAAACCGTGCGTGCAGTCACGTGCCAGGGCCGGAGCGGTCCGAGGTCCCTCTACACGGAGAGGCCCAGCTGCTCCTCAAGGCCAAACTCCCTGATCGAATCGGCCACGACGTCCCAGGTGTCAGGTTCGATCTCGACGCCTTCCTCCAGCCGCTGCCGGCGGTGCGTGACCTCGTACTCGCCCGGGAACTCGACGGGCTGGGACGGGTCGATCGGACTGGAGCTCTTCACGTGGTCGACCTGTGCTCCGACGACCTCCGTGAGATCATCCAGCGGCACGAGCCTGCCGACGTCGATCGCGATGACCATCGAGCCGCCCTGCATGGCGCCTTCTATCTCCGGCGTCTGCCCGGTGCTCCCGAGCGCGCCACCGAGAAGCGTCACCAGGACGCTGAGGGCGTAGCCCTTGTGTCCGCCGGTAAGCCCACCGAAAGGCAGGATCATCCCACCGTCATAGAACGCCTGAGGCTCGGTCGTCGGCTCACCGTCGCTGTCCAGAATCCACTTGTCCGGCAGCTGGTGCCCGCGGTTTCGGTACACGCGCACCTTCCCTTCGGCGCTGGCCGACGTGGCGTAGTCGAGCAGGATCGGTGAGTCGGGAGCGTACGGGAACCCGAAAGCGATGGGGTTGGTCGAAAGCTTCCCATCGGCTCCGCGGAAGGGTGGCACGATGGTCGCCCCGGGACCTGTGGCGCCGGTGCAGAAGATGCCCGCCATCCCGGCCTTCGCGATGACTTCCGGGTACGTGCCGATCCGGCCGGTGTGGCCCAGCTTGCCCATGCTGACCATGGCGATCCCGGATTCCCGGGCCTTCTCGACGGCAAGGTTCGTGGCAAACAGCCCCACGACCTGGCCGAAGGTGTGGTGGCCGTCGACCCGGGCGAGGGCGCCGGCGTCCTGCACCACCTCCGGGTCAGCGGCCGGGTTCGTCCGTCCTTCCCTGATGTTGACGACGTACTGCGGCACGCGAATGAGGCCGTGCGAGTCCTGGCCGGCCATGTTGGCGTCCGCCAGGTGGCTGGCGACGATCTCAGCGTTGCTCTCAGACGCGCCCGCGGCGTGAAGCACCGAGCACGCGATCTTGCGGATTTCCTCCCGGGTCAGCGTGGGCATGTTTCTCTCCCTTGTGTGCAGGGTTGCGCGGCCAATCGGCGGGCTTCACCCTCATCCTTCGTCAAGCTCAGGACACCGCTCAGATCCTCTCCCTCGGAGGGAGGGCTCTCAATGCTCGGTGTGGCGCCTAGACCATCACGATGCCGCCGTCCACCTGTATCGACTGCCCGGTGATGTTCTTGGCGTCCTCGGAGACGAGGAACGCGGTCATCGCGCCCATGTCTTCCGGCGTCTGAGCCCTGCCAAGTGGGATGGAGGCTCTCGATGATTCCTCGAAGACTTCTTCAGCGGTCTTTCCTTCGGTGGTCGGATCGCCCTGTTCGATCCGGGTGCCGATCCAGTCCTGCCAGAACTGCGTCCACAGGCGGCCCGGGCAGACGCCGTTCACGTTGATGTTGTACGGCGCCCACTCCGCCGCGCACGCCTTCGTGTACTGGATGACTGCGCCCTTTGACGTCCCGTAGTAGGCCGTGGGGTAGCGGTTGATGCGGCCTGCGACCGAGGCGATGTTGACGATCTTGCCGAACCTGCGCTCCTTGAAGTGCGGGATCACGGCCTCCGTCACCCACATCAGCCCCTTGACGTTGACCCGCCAGGTGAAGTCCCAGTCCTCGTCGCGCCAGCTGACGCCTGTGGATCCGGGCGCGCCGGATACGCCGGCATTGTTGACCAGGATGTCCAGGTGGCCGAAGTGCGCGATGACATCGGCGACGCCCTTGTCGACGGTGTCCTTCTCGAGGACGTTCATGTGCACTGTCATCGCCTTGCGGCCGAGGCCCTCGACCTCTTTCGCCACGGCGGCTGCGGTGTCGTCGTTGATGTCTGCGATCGCGACGTCGGCGCCCTGCCTGGCCAGCGTCAGGACGATGCCGCGTCCTATGCCCTGGCCGCCACCGGTGACGAGCGCTGTCCTGCCTGTCAGGTCTGCGAGCATCTTCTCCTCCTCCTCGTGCGGTATGCGGCGTCCGGGCCGCGTTCGCCGCTCGATTGCCGACGGTACCACCAACAGGGCGCGTGTGCACGTCTGGAAAGGCCGCGAATGCGCGGGACGGGAAGGTGCCGGGACGCGAACCAGTGCCCGCCGGGCCGGAGCGATAGGGGAAGGAGGCCCCTTACTTCACGACGAGGTTGACGAGGCGACCGGGAACGTAGATGCGGCGGACGACGTCCATGCCTTCCACGTGGCGCCGGACATTGGCACTGGCAAGCGCCGCCTCGATGGCCTGGTCCTCGTCGACCGACGCTGGGACTTCGAGCGTGTCCCGCAGCCGGCCGTTCACCTGTACGGCGAGTGTGATCGTCTCCTCGGCGGCCAGCTCTTCGTCCCACTC
This sequence comes from uncultured Dehalococcoidales bacterium, assembly GCA_964471055.1. Lineage (GTDB taxonomy): Bacteria > Chloroflexota > Dehalococcoidia > Lucifugimonadales > Lucifugimonadaceae > CAYYFS01. Next base: position 8,677 of record CAYYFS010000061.1, read on the forward strand.
GGGGAGCGGCTGGAGGTGGATGCTGAAGTCGTGGCCGGTGCGTTCCCACAGCTCCTCGGTGATGTGCGGGGCCATCGGGGCGAGCAGCAGGAGCAGCCGGTCGACGGCCTCGCGCCACGCATCCGCGGGCGCACCATCGCTGTCGCGAATGCGGACCATCTCATTGGTGTATTCCATCAGCCCGGCGAGCGCGGTGTTGAACTTGAACTGGTCCAGATCCCCGATGACCCGGCGCGTCACCTGGTGGGCGGCCCGCATGAGGTCGCGCTCCCCCCCGTCGCCTTCGCTCCGGGGGGCGCCGTTCAGGACCATCTCCCACACCCGTGCAAGCCAGCGCGAAAGGCCTCTGATGCCCGAGTCGCTCCAGTCGCCGCCCTGGTCCCACGGCCCCAGGAACATCAGGTAGCAGCGGACCGAATCGGCACCGTAGCGCTTCACCAGCGGGTCCGGCGTGAGCGGGTTGCTGCGCTTCGAGATCTTGGCGTGGCGAGCCAGGAGCAACCCCTGGTTGAACAACCGGGCGTACGGCTCATCAAAGTCGATGAAGCCCAGGTCCCGAAGCGCCCGGGTGAAGAACCTGGCGTACAGCAGGTGCATCACGGCGTGCTCAGCGCCGCCCATGTACTGGTGAACCGGGGCCCAGGATCGAACGGCGTCCGGATCGAACGGTCGGTCTTCCTCCCGGGGGCTCGTGAAGCGGAAGTGATACCACGATGAATCGACGAACGTGTCCATCGTGTCGGTCTCACGTCGTGCCGCGCCGCCGCACTCCGGGCATGTCGTATTAACGAAGTCCGGGTCCAGGGTCAGGGGCGACTGCCCTGTCGGCCTGAACTCCGCCTCCTCGGGAAGCAGCACCGGCAGCTGATCCTCCGGCACCGGGACCGCGCCGCAGTCGTCGCAGTAGACGACGGGGATGGGCGTGCCCCAGTAGCGCTGGCGAGAGATGAGCCAGTCTCGCATCCGGTACGACACCGTGCGGCTGCCCCAGCCGTTCTGTTCGATCTTGTCGGCTATCCGCTCCATGCCCTCTGCCGAGGGAAGGCCGTCGAACTCGCCGGAGTTCACCTGCGTGCCGGGTTCGATGTATGCATCCGCCAGGTCCGTGCCGTCCCATTCGGGAGGCGCGACCACGACGCGTATCTCCAGGCCGTACTTCTTCGCGAACACGAAGTCGCGCTCGTCGTGAGCGGGAACGCCCATGACGGCGCCCGTGCCGTAGGTGGCCAGCACGTAGTCACCCACCAGCACCGGGACGCGTTCGCCGTTCAGCGGGTTGACGGCGTACGCGCCGGTGGGCACGCCGGTCTTCTCCCGCTCAGTCGACGTGCGCTCGATCTCCGTCTCGCGGGCAGCCTGCTCGATGTATGCCTCGACCGTCTCACGTTGTGCCGGCTGCGTCAGCTCGTTCACGAGCGGGTGCTCGGGCGAGAGCACCACGAACGTCACGCCGAAGATCGTGTCGATGCGGGTGGTGAAGGTCGGGATTTCCTTCTGGGAGGCGCCGTACTCGGAGATGTCGAAAGCGATCTCGACGCCCTCTGACCGGCCGATCCAGTTCGTCTGCATCAGCTTGATCTTCTCGGGCCAATCGATGCTCGACATGTCGAGCAGTTCGTCGGCGTACTTCGTGATGCGGAAGAACCACTGCTCCATGTCGCGCCGGGCCACGGCGGAGCCACAGCGCTCGCAGGCCGCCTCCTTGACCTGCTCGTTGGCGAGGGTGGTCTGGCATCCCGGACACCAGTTGGCTGCGGCCCTTGCGCGGTAGGCCAGCCCGGCCTTCAGGAACCTCAGGAAGAACAGCTGGTTCCAGCGGTAGTAATCGGGCTCGCAGGTGATGATCTCCCGGCCCCAGTCGTACATGGTGCCCATCGACCGGAACTGGCTGCGCATCTTCTCCATGCTGGAGATCGTCCAGTCCCGCGGGTTGATGTTGTGCTCAATGGCCGCGTTCTCCGCGGGCAAGCCGAAGGCGTCAAAGCCCTGCGGATGGAGCACGTTGTAGCCCTGCATCCGCTTGAAGCGGGCGTGGGCGTCAGGCGGGGCGTAGGCGAACCAGTGGCCGACGTGCACATCCCCCGACGGGTACGGGTACATGGTGAGCGCGAACCAGTTGTCCTTGCCCGGCTCATGATCGGCGCACGCGTCGATGGCTGACTCACGCCAGCGTGTCTGCCACTTCGGCTCGATCTCACCGGGCAGATACCTGTCCGCCGCGGCCGTCGCGGGCTTGTTCGCGGTTCTCGGAGATTGCTCTGGGGTCACCTGGGGCTCCGTGGGGCTATCGGGGGATGCGCTCGGTACCGGCCGCGCGATGGGCGCGCGCCGGCAACTGCAATCGAACGCCGTATTCTACCGCGGGGCCCCACAGGGGGCCCCCAGGGGCTTTCTAGGGGGGGGCCATGCGGTCCCTTCGGGGAGCGCTGCGAGACCCGCGGGCGCGCATCCTTCGACAGGCTCAGGATGGCGTAGCGGCATGGTGGGTACCGCGCGATGGGTGCGCGGTTCAGACTCCGCCCAAGTCCACTGCCGCGGGTCCGGCGCCGAAACCGTAGTAGTCGTGTTCGATGCGGTCTTCGTACACCCTCACGACCCGGTACCCGGACGGGTCGTTGCCAAGCGGGTACCCGACCGCACTCGAATCGATCACCTGGAGCCCGCCATCCGACGCGTGGTTGTTCTTATGCCAGTGGCCGGCGAAAACGTGCGATGCGTCGTACCTGCGGCACATGCCCAGCACCCGCAGCCGTTGTCTCCGGGTGAGGGAGAACCGCTGCGAGATCGGCAGGTCCGGCTCATCGGCATGATCGACGAAGAGCGCGTGA
>CAYYFS010000062.1:0-1394 GCA_964471055.1 uncultured Dehalococcoidales bacterium
CGGCGCGGTACGCTACGAATAAGCAGAGGAGGCGGCGATGGAGGTGATCCCGGCCATCGACCTGCGCGGCGGGCGATGCGTACGGCTGGAGCAGGGAGACTACGCGCGGGAAACCGTGTTCGATAACGACCCTGTCGAGGTCGGCCGCAGGTGGGTGGCCGCGGGCGCACAGCGCATCCACGTGGTGGATCTGGACGGCGCCCGCGACGGCGTGCGAACGAACGCCGCCGTCGTCGAGGCTCTGGTACAGGCAGTGCAGGTACCCGTGCAACTGGGCGGCGGCGTCCGGGATGCCCGGACCGCGGCCGAGACGCTGGCGCTGGGCGTGGACAGGGTGATATTCGGCACCGCTGCCCTGGAGGCCCCTGATGAGGTGGCTCGCGCGGTGGCGGAGCAGGGCGCGGAGCGCGTCATCGTCAGCGTCGACGCCCGCGACGGGCTGGTCGCTTCGCGCGGGTGGACTCAGGGATCGGGTATGACGGCGCTCGGCCTCATGGAAGATATGGTGAGACTGGGCGTCGCGCGATTCGTCTACACGGACATCTCGCGCGACGGCACGCTCGGTCATCCCAACTTCGATGCCATCGAGAAGGTCGTGCGCGCGGTGCGCTACCCTATATTGGCAGCGGGCGGCGTTGCCGGCACAGACGATCTGCTGAACCTCGCCCGCCTTGGCGTCGAAGGCGCGGTCGCAGGCCTGGCCATCTACACCGGGGCCATCGATCTCGAAGACGCCATCAAGGCCGTCGCCACCGCCACCTCGTGACAGGACACCCGGTCCGTTCACAGGCGTGGGCCGGCGCAAATTCACGTGCCCGGGAGGCACAACGGATGCCAAGAAGACAAGCTTCGGCGCGGGCAGGGAGCCAGGAGAGCTCTCCACCCGCCCCACCCCTCGACGCGCAGCGGCTGATCGCGCTCATGCCGATACGGCCCCACGAAGTCGTAGGCGACATCGGCGCAGGCAGCGGAAAGCTCACGGTGCCGCTGGCCAAGTACGTGTTCGACGGGAAGGTGTACGCCGTCGACAGCAGAGCGGAGGCGCTCGAAGAGATCGCTGAGCGTGTCCGCGAGGTGCGCCTCGGGAACGTCGAGACCGTGCTGTCGAAACAGATCAAGGTGCCTCTGGATGACGGCTCGCTGGACGGGGCGGTCGTCCTGGGCGCGCTGCACCGGGCATCTCGGCCGAAGTCGATGCTTAAGGAAACCGCGCGGCTGGTGCATCCAGGCGGGTGGGTGGCCGCAATCGTGTGGATAAACGGCGGTGGATCCGGCCGGCCAGCCCGAAAGAAGCTCTCGCAGGAAGATGTCTCGGCGATGGCCGCGGAAGTCGGCCTCCGCAGGGCTTCTATCCGTAGCGTGGACGACCAGCGGTACCTCCTGCTGCTCCACAA
>CAYYFS010000062.1:1494-11367 GCA_964471055.1 uncultured Dehalococcoidales bacterium
GCCGGTGCCGACAAGGTGTCGGTGAACTCCGCGGCCGTTGCCCGCCCGGAGTTGGTGGCCGAGTGCTCCGCGGAATTCGGCGAGCAGTGCACCGTGCTCAGCATCGACATCATGCGCGACCCGCCCACCGGCACGGTCCGGGGCGCCGAGGGCAGTAGCCTGCCCCCCGTGGAATCCGGCTGGCGCGTGTTCACGCACGGAGGCAGGCGACCGACGGGGATCGACGCGATCGAGTGGGTCAAGCGCGGCGTGGAGCTTGGGGCGGGCGAGCTGGTCGCCAACAGCATGGACGCGGACGGCCGGCAGACCGGGTATGACACAGAGCTCCTGAGAACGATCTCGGAAGTGGTGAACGTACCGGTGATCGCCAGCGGAGGCGCGGGCACCCTGGAGCATCTGCGCGAGGCCGCGGCGGAAGGCAAAGCGGACGCGGTGCTGGCCGCCAGCATTTTCCACTTCGGCACCTACTCCATCGCCGAGGCCAAGACGTACCTGTCGGAGCGCGGCGTACCGATGCGCCCGGCACCGTCGGCTTGACGGCGCGGGCGGACAACCCCTCGGCCGGCCCGCCGGGAGCCGGGATGCTCAGGCGGCCCGAGGCGATCATCTTCGACGCCTACGACACGCTGTTCGCCAACAGTCGCGATGCGTGGAAGGAGACGTTTCAGACCGTAGCCGAGCAGCAGAAACTGCCGATCACCGGCTCGGAGCTGTGGGAACTGTGGAAGCGGTACGAGATAGCATTCCGCACTTCCCGGGTCGCCCTGGAAAACCACTCCAAGAGCCCACCGTTCAAGAGCTATGAGGCTGCCTGGCGGGACTGCTTCCAGAGGGTGTTCGATGACCGGGGCATCGAAGGCGATGCGGCCGGGGCGGCGCGCATGGCGGTGGAGAACATGGGACGGCGGGAGCCGTTCCCCGAAACCGTCAGGGCGCTGCAGGAGCTGGAAGGCCGCGTGCGGCTGGGCATGTTCTCGAACGCGGACGACGACTTCCTGCTGCCCATGCTGGAGCCCTGGAGCCTGCCGCTGGAGGCTGTCGCAAGCTCTGAATCGGCGCGGGTCTACAAACCCGCAACCGAGGCGTTCGATCACATCCTCCGGCTGATGGGCCTGCCGCCGGACCGGGCCTGGTACGTCGGCGACAACCCGTTTGACGATATCCTTGGAGCACGGCGCGCCGGGATGCACCCGGTGTGGATCGATCGGTCGGAAGGCGGAGTTGCGCCGGACCCACTGCCGGACGCCACGATCACGGACCTTCGCGACCTGCTACGCCTGCTCGACGCGACCGGCTAGCGTTCAGGCTCCTCTCTCTTCCCGGCCGCACGGCCGGCACACGGTGATGGAAATGGCACGTTTCAGCGACCGCGGTCTCATCCCCGCCATCGTCCAGGACGCGGACACCGGTCGGGTCCTGACCCTTGCGTACATGAACGAAGAGGCCCTCCAGCGAACCCTCAAGGGTCCGGACGTGTGGTTCTACAGCCGGAGCCGCCAGGAGCTCTGGCACAAAGGGGCGACGTCCGGGAACTACCTGAAGGTGCAGTCGGCCGCGCTGGACTGCAACGACAACTCGATCCTGGTGCAGGTGAAACCGACCGGCCCGGCCTGTCACACGGGGAACGAGTCCTGCTTCTTCACAGAGATACCGGACGCCGGTACCGAGGCCTCCGAGACACCTGAGGCGGAGTACGTCGACGGGCCTGGAGTCCTCGCCGAGCTGCTGGACGTGATCGAGGATCGGCGGCGAAATTCCCGCGAGGGTTCGTACACCGGGTCGCTCCTGACCGAGGGAGCGGAGCGCGTGGCACAGAAGGTGGTCGAGGAAGCGGGAGAGGCCGCCATTGCCGCGGTCGGAGATCACGCCGCGGAACGGCTGCCGGACGAGGTGGCGGACCTGCTGTACCACGCGCTCGTGCTGCTGTCCGCGGCCGGCGTCCCGCCCGGCGACGTGTGGCGCGAGCTGCGTGCCCGGCGCGGGTAGCGCGGCCGACAGGCGCAGCGCAGGGCCCTACAATACCGGGGCATCGATTCCGAGGGGCACAATGCCCGGATGCGTCAACACATGCCGTCGACAGGTTCGCGGGCCCGGTCGAGAGGGAGGAACAGAGATTGCCAAGAGTCGGTCTTTCCAGGGGCAGTGACAGCTACGAGGCAGTAAGGGACGCCCTGGAACTCATCCGGGATGACGTGCACGTACCGGCCGATCGCCCGGTACTCGTCAAGCCCAACATGGTGTCCGACACGAACCAGCTGGCCGCGACCCCGGTCGAGGCGGTGCGCGCCACGCTGGATTTCCTGGTAACCCTGGGCGTCGAGAAGTTCATCGTGGGCGAAGGGACCGCAGGACCTGAAGGCGACACCATGGGGGCCTTCGAACGCTTCGGGTACCTCCCGCTGCAGGACAGCTACCACATCGAGTTCCGCAACCTGAACGAGAACGAGTGGATGCCGCTTGAGGCGCTGGGCCCAAGCCTGGAGCCGGTGCCCATACACATCGGCCGGACCTACGTCGACTACTACGTCGTGTCCGTCGCCCGCATGAAGACGCACCTGCAGGCCGTGGTCACGCTGTCGCTGAAGAACACAGCGATCGCGTCCATCTGCAACCCGGAAAGGCACTCCGGGGCATGGCACGAGCCCGAGCCGGGCAAATTCTCGCACGACCCGAAGCCGATTAACCTGAACCTGGCGAGGTTGATCCGGGCCGCGAAACCGGCTATCGGCATCGTCGACGGCGTCGTCGGAATGGAGGGCAAGGGTCCGGTCGCCGGCACCCCGGTTTCGTCGGGCGTGGCCCTCGCAGGGATCGACGCCCTGGCCGTTGACCTGGTGGGTGCCGAAGTGATGGGCGTGAACGTGGACACCGTCGGGTACCTCTGGTACCTGAGCCAACTCGAAGGGCTCCGCCGCGAGGACGTGGAGGTCGTGGGAGAGGACCAGAACAGCTGCACCACCCGGTACAAGATGTACGAGCGGCTCCCGGAGATACTCGGCTGGTGGGTAGACGACTGGAAGGACTACCTGGAGGGCGAGTACGAAGGAAGGCCCGCGTAGCCGGGCCGAGGCGCACCAGAACCGGGGAGCACGGCCTGCTGCGCGCTGAACGAGGGAGGATACATGGATTTCCAGGAACTCATCAGACACCGGTACAGCGTCCGGTCGTACAAGCCGGATGCTGTCGAGGACGACAAGCTGCAGCAGGTGCTGGAGGCGGCACGGCTGGCGCCAACCGCGGCCAACCGTCAACCTTTCCGGGTCATCGTGGTGCACACGGAGGGCAGGCAGGAGGAGCTGAGGCGGATCTATGACAAGACATGGTTCGTGGAGGCGCCCATCGTGATGTGCGTCTGCGGCGTGTCTGATGAGACGTGGGTGCGGGCGGGTGGCAGGAGCTACCTGGACGTGGACGTCGCGATCGCGATGGACCACATCATCCTGGCCGCAGCCGACCTGGGCCTCGGGACGTGCTGGATCGGTGCGTTCGACGCGGGTCCCGCCCGGGAGCTGCTCGGGCTACCCGACTCGGTCGAGCCGATCGTGTTCACGCCCCTCGGGTACCCGAACGACCAGCTCAGACCGAAGACCCGCAGGCCGCTGGAGGAACTGGTGGCGTACGAGCGCTGGCAGGGATAGGACCGGGGGCGCGGCGAAGATCGCGGATACACTAGCGGGCTGGGCGTCAGCCCCGAGGAGGTACGAATGAAGATAGCGAACGTAAACCGGGTGCCGAAGGAACGCATGGTCACACCCCTGTTCACATCCCCCGAGGTGTATGCCCAACCTCTCGCGCCCGAGGGCAGCGCGTTCAACATGAGAGTCGTGACCTTCGGCAAGGGCGTGAGGAACAAGTTCCACGCCCACGAAAGCGAGCAGGTGCTCATCGTCACGGCCGGTAAGGGAATCGTCGCCACCGAGGCCGAGCAGAAAGAGGTTGTTCCGGGCGACGTGATCATGTTCGAAGCCGGCGAGAAGCACTGGCACGGCGCCACAGCGGACTCCGAGTTCTCGCACATCTACGTGCACATGATGGACGGCGAGACCACCCAGCTGGAGGACTAGCCGCCCGGCACGGACAACGTGCCGCCGGTGTGCTCATCGGAACGCTCCCCCGTTCGCCGCGTCACACGGACCGGCGGCGCGGGAGCGTCCCGCGTCTGTGGGGCAGCCGGGCGCGGCTACGAGGTCCCCGCGGGGACGTCGCGCACGGGGGTGGCGGCGCTCCCGGCGTCCAGCTCCATCGCGTACTCGACGGCGCGGATGGCCACTTCTATCTGTCCGTCGTCGGGTTCTCGCGTCGTGAGCTTCTGAGTCATCAGGCTCGGGGAATCGAATATGCGGACCCAGATGTTGTGCCGGTGCCTGCCGCTGAACCGGATCGCTTCGTAGCTGAGCGCCGCTATCACGGGGATAAGGACGATGCGGGAGCCCACGAGCAACCAGAGCGGATCCCTGGGAATCAGCATGAACACGACGATGGACACCAGGACCACGGTCAGCAGGAAGGCCGTGCCGCAGCGTGGGTGTGCGGTGGGGAACCGTCGCAGGGTGGCTACGTCCAGGGGTGCCCCTTCCTCCTGCGCAGAGACTGCCATGTGCTCGGCGCCGTGATAGCCAAATACCCGTCCGACATCCTTCATCTGGCCGACGCCCCACAGGTAGGCGACGAAGAGGCCGAGCCGGAGCAGGCCTTCGATGACGTTGGCAGCGGCGCCTGACGCTCCGAGATTCTCGATGCCGTGTGAAACGAAGACCGGGATCAGGAAGAACACGAACACCCCGAGCACGAAGGCGAGAGCGAGAATCGCGCCGACGCCAACCGGGTTCATCTGTTGTTCTTCTTCTTCGCCTTCCTGGAGCGCGATTCCGGCCGAGATGGTGAGCGCGCGAATACCCATCGCCACCGTCTCGTAGAGAATGGTGACGCCGCGCACGATGGGGATCCGGCGAGCGGGGCCATTGGTCCAACCCTCGACGGTGAGGTTCCTGGTGACGATCTCGCCATCCGGGCTGCGCACGGCCATTGCTGCCCGGGTTCTGCCCCGGATCAGCACGCCCTCGATGATGGCCTGGCCACCGTACAGGAACTGCTCGCTCACGCCCGCCTCCCGTAGACGTTTCGCCTCAGGCCGCCTCGCGGGACCGGCGTGTGTGCAAAGGAGCGGCACGGCCGAAACGACACCAGCGGCCTGAACGGCCGCCGGTCGGGGAGTCGGTATAGGGGTCGCGGCGGCTGCATGTCCTTACTCCCGCCGCGGCGGGGACGCCTGCCCCGCCGGCGCTCATTTCTTCTCGGAGAGCTTGTACCTGCGCATGAGTCGTTCGACACGGCCTTCGGTGTCGACGATGCGCTGCTCGCCTGTGTAGAAGGGGTGGCACTGGCTGCACAACTCGACCCGCAGCTCTTCTTTCGTCGAGCCGGTGGTCCAGGTGTTGCCACAGGAGCAAGTGACCTTGGCGTCGCGGTGGTACGTCGGGTGGATATCGGCTTTCAAAGCAGTCTCACCTGGTGCCGGGCTCAGGAGCCGGCTGCGGCCACGGGCTGCACGTTGGCCCTGCGGCGGTCTTTGGTGGCAAAGTCGTACATAACCTGGCCGTCGATCAGGGCGTACAGGGTGTGATCCCTGCCCACGCCCACGTTCCTGCCGGGCCGGACTCGCGTGCCGCGCTGCCGGACGATGATCGTCCCGGCGCTTACCAGCTCGCCGCCGAACACCTTGACGCCCAGCCGCTTGCCGGCGCTATCGCGACCGTTGCGGGATGTCCCGCTGCCCTTCTTGTGCGCCATGGCTAGCTCTTCTTCCTGCTGCGGGTGGAGCGTTTCCGGCCCGCCTGGATGTCCTTGATGAGGAGTGCCGTGAACGGCTGGCGATGGCCCCGATTCACGTGGTGACGGGTCTTGTTGTGGTACCTGAACACCGTCAGCTTGGGCGCACGGCCATGCTCCGCGATCTCCGCGACGACCTTCGCACCGGAGACGTTGGGCGTGCCGATGGTGGTCTTCCCTTTGAGGGAAGTCAGCAGCACGTCGTCCAGTTCGATCGAGTCGCCCACCTCGCCGGGGAGCTTCTCGACCTCGATTGTGTCACCGGAGCGGACCCGGTACTGCTTGCCGCCCGTAGCTATGATTGCGTATTCCATCACTTCCTCGCCAACCTTCGTATTCTATCTGCGGCCCAGGCCACGGTCAATCTCAGCGGCAGTTGCATACCTGACACACAAAGAAGCGTCTCCTACAATTGCCAGCGCCACTGGCGGTGAGCGGTGAGCGCAGAGTCGGTGTGCTCTTCCCGTTCGACCGTTCAGCGCTTGAAGAGCCGCGACACGAGGCTGACCATGTCCGCGGCTCGCGGACCCTGATTCGGTCTCTTGACGGAGGCAGACATGTTCGAGCCAGAGTACGGTTCCGGGAAACCTAGCTTGAAGGCCATTCTCACGGCAGGCCTCTCGCTCGCTCTCCTGATCGCTGCGGGGTGTGGTTCAGACGGAGCGTCGTCCGGCGCAACGGAATTCCAGAAGGTCACTCCTTATGGGCAGACGCTCTCAGTGGACGATTTCCTCCGCGTTGGCTTCAAGAAGGACAAGCAGTACGACGTGACGGGACTACCCGGTGGAATCGACGCCCGGATGGGCTACTGGGGCATGGACCCCTACAACCGGAACCAGTATGAACTCCGTTTCTACATCTCCCACGAAGAGGCCATCGAACTCGGCACAGAACTGGCCGAGGAGGTCGTCGGGGAGGCAGCGTGGGAGCACCGGAGGAACCCGACTTGGGAAGATGGTGAGAAAGACCGCTGGCAGCTGGCCATGATCGGCGCTGGGCCAATCGGTGACGCCAGTTCGTCGGGACAGTCACCGAAGTACGGAGACTACTCCATCTTCGGCAATGTGGTATTGCTCTGCGAAGGTGCTGATTCAGGGCAGGCGCTTGAGCGGTGCGAAGCCTTGATCAACGCGCTGAGCGCCCGAGGGACTGAGTAGCGCACGTCCCCACTTCACCCGATCCGATCACTCCGAAGCACAGCCGCGTCCAGGGCATCTCTTGGGGGCACGAGGGGCGTTGGGTGTGTCAAATCCCCAACTGCCATCTGAGCGGCAGTTGGTGAGACGACCTCATGGGCTGCGAGGCGATCCAACGCTTCGCCTCTGTCGACGATGCCATAGCGCCGAAGCCGTTCGAGTGCCCACTGGAACTCGCTGGGCTCACCGCCAGCCGCAGGCGCGGCGCCTGCAAAGTGAGCGGTATTCGTGCACACTCGGGAGGCTACCCGCGGGCGCGCCGCGGTGGCCGATTGGCACGCGGGGCACGTACATGGGCCAGCGATATGAAGGGGGCGGAGCCGGGTACGCCCGCGCGCGGCGAGCCGAGCCACGCATTGCGGCGCTCTTGTGCGACGCGCTGGGCGACGCCCGGACGGTGCTCAACGTGGGCGCAGGCACCGGGAACTACGAACCGGCAGACCGCCGTGTGATCGCCGCGGAGCCGTTCAAAACCATGCTCGCCCAGCGGGCTGCCGGTACCGCAGCCGCCGTCCAAGCAACTGCCGAGGCGCTGCCGTTCGCCGACCGCACGTTCGACGCCGCACTGGCCATCTTCACCGTGCACCACTGGAGCGACCCCGCTACGGGACTGACGGAGATGCGGCGAGTGGCTCGACGACAGGTCATCCTCATGAACAAGCCTGGAGCGGGACAGCGCTACTGGCTGGCCGACTATTTGCCGTCAGCGCTCTCGATGATCGGGGGATTCTTCGCCGCGGTCCAGACGCACCTCGACGTGCAGGCAGTCATCCCGGTGCCGATCCCGGCCGATTGCGTCGACGGATTCCTGGAGTCCCACTGGCTGCGGCCGGAGGCGTTTCTCGATCCGTCCGTGCAGGGAGCGATGTCGAGGTTCGTGGGACTCTCGCCCGCTGAGCGCTCGGGCGGTATCGAAAGGCTGGCCCACGATCTGGAGTCGGGAGCCTGGGAGGCCCGCTACGGTCATCTGAGGCAGTTGAGCGAATATGACCTGGGCCTGCGGATCGTGGTCGCAGGCGGATCGTGAGACGAGAGAGCGAACTCCGCTGGCCCTGGAGGGAGAGATGGACCCTGACGTGAGGCCGTTCCGGGAGCCCGACACGGACGACGTCGTCCGGTTGTGGCGACGGTGCGGCCTGGTCATGCCTCAGAACGATCCCACCGAGGACATAGCGATGAAGATGAGGTTCCAGCCGGACCTCTTCCTCGTGGGCGCTGTGCGCGGTCGGATCGTGTCTTCTGTGATGGCCGGGTACGAGGGCCACCGGGGATGGATCAACTACCTGGCCGTCGATCCGGACCTGCAGGGCGAGGGCATCGGCCGGGCAATGATGGGACATGCCGAGTCGGCGCTGGCCGCGCTCGGGTGCGTGAAGGTGAACCTGCAGGTGCGAACCGGGAACTCGGCGGTCATCGGCTTCTATCGGTCGATCGGCTACGCCGAGGAAGACCGCATCTCCATGGGCAGACGGCTCACGGGAGCGTCCTAGAGGGTCGTCGTCCTCACCTGATCGCGGAAGTTCCCACTCCTCCTACGCGTTCCAGCGCTCCGAGAGCCCGGCAGTCTTGCGACTGGGCGGTGTGTCTCGCGACGGATTCCGAGTGCGCGCGCGGTGGCCGAGTCCCCGGGTTTGGTGCACAATACAACGCGACGGATTTCGTCACATCTCGGTTGTCGCCCAGATGCGCAGAGGAGGCGTGTTATGGCCGGTTCCGATCTGTCGATGCTCGAAGGTTCGTTCGCCTACTTCAAGCAGGCTGCGGACCATCAGGGGCTATCCGACAGCATGCGGGCCCTGCTCCTGCATCCCCAGCGTGAGCTGAGCGTGGCGGTCCCCGTGCGCATGGACGACGGCGTTGCGAAGGTCTTCACCGGCTACCGCGTGCAACACAACGGGTCCCGCGGCCCCTACAAAGGCGGCGTGCGGTACCACCCGCTGGCCGACGTAGACCACACTCGCGCCCTCGCGATGATGATGACCTGGAAGACGGCACTGACCGGTGTGCCGTTCGGCGGGGCCAAAGGCGGCGTGAAGGTCGATCCCAAGCAGCTCAGCGTGCCGGAGTTGAACCGGCTGACGCGCCGGTACACCAACAGCATCAGCCACGTCATCGGCGTGAACGTGGACATCCCGGCCCCGGACATGGGCACGGGTCCCCAGACGATGGCGTGGATGATGGACGAATACGCGCAGACGCACGGTCAGACGCCGGCAATCGTCACAGGCAAGCCAATCGACCTCGGTGGCTCCTACGGCCGGGACGCCGCTACCGGGCGCGGGGCGGCCATCGTCGCGCTGGAGGCCTGCAGGGATCTCGGCATCGACCCGCAGGGAGCTCGCGTCGCGGTGCAGGGTTGCGGCGAGGTGGGTCCGGCCGCGGCCAGGTTCATGGCGGAGGCCGGGGCGATCATCGTCGCCATCTCGGACTCGCAGGGGGGCATCTACCGCGCGTCGGGACTCGACATAGACGAGGTGGCCGCCTTCAAGATGAACGCCGGTACTGTCTGCGGGATGCCCGACACGGACGCCATCACCAATGACGAGCTGATCGAGCTGGAGTGCGAGGTGCTGGTACCCGGGGCGATCGAAGAGGTAATAACCCGGGCGAACGCGCATCGCATCCGGGCCCGGATCATCTCGGAGGGGGCGAACCACCCGACCTCTTTCGGCGGCGATGAGATTCTGGCAGATACGGATGTCCTGGTGCTGCCCGACATCATGGCCAACGCCGGAGGCGTGATCGTTTCCTATTTCGAGTGGGTGCAGAACATCGAGAGCTATCGCTGGGACATCGACCGCGTCAACGGCGAGCTGGACAAGATGATGGTCCAGACGTATGCGACGGT
>CAYYFS010000063.1:0-5357 GCA_964471055.1 uncultured Dehalococcoidales bacterium
ACGGCGAGCCAGTCGAGCGCGACCTGCAGGACGGAGTCCCGAATCAGGTCGATTTCGTCGAAGTGGTCGCCGAGCGCCTGGTAGTCCGCTATCAGGAAGTAGCAGTCGTACTGCTCCTGAAGGCGGACCCAGTTCTCAAGCGCGCCGACGTAGTGACCCACGTGCAGGGCGCCCGTGGGCCGCACGCCGGTCAGGATGCGCTCTTTGCCGTTCATCTCACTCATGCCTTGCGAAGGTCCCTCATACACGTTGCTGCACGGCGACGGTACCGCTGTGATACCGCCGCCGCGTCATTCCCGTTCCGCCGGGCGCATTCGACCCTAGACGGTTGGGATCTCTTTCATCGCTTCCTCGATCTCCGCCTCCGGCATCGAGTAGTCGACCATCTGCCCCGAGAGGTATCTCTCGTAGGAGTACATGTCGAAATGCCCGTGGCCGCAGAGCAGGAACAGGATGTTCTTCTTCTCGCCGGACTCTTTGCACTTGAGCGCCTCATCGATGGCCACGCGAATCGCGTGCGAGGGCTCAGGCGCGGGGATGATCCCCTCTGTCCGGGCAAACTGAACTGCCGCATCGAACGTGGCAACCTGGGGCACCGACCGCGGCTCAACGTAGCCGCGCTTGCACAGCGCGCTGATGAGCGGCGCCATGCCGTGGTACCTGAGCCCGCCCGCGTGGATCGGGTTCGGTACGAAGCCGTGTCCCAGCGTGAACATCCGAATCAGAGGAGTCAGCCCGGCAACGTCGCCGAAGTCGTATTCGTAGAGGCCACGCGTGAGCGTGGGGCACGCATCCGGCTCGACGGCGATGAACTGGATGTCCTTGCCAGCCAGCTTGTCGGGGAAGAACGGGAAGGCGATCCCGCCAAAGCTGCTGCCGCCGCCGACACACCCGATGACCATGTCCGGGTACGCGTCCGCCTTCTCCAGCTGGGCGATGGCCTCCTGACCGATCACCGTCTGGTGCATCAGCACATGGTTCAGGACGCTGCCGAGCGAGTACTTGCTGTCGTCGCGGGTCGCCAGGCTGCCCGAGGTGTCCGGGTCCGCTTCGAGAATGGTGCGGCCCGAATTGGTCTCCGTGCTGGGGCTCGCCACCACAGTGCCGTTCCACGTCTCCATCATGGATTTGCGGTAGGGCTTCTGCTCGTAGCTGACCCTGACCATGTACACCTTGCATTCCATGCCCAGCTGGTTGCATGCAAAGGTGAGTGCACTGCCCCACTGTCCGGCGCCGGTCTCGGTGGTGATGCGTTTCACGCCTTCCTGCTTGTTGTAGTAGGCCTGCGCGACGGCGGTATTGGGCTTGTGGCTGCCCGCGGGGCTCGTCCCCTCGTACTTGTAGTAGATGTGTGCGGGCGTACCGAGGGCCTTCTCCAGCTTGTGGGCCCGGTACAGAGGAGTCGGCCGCCAGAGCTTCCAGATGTCCTGCACCTGGTCCGGGACATCTATCCACCGCTCCTGGCTCATCTCCTGTGCGACGAGTTCCATGGGGAAGATCGGAGCGAAGTCCGGCGGCGCCGCCGGTTCCTTCGTCCCCGGATGCAAGGGCGGGTCGAGCGGGGGATCAAGGTCCGCCTGGATGTTGTACCAGCGGGTGGGCATCTCCCGATCGGAGAGTGTGATCTTCGTTTCGTCAGCCATGCCTGCCTCCCTCTATCGGTTGGCGTACCGGTCCTGAAGCCGGGGCCCTACGCCCCGGGAACTGCACCCGGCACAAACAAATGAACCCCGTCCCAAAGGGACGAGGTTCGCTCGCGGTGCCACCCTGATTGCCAGCCAGGCGTAGTACGCCGGCCAGCCTCTCTGTCAGGCGCCGGACCGTGTATTTCGGTCCGAAGCCCTGGGCTCTGATAACGGTGCCCGCTCCGGCCCAGGCTACTCCCGTGCTGCTCGCAGCCGGTTTCGCCCTGCGGCTCCCGGGTCCATTCTGTCTCGCCCGTGAGGCCAGGATCCCACCATCCCCGGCTCTCTCGGCTCCGTGACGAGGCGTACTAGTCCCGCTCGAGGCCTTTGCCTTCTCAATTAGGGGGGGAAGTATAGGTGCGAGAAACGACGGGAGTCAAACTTCCAACTGAGCTCGGCCACGCCAACCCGGTTGGCCTGCCACTTGGCGGGAACAAGAACGCGACGGATTTCGTCATATGTGTGAGGACGGAAACAGACACAAAGGGCGATACGATAGCCCGGCAGGGCAGTTGAATAGGGGTGACGACGATGAAGGCAATCTGGAAGCGGTTCATGATCCTGGCAGCCGCGGCGCTCGCGATCGGCCTGGTTGCATGCGCGGTTGACGAGGGAGCTCCGGCCCGGGAGCCGACGGCAACGTCTGCGCCGACGGCCCCGCAGGGAGCGACATCCGACTACGCCACGGTGGAGGTCCCGGCACCCGTGGAGAAGGTCGATTACCTGATCATGGAGAAGTGGCCTCCTGTGTACCGGATCGATGTGACGACGGGTCTCCCGAGCGGATGCGCGAAGTTCGCGGGCATCACGCACACGATCAACGGTGACCGCATCGAGATTGAGGTCACCAACACCGAGCCTGCACCGGGCGAACTGGTCGCCTGCACGGCCATCTACGGCTACGCGACGAACGACGTGACGATCACGGACATCCTGGAAGCCGGCATGACTTTCGAGGTCGTTGTGAACGGCGAGATGAAGGCAACGTTCGAGGGACAGGGCGGTCCGGGCGACGAGCCGACGACCGGCGAGCCCACGGAAGGCTACGAGAGAGTCGAGGTTGAGGCCCCGATAGAGAACGTCGAGGTCATCGCGCTGTTCTCAACCCCGCCCTCAATCCCGCCCCAGTACGCAGTCGCTGTGACTTCCGGACTACCCGGAGGCTGCGCGAAGTTCGAGCGGATCACCCACGCCGTCACGGCTGGCCTGATCGAGATCGAAGTAATCAACACGGAGCCTGCGCCCGGCGAGCTCGTGGCCTGCACCAGGATCTACGGCCACGTCACGAATACCGTCGAACTGGGCTCCGACCTGGAGACCGGGCAGACCTACGCGGTGGTGGTCAACGGGGAGGAGCAGATCACGTTCGAGGTCCCGGCTGAGTCTACAGGGGAGCCGGGCGACGGCCCCCCGAAGATCGAGGTCCCGGCCCCGGTGGAAGAGGTCGAGGTCATGATCATGGAGTCGTGGCCTCCCCAGTACCGAATCCAGGTGACGTCGGGCCTGCCCAGCGGGTGCGCGGAGTTCGCGAGCATCTCGCACTCGATAGAGGGAACCAGCATCGAGATCGAGGTCCTCAACACCGAGCCTGCACCGGGCGTGCTGGCGAAGTGCACGGCCATCTACGGCTACGCCACCAACGACGTGGTGATCACCGACGTCCTGGAAGCCGGCACAACGTACACGGTGGTGGTGAACGGAAAAGAGCAGACGACGTTCGAGGGACAGGGCGGCCCGGGCGACGAACCTTCGACGGAGAAGCCCGGAGAGGGCTACGAGACCGCCGAAGTGGCGGCTCCGATTGAGAACGTCGAGATCATCGTCGGAGAATCGTTCCCTCCGCAGTACACGGTCCAGGTGACCTCGGGGCTGCCCGGTGGGTGCGCCCACTTCGAGAGCATCACCCACTCCATCACGGGCAACACGATCGAAATCGAAGTCCTCAATACGCAGCCCGCACCTGACCAGCTTGTGGCATGCACAAAGATCTACGGCTACGCGACGAACAGCGTGGAACTAGGATCCGACCTGGAAGCCGGTGAGACGTACACGGTCTCCGTCAACGGCCAGGGGACCAACACTTTCCTGGCACGCGGCGAACGGACCGTGGAGTGGGTCGTGGAAACCTCTCCCATCGAGACAGTGGAGGTGATGGTCTCAGAGTCGGACCCGCCTCGGTACCAGTTGAACGTGGTCTCCAGGCTCCCGCGCGGCAGCAGCTGCTCAGCGTTCAACGGCTACGACATTGCCCGCCCGTTCGCCGGCAGGATCGAGATCACGGTCACTCACGTGGCAGTCGCGCCGGGTCAGATCGTCCCTTGCACGGCTGATCTCCCCGTGGTGACCACAGAGATACCACTGGGGAGCGATCTGGCGGCCGGTGAGACCTACACGGTCTCCGTCAATGGCGAGGTGACCAACTCCTTCCTGGTACGGGACGAGCGGACCGAGGAGTGGACCGTGGAGACCTCCCCCATCGAGACGGTGGAGGTGGTGATCTCGGAATCGGACCCGCCTCGGTACCAGTTGAACGTGGTCTCCAGGCTCCCGCAGGGCAGCAGCTGCTCAGCGTTCAACGGCTACGACATAGCCCGCCCGTTCGCCGGCAGGATCGAGGTCACTGTCACACACCTGGCAATCGCGCCGGGTCAGGTCGTCCCTTGCACGCGTGATCTCCCCGTGGTGAGCACAGAAATACCGCTCGGGAGCGAACTGACGGCCGGTGAGACCTACACCGTGCTGGTCAACGGCACGGAGGAGGCAACGTTCGTCGCACAGTAGGGCTCAAGTTCGATTCCAATCTCGCGGGCCGGGTCTGCTCTGAAGCGGACCCGGCCTTCTGTTTGCCCGGCCTTCTGCCGGGAGGACTGGTATCTTCTGGGGACGAACGACGCACCAACAGGAGAAGGGGTCGTGCATTGAGCGAACGCAGGACGGCGCAGTACGGATCGTGGGAGTCGCCCGTCACAGCGGAGCTGATCGCCGAGGCCGGCGTCAGGCTCGGAGCTCCGAACCTTTCGAACGGTGACGTGTACTGGTTGGAAGGCCGTCCCGCGGAGGCAGGACGGTCGGTTCTGGTTCGGCAGACAGCGGACGGACGAACTGCCGACGTCACGCCCGAAGGGTTCAACGTGCGGACTCGCGTGCACGAGTACGGGGGCGGCGCGTTCGTGGTGCACGGGCAAACCGTGTTCTTCTCCAACTTCGACGACCAGCGTCTCTACCGGCAGGGCCCTGGTGAGGACCCGCGACCCATCACACCCGCGCCTGAACTCCCGTCCGGCGACCGGTACGCCGACGCGCGCGTGACACCGGATGGACAACTGATCGTATGCGTGAGGGAGCGGCACTCCGAGGCCCGGGAAGCGGTCAACGAGATCGTCGTTCTGCCCACGGACGGGAGCGCCACCCCGCGAGCGATCGTGTCGGGCGCGGACTTCTACGCGTTTCCACGCGTCAGCCCCGACGGGCGGCGGCTGGCGTGGATCTGCTGGGACCACCCCAACATGCCCTGGGACGGTACCGAGCTGTACGTGGCAGATCTGTCCCCCGACGGCTCCGTCGGCGCGGCGGAGCGGGTCGCCGGGGGGCCAGACGAGAGCATCTTCCAGCCGGAGTGGAGCCCGGACGGCGTCCTGCATTTCATCTCGGACCGGACGGGCTGGTGGAACC
>CAYYFS010000063.1:5457-7307 GCA_964471055.1 uncultured Dehalococcoidales bacterium
TGGAGCCCGGACGGCGTCCTGCATTTCATCTCGGACCGGACGGGCTGGTGGAACCTGTACGCGCTGCGTTCAGGCGCGCCCGAGCCGCTGGCCCCGATGGAAGCGGAGTTCGGACAGCCCATGTGGGTGTTCGGCATGTCCACCTACGCCTTTCTGTCGGACGGCCGGATCGTCTGCGTCTATGCCGACAGCGGTGGCGAACAACTCGGCATTATCACCCCCGGCGCCCGGGGAGCCGTGCCACTGAACACGCCCTACACCTCTGTGGAGTCGGTGCGCGCCGCGGGGGGTCGCGTGGTACTGGCCGCAGGGACGGCCACCGAGAGCACGGCGATCGTCGACCTCGACCTGGCGACGGGTGCAGGCAGGGTGCTGCGCCGGAGCACCGACACGGTGATCGACCCCGGCTGCGTTTCGAAGCCCGAGGCGATCGAGTTTCCGACCGAGCGCGGCCTGACCGCGCACGCCATCTACTACGCGCCGGCGAACGACGGTGTCGAGGCACCTCCAGGCGAGAAGCCGCCCCTGCTGGTGATGAGTCACGGCGGACCGACGGGGGCGACTTCGGCGTCGTTCGACCTGAGCACGCAGTTCTGGACGAGCCGGGGAGTCGCCGTCGTGGACGTGGACTACGGCGGGTCGACAGGCTACGGCAGGGAATACCGCGAGCGGCTGAAGGGGCAGTGGGGCGTGGTGGACGTGGAGGATTGTGTCAATGCCGCCCGATACCTGGTCGAACAGGGCAAGGCGGACGGCGGCCGGCTGGCGATCAAGGGCGGTAGCGCGGGCGGTTACACGACCCTGTGCGCGCTGACGTTCACGGACGTGTTCGGCGCCGGCGCAAGCTACTACGGGGTGGCCGATGCGGAGGCGCTTGCGACGGACACACACAAGTTCGAATCGCGCTATCTGGACGGCCTGATAGGCCCGTACCCGGCCGAACAGAAGCTGTACCGCGAGCGGTCTCCGGTCGACTACACGGACCGGCTTTCGTGTCCGGTGATTCTGCTCCAGGGGCTGGAGGACAAGGTCGTGCCGCCGTCGCAGGCAGAGGCTATGGCGGACGCGCTCCGGGCCAAGGGGTTGCCGTTCGCGTACCTGGCGTTCGAGGGGGAGCAGCACGGCTTCCGGCGCGCGGAGAACATCCGGCGCTCGCTGGAAGCAGAACTGTACTTCTACGGTCGCATCTTCGGGTTCGAGCCGGCGGACGAAATCGAGCCGGTGGAGATAGAGAACCTGTAGAAGGAACCTGATTCGGGCAGGCGGGCGTCCCCGCGAAAAGAGGAAGCGGCTGTGCCGCCGGTAGTAACGCTCACCACCGACTTCGGCTCTCGCGACGGCTTCCCGGCCGCGATGAAGGGCGTGATCCTGGGCATCAGCCCGGGCACGCGCGTCGTGGACGTGGACCACGGGGTGCCGCCGCAGGACGTAGCGCACGCGTCGTTCTTGCTGAGCACGGTGGCGACGTACTTCCCGGCAGGGTCGATCCATGTGGCGGTGGTGGACCCGGGCGTCGGTACGGGCCGGGCGCCGCTGGTGATCGCGAGCCCGGAAGGGTCGCTGTTCGTAGGGCCCGACAACGGCATCTTCTCGCATGTGTTGAGCGCGGAGAAGCCGCTGGAGTGGGCATCGCACGAGCGGCCGTTCCTGGCTCCAGAACGCGGTTCTCTACCCGAAGGATTTCGAGCGTGGCTCATCGAGAATCCGGCGTATGTGCGGGAGGAGACCAGCCAGACGTTCCACGGCCGGGATGTGTTCGCGCCCGCGGCGGCTCACCTGGCCGAAGGCGTGCCACCGGAGCAGCTGGGGTCATCCACAACCCAGGTGACGTGCCTGAACCTGCCCGGGCC
>CAYYFS010000063.1:7407-11320 GCA_964471055.1 uncultured Dehalococcoidales bacterium
CCGCCGGGGAAGCGGGCCTGAAGCCGCTCGTACTCCCTGCGCAACTGCTCGTCCGGGTGTTGCCAGTCGTGGAGATACCTGACGGCGACGATGCCGGCCTGGAGCATCTCCTTCGTGCACCCGAAGCACGGCCTCAGGGTGGTGTACATCGTCCCGCCGTCCACGGATATGCCGAAGCGCGCCGCGGCCAGCAGGGCGTTCTGCTCGGCGTGCACGCATATGCAGACGTCGTACGCCTCGCCCGCCTTGAAGCGGCCGCGCTGTGCGCACCGTTCGCATCCGCCTTCATCGCAGTTCGGCATATCGGCCGGCGTGCCGTTGTAGCCGGAAGATACGACGCGGCGATCAAGGGCGATCAGGGCGCCCACGCGGTTGCCCAGGCAGTTGGCCCGCGCGCGCACCGCCATGGCCATCGACATCAGGTAGGGATCCCAATCGGGACGGGCCCGCGTTTCGCTCATCGCATCAGTCTCCGTTCAGGCGGCGGACGGCGTCTCTGCCCGACGTCGCTATCGTAGCCGGTCCGGGCCGGTCGGCGAAGCCCTGCTATCCTAGCGGGCCGCAGGCACTCCTACCCGACTGAGAGTGCCGGTCCAGAACATGAATCGGGTGCCGAGCAACATGACGATTGAAAGAGAAACCCTCCCGAACGAGGCCGGACGATTCGGGCCCTACGGCGGGCGGTACGTCCCGGAAACGCTTATGGCCGCGCTCGACGAACTGGAGAGCGAGTACGGGAAGCTCCAGACGGACGAAGCGTTCCAGGAAGAGTTGAATCATCTGCTCACGACGTATGCCGGCCGCCCCACTCCGCTCTACTGCGCCGAGAACCTGGCGCGGGAGCTGGGCGGAGCGCGCATCTACATCAAGCGGGAGGACCTGGCCCACACGGGGGCGCACAAGATCAACAACGCTCTGGGGCAGGCGCTTCTTGCGCGTCGGATGGGCAAGGGACGGATCATCGCGGAGACCGGGGCGGGTCAGCACGGAGTCGCGGCGGCGACGGTGAGCGCCATGCTTGGCATGGAGTGCATCGTGTACATGGGCACCGAGGACATCCGCCGCCAGTCGCCCAACGTCTACCGCATGCGCCTGCTCGGCACAGAGGTGCGGCCCGTGACCTCGGGCAGCGCCACGCTGAAGGATGCCATCAACGAGGCGATACGGGACTGGGTGGCGAACGTGGAGACGACCCACTACCTGATGGGCAGTTGCGTGGGGCCGCACCCGTACCCCCGGATGGTCAGGGATTTCCAGACCGTCATCGGCCGGGAAGCCCGACAGCAGCTGCTCGATGCCGCCGGTCGGCTGCCGGACTATGCGATTGCGTGCGTCGGGGGCGGGAGCAACGCGATCGGCCTGTTCGCTCCGCTGGCGGCCGACGTGCACGTTTCGCTCGTCGGCGTGGAAGCGGCCGGCGAAGGGCTCGACGGGCGCCATGCGGCCACGCTGAACCGGGGACGACCGGGCGTTTTGCACGGGGCGTTGTCCTACCTGCTGCAGGACGAGCACGGGCAGGTGCAGGAGGCACACTCGATATCGGCCGGCCTGGACTACCCCGGCGTTGGGCCGGAGCACAGCTACATGAAGGACATCGAGCGTGCCACGTACGAGGCGGTGACCGATGAGGACGCGCTCGATGGGTTCGACCTGCTCACCCGCACAGAGGGGATCATCCCCGCGCTTGAGCCGTCGCACGCCCTCGCGTACGTGAAGAGGCTGGCGCCGACTCTCCCCGAGGACTCGATCATCCTGCTGCTGCTGAGCGGGCGCGGTGACAAGGATCTCGACACGGTGGCCCAGGCCCGCGGCATCACTCTCTAGGGGATCGCCCGTGCCCCGGGGCTCGAATTCTGCAGACGTTGCTTCCAGGAGGTGCCAGATGGCCGCGAACAGCATCCCTCCCGCCCTGCCGAAAGAGCTGACTCCCTACCCGGTCGTGGCCAACATCGCATTCGCCGAGGGCCCGATCTTCGATGACGCGGGCAACCTGTACTTCGTCAACTACCTGGAGACAGGCACGCTCGGCCGTATGACGCCGGACGGCTCGGTCGAGGTGTGGGTGCACACCGGTGGGCAGGTGAACGGGTTGAAGTACGACGGCAGAGGGCATCTCGTGGCAGCGGACCACGGCGGATTGCGGGTCACCCGGTTCGATACGCGCACAAGGGCGATGGAGGTTCTGGCGGAGGGCTGCGACGGCAGGGCTTTCGTCGGACCGAACGACATAGCCCTGGACCTGGCGGGAAACGTGTACATGTCCGATTCCGGCAAGGACGAGTCCGTCGCAGAGGGCGGAGTGTACCGGATCGACATCGGGCCGGACGGGAGCCCGGGCACTGTGAAGAGGCTCGCCGACGCACTCCCCTTCCCGAACGGGATCGCCGTGCACCCGGATCAGAAGCGCCTGTTCGTCTCAACCTCCGGCACAAACAGCATCGTCGCGTACGACATGGGCCCGAACGGGGTGCTTTCGAACCAGCGCCTCGTGCACCAGTTCCCGGACTTCACAGTGGACGGGATGCAGTTCGATGAGCACGGAAGGCTGTGGGCTGCGCGGTGGCTCCACGGCACGGTGGACGTGGTGGACATCGACAGCGGCGAGCTGCTGGCCAGTTATCCGATGGGCGGAGACCGCGTCACGAACCTGTGCTGGCGCGGCACCTCGGTGTACGTGACCGTCGCGGGCCGCCACAGCATCGAGCGGCTGGACGTGGGCGTGCGGGGCGCGGAGATCGTGCCGCGCTGACCGCACCGGCGGGACGATACGATAGTCCCGATGCTGGAAGCACTGGCGCGCAGGTTCATCTACTTCCCCGAGATCGCTCTCAAGGGCACGCCCGATCACATCGGTCTCGATTTCGAGGACGTGTGGCTGAGGACGGCGGACGGCGTGCGGGTGCACGCGTGGTTCGTGCCGGGCCACTCGGACGTGACGTGGCTCTGGTGTCACGGCAACGGCGGGAATCTATCGGCCAGGCTCGATAACCTCCGGCAGGTCCACGACCAGATCGGGGCCAACGTACTGCTGCTTTCGTATCGCGGGTACGGCCTGAGCGAAGGCGTCCCGACCGAACAGGGCACGTACGAGGACGCCAGGGCGGCCCTGAGGCACCTCCTGGAACGGCCGGACATCGACCGCGACCGAATCGTGTACTTCGGCCGATCACTCGGCGGGGCTGTCGCGACGAAGGTGGCCACCGAACACGCGCCGACGGCTATGGTCCTGGAGTCGGCGTTCCCCTCCATCCCGCGGGTCGCCCCGCTGCATGCTCCCTGGGTGGGTCTGCCGCTCCTGCGGCGCATCATCCCGTACCGCTACGAAACCACGACGCACCTCAGGAGCGTGACCGCGCCCGTTCTGGTGATACACGGGGAGATGGACGACATAGTCCCGCTCCGGTTTGGCCGCGCGGTGTTCGAGGCGGCTCCCGAGCCGAAACAGTGGTACGAGGTGAAGGGGGCCGGGCACAACGACATCGAGCTGATCGGGGCGGACGCCTACTACGCCACGATCAATGGATTCCTTGGCCGCCACGTCGGATGAAGTCGCGCCTCGCCGTTCGGAATCGAACTCCCGGCCCCTCGTAGACCGGCCTCATCGGGCGCTTCTGCTGCAGACTCCGCGACGGGCCCGACGGCCTGAGCTCGTCGAGCATTCCGAGCGTTGAGGCCGCCAGCCGGTGGCCACGCTCCCTGTGTGCGGCGAGCAGGTCGAGGGAGTGGTCCGAAAGGCCCGCGACCGGCCGTACCGTTTCCGGATAGCGCCGGGTGCACCGGCGCGCGCCGACAAGAGCGGGGCGCGGTGGCGCCGAAGCGCACGCGTGCGCCCAGGGGCAGAAGTAGGCGATGCACAGCGTGGCCTCGCCTGACAGAGGCGAACCCGACGAGGCCAGCCCGATGCGCTCAAGGG
>CAYYFS010000064.1:0-11259 GCA_964471055.1 uncultured Dehalococcoidales bacterium
CCATGCTGCATGGAACTGTTCCGGTATTGACCCAGGAATTTAGAGGGTGCCGTTCATCGTGCCGGTCGAAGGGGGATACGCCGCCTTCTACGACGGCGGTGCCACGTTCTACGACAACTACGAGGAGATGTGCGGCCTGGCTTCCAGCCCGGACATGGTGAGCTTCGAGCGGCTCACGCGCGAAGAACCCCTCGTGCCGTCGGGGCCGGGATCGATCCGGTACGTCTATGCGTTGCCGGTGGAAGACCGGCTGTACCTGTACTACGAGCACACGCGTCCGGACATGTCGCACGAGCTGCGCGTGAGCGTGCTCTAGGCGTGGGTCCAGCCCCGATCGTGTAGCGGCCGTCGACCGTCACCTACGGGACGCTCTTCACGTTCCGCGCGCCCTGTCGAAGCCCTGGCTCGCCAACCGTCAGTCCCCGTAGTAGCCTTCGCCCGGCTGCTGCGGGATCACCACCAGGCCCGCGCCTTCGCGTCTGACGTGCGTCCTGATCGGACCCGCGGCCCTCGCCGGTTCCTTCTGCATCTCCGCCAGCTTGGCGTGATCCACTGTGATTCCGAAGCCCGGTTCGTTGCCCAGGTGGATGTAGCCGTCGGCTATGTGACTGTCCACCGAGATGCATTCCGGCGGGGCGTGATCCTGCACCTCCTGCATGATGTAGTTCGGCATCGCTGCCGCGACGTGCGCAAAGATGTTGCCCCAGCTGCTGTTGAAGGACACCGGCAGCTCATACCCGTAGGCGAAGGCTGCGACCTGCTGCGACATCGTGACACCCTTGCTGGCACTGAACTGCACGATGTCCAGCGCCTCGTTGTGGATGAGCGGGTAGTACTCGTCCACCCCGTTGATGTTCTCCCCGGTCGCAACCGCGGCCCGCACCGCCCTGGACACCCTCCGGAGGCCCCGGTAGTCCCATCGCCTGGCCGGTTCCTCCACCCAGGTCAGATCGAACTCCTCTTCGTACTTCGAGATGTAGCGGATCGCCTGCTTTGGCGACCAGTATTCGTTCGAGTCGATCAGCAGGTGCGGGTACTTCGAGACCTTCGAGAGAACGTCCCGCACGATCCCGAGCCGCTTCATATCACGCTCGATGTCCAGGCCAACCTTCAGCTTGCCCGCGTCGACGCCCCTGTCCGCGAACCACTGGTAGTACGCGGCCACGTCGTCATCGGACATGCCGATGTCCAGCCCCGAGCCGTACGCCTTCACCCTGGGCTCGGACGCGCCGAGCAGCCGCCACAGCGGCTCGTCGGCAATCTTCGCCTTGATATCCCAGAGCGCCGCGTCGATCGCCCCGATCGCCTTGAAATCGTCACCCTCGTTGTTGGTCTTGAACACGAAATCGGCCATCTTGCGCCAGAGCCCGGCGGTGGAACGCGGGTCCTGGCCTTCGACCACGGGGAAGATCTTTCCGACAGCCCCGCCGGGACGGGTGGCGATGCCCGTGATGTTCTCGTCCGTCTCGATGAACAGCAGCCCCCCCGGGTGACTATCCGACTCCACGACGCCGTTGACGTCGCCGGTCAGCCGCCCTCGGGAGTAGGCGAAATCCTCTATTCGGTACCCGGTGATCTTCATCCGACTCCTCCCTCTCTGGGGCTGCAAAATGTGAGCGCCGGCGTCCTTGGCCGAGGGGATTGTATGCGCGGGGACGGACAAGTCGGCCCTACAGGCTGCGGAAACGCCTTTGTGTCGGCTGCGGCGCGCTTGGAAGGCTACTTGACCGCCAAGAAGACCGGAAGGCCTAGAAGCGAGGCGGCGACAAGGCGTTTGAGTACGAACATCAATTGGCTGGCCACCTCGGACGCGCCGCCGGGGATCGCATCGGGCACCGACAGCAGAACCGCAATCCCCAGCACGCTGACGACGGCGCCGAGCGCGGCATTCTGGATGACTTCCACCGAAAACTGGGCATGTCTGAACGTGCCCAACGCAAAGCCAATCACCATGAGTGGAATCGCGAGGGCGATGGTGGTTTCCAGCGGAGCACCAAACGCGACGACCAAGGAGATCACTGCTGTCAGGGTTCCCGTCACCATACTCTGAGCGTACGACGTGCGGGGGAAAGCACTAACTGCGTCGTGTCACACGCCGGTGCCGGTCCCGAGTGAGGTCGGTTGGGGTGAAAGGCTGTGCCGCTATGATGTATGACACCATCCGCGTGGCCTGTGGTGGTGGCCGGGGATTGGTGGCAGGGCGGGGGAGTGGCGAAATGGCAGACGCGCTTGCTTTAGGAGCAAGTGCCGAAAGGCGTGGGAGTTCGAATCTCCCCTCCCCCACCACTATCTGCTGACGGCCCGAGTCCGTGCTGACCCGTCTGTAGTACTGCGAGGACCATGAGAATCCCGACGGTCGACTGGCGCCGGCCCGCGGAGGCGGTGCTCAACGCGTCCGCGGCGCTCGAATGGGGCATGGTCCTCTTCCGCCTCGGCGTTGGACCGGTGCTCGTCGTGCTGGCGGTGATCGGCCGCGATGTTCTGCCGTACTGGGAGGCAGTGATCGCAGCGGCGGGCGTTCTCGTGATCGTCAACCTGGCGATGCTGCCCCTGCTCCGCCGAAAGCAGTACCTGGCTGTCGCCGCGATGGGCACTGTGGTCGACACTGCTCTTGTGGCGGCCGTGTCCAGCCTCGCGATCCGGGCCTCGGCGGAAGAGGTCTCCACCAGCGAGATGTGGCTCATCTTCCCGCTGCTGCTGGTCAGCGGGGCATACCGCTTCAGGCCCGTGTTCAGCCTTGTGTACGTCGCTCTTCTCAGCGGTTGGTACGCGGCCCACATCACCATTTTGTTCCCGCCGGGCGCACGCGCTCTGAGGGAGTTGCCCATTCGAGTCGCCTTCTTCGTGCTGATCGGCGTGCTGTCCACGATCATGAGCCACGGACTGCGCCGTGAGCGATCCGCCCAGCAGGAACACGGAGACCGGCTCTAGAGCCTCCACCCGTGGCTGAGGGACACCGCGTTAGGTAGCGTTGCCGCTTCTTCTGCGCTAACGTCCTAGGCCACGGATCGGACGCGTCGGCCATCGAGGCGGTCGTGGCCACTGTCGGCGCGAAGCGGCACAGCGGACAGGGGAATCGACTCTATGGCGCGAATGACAGGCGGGCAGGCGCTCGCGAAGCAGCTCTACCGGGAAGGCGTTCGGGTGATCTTCGGGTTGCCCGGCGTTCAGCTCTACGGCGCGCTCGCCGCGATCCGGGACGAGCCCGGCATCCGCTACATCACGACACGGCACGAACAGGCGACCAGCTTCATGGCGGATGGCTACGCGCGGGCGGGCGGCGGCGAAGGCGTCGCCATGGTCGTACCCGGGCCCGGCGTGGTGAATGCTGCATCCGGCCTCCACACCGCGTACACGGCGTCCTCCCCGGTACTTCTTGTTTCGGGCCAGGTGGAGCGCGACAGGATCGGCAAAGACATGGGCGCCCTCCACGAGATCAACGATCAGCTGGACGCGGTGAAGCTGGTGACCAAGTGGCAGAAACGAGTGCTGGACCCCGCCGACATACCCGGCGCCGTCCACGATGCGTTCCGGCAGCTTCGCACCGGTCGGCCCCGACCGGTCGAAATAGAGATGCCACCCGAGGCGATGCTGGAAGTCGACGAGATCGACCTGCTTGAACCATCGCCCGTCGACCGGCCGGCGGCGAACCCGGCAGACGTCGACCGCGCGGCGGAGGCGCTGCTCGCGGCGAAGCGGCCGATGATCCACGCGGGAGGCGGTATTCACCTGTCCGGCGCGCATGACGAGCTCCGGCAGGTCGCCGAGTTGCTCCAGGCGCCGGTGGTCATGTCCCCCGCGGGTAAAGGCGCGCTGAGCGACCGGCACCCGCTGTCGGCCGGGTCGGGCCTGGCCCCGTTCGGGCCTGTGCGGGCGCTCTACGACGGGTCGGACGTGGTCCTGGCGGTGGGCACCCGGCTCGCAGCGGGCGTGCCCGACTCGGTCGGACAGGTGCTCCAGATCGACATCGACCCCGAGGAGATCGGTCGGCAGTGCAGCAGGGCGCTCGGAATCGAGGGCGACGCGCGGGCAACGCTCCGCGATCTGGCGAAGCGGTTGGCGGAATCGGGAGTGGCGAGACCTTCGCGGGAAGCTGAGGTGCAGGAAGCGCGCACTGGTCTCCGTGACCCTGACCTGCTGACCGAGCCACAGGACTCCATGCTGTCGTCGCTGATGAACCACACGCCGGACGACGCTGTGGCGATTTTCGACATGACCCAGCTGGGCTACTACTCGCGGGTGTTCTGGCCGGTGTACGAAGCCCGCTCGTACCTGACGTGCTCCTACTCGGGCAACCTCGGCTTCGCCTACCCGGTCGCACTCGGCGCGAAGGTGGCGTGTCCCGACAAGCCCGTGCTCGCGCTGTGCGGGGACGGCGGGTTCATGTTCAACTCGCAGGAGATGGCCACGGCGGTCCTGCAGGGCATCAACGTGGTGGCCGTGGTGTTCAACGACAGGGCCTTCGGCAACGTTCTCAGAGACCTGGAAGGGACCTACGGTGGGGACGTGGGCACCCGGCTGCACAACCCGGACTTCATGAAGCTGGCCGACGCGTACGGTGTGGCAGGGTTGCGGGCCGAGAAGCCGACCGACATCGGCCCGCTCGTGGCGGAAGCTCTCGATATGGACCGGCCCGCGCTGGTTGAGGTCCCTGTCGGGCCGATGCCGTCACCCAAGATGTTCGGCAGGTCCTCCCGCATCAACGTCAGGGAACGGTAGAACCGCGTTTCCGACGTCGCCGAACGCTCCCGCCACCGCGGTGGACCCGCAAGGGGCTGCGACCGGCTGCCCCTGCTACGATTGAGGGCCTATGGAACAGGCCCTGATTCGCAACTTCTGCATCATCGCCCACATCGATCACGGGAAGTCCACGCTGGCCGACCGGATGATGGAGACCACGGGCGCCATCAGTGACCGGGAGCGGGTGGACCAGCTCCTCGACACGATGGACCTGGAGCGCGAGCGCGGCATCACCATCAAGGCGCAGGCGGTGCGGCTCAGGCACCGGCCGTCAGGCGGGCCGGAATACCAGCTCAACCTGATCGACACTCCGGGGCACGTGGACTTCTCCTACGAGGTCTCGCGCTCACTCGCGGCGTGCGAAGGGGTGGTGCTGCTTGTCGACGCGGCGCAGGGCATCCAGGCCCAGACACTGGCGAACGTCTACATGGCCCTGGAGCACGACCTGGCGATCATCCCGGTCGTCAACAAGATCGACCTGCCATCCTCCGACCCCGGGGGAGTCGCCGGGGAGCTGATCGAGGCTTTCGGGTTCAAGGAAGACGAGATCCGGTTCGTGTCGGCCAAGACGGGGGAGGGCGTCGAGGACCTGCTGGACGCCATAGTCGAGGAGGTCAAACCCCCGGGAGGCGACCCGGCCGCTCCGCTGCGGGCGCTCATATTCGACTCCAAGTACGACTCATACAAGGGCGTGGTGGCCTACATTCGCGTGATGGACGGCCGGGTCTGCAGCAGCGACCGGCTGCACATGATGGGCACCGGCAGGGAGTCGGAAGCCCTGGAGACGGGATTCTTCTCGCCCGCGCTCGACCGGACCGATGCGCTCGAAACCGGCGAGGTGGGCTATCTGGCCACCGGTCTGAAGAACGTCCGGGACTGCCGCGTGGGCGACACGGTGACGCTGGCGTCGGGTGGCGCTCACGCGCAGCTCGAAGGCTACGTGCCTCAGAAACCGATGGTGTTCACCGGCCTGTACCCGGCGGACGGGGAATCGTATCCGGAGCTGCGGGACGCGCTGGAGAAGCTCCACCTGAACGACGCCTCTCTAACGTTCGATCCTGAGACCTCCGCCGCGCTCGGTTTCGGCTTTCGCTGCGGTTTCCTGGGACTGCTGCACATGGACGTGATCCACGAGCGGCTGGAGCGAGAGTACGGCCTGACCCTGATCGCAACCGCACCCAGCGTCAGCTATCTCGTGAGGCTCACGAACGGCGAAGAGATGGAGGTCGACAACCCTTCCCGACTTCCGCCTCCGCAGGAGATCGTGGAGATCCTGGAACCATGGACAGATCTCTCTGTGGTCACCCCCGCCCGCTACATCGGTGGCGTGATGGAGCTCGTGACGGGCCGGCGGGGCGAGCACGTGAAGATGGAGTACCTGCAGGGAGCGACCGCGGCGACTGGCCGTGACGCCCGGGTGCTTCTCGAGTACCGACTCCCGCTGAACGAGATGCTCGTGGACTTCCACAGCCAGCTCAAATCGAGAAGCCAGGGCTACGCATCGATGGACTACTCGCTGTGCGAGCCGCGGCCGGCCGACCTGGTGAAGCTGGAAGTGCTGGTGAACCAGCAGCAGGTCGACGCACTGTCGATGATCATGCACAGGTCGGACGCGCAGGCCCAGGGCAGGCAACTCGTCTCGCAGCTCAGGTCGCTGATACCCCGGCAGATGTTCGAGGTGCCGATTCAGGCGGCGGTGGGAAACAAGATCATCGCCCGAGAAACGATCCGGCCGCTTCGCAAAAACGTGCTGGCGAAGTGCTACGGCGGCGACGTGACCCGCAAGCGCAAGCTGCTCGAGAAACAGGCGGAAGGCAAGAAGCGGATGAAACGCATCGGCCAGGTGGAGGTTCCGCAGGAAGCCTTCATGGCCGTGCTGAAGCTGGATCGCGAGTAACGGCGCGTCTTCGCCCCGACGGACCACAGGAGCCCGGCAGCATCCCACCGTCCGATCACGCCGCCGCACACCCAGACCACCGGACAGCCCGGCCAACCGGCCTGACAGCGCGCGTCCCGGCGCTGGCCTCGTTCGGCTATGCGCCGTTCCGGCACCTGTGGGCGGGCGGCGTCCTGCTGGCCGTCGGAACCTGGGCCGAGCGCATCATCGTCGGCTGGTTCGTTCTCGATCAGACCAACTCCGTCTTCCTGACCGCGGCCACTTTCGCTGTGCGCGCCGCTCCGTTCACGCTGACCGCGCCCATCGCCGGGGCGGTGGCGGACCGGGTGGACCGCAGACGCCTGCTGCTTGCCACCGCGCTCCTGAAAGGGGCGGTCGTGGCCGTCCTGGGCGTGCTGGCGCTTGGGGAAGCGCCGCCGATGTGGGCCGTCCTTGTGCTGGTCGCGGGCACAGGGATTGGCAGTGCCTTCGAGATGCCTGCAACGCAGGCGCTCATCACGGACCTGGTTCCGCGGCGCGACGCAATGAACGCTGTGTCGCTGTACTCGACGGGGCTGCGCGTCGTCGGGGTCGTCGGCGCGCTGGCCGGGGGCGTGATTACGGACGTGTTCTCACCGTCGATCGCGCTGTTCGCCGCCGGAGGCTTCGTCGTGGCGGGCGGTCTGGTCATGCAGACGGTGCGGAAACCGGTGAGGGCTGAAGCGCCGCCGGGTTGGACCGGCGTCCGCACCGTGTTCGCCGAAGCAATCGACGGCCTGCGCGTCATGTCGCGCACTCAGGCCGTGGCGACACTCCTGGTGCTGGCGCTGGTGGTCGAGATATTCGGATTCGCGTACGGTGCTGTCCTCCCGGCCGTGGCGAAGGACGTTCTGGGCGTAGGCGCGACGGGTCTGGGCACCCTGTCCCTGATGGTCGGTGTCGGGTCCGTCGCCGGAGCGATAGTCCTTTCGTTCCTGGGCGACTTCCGACGGAAGGGGCTGCTGGTCCTGGCCGCGACGCTCCTGTACGGCCTGTCGCTGGTCGTGTTCTCCCAGTCGAACCTGTTCGCACTCTCGCTGGTGCTCATCACCGGCGTGGGCATGGCGGCCGCGATGTTCGACGCCATGCAGTGGATTCTGCTCCAGGCGAACGTGCCCGACCGATTCAGGGGCAGGGCGATCGGGGGCTGGGTGTTCACGATCGGCTTCGGCTGGATCGGGCACCTGATGCTTGGTGCCGCAGCACAGCAAATCGGGGTTCAGTGGACGCTCGCGGCAAGCGGGAGTCTGGTGCTTGTGGTGGGCTTCGCCGCCTGCGCCTTTTCGCCTCGCCTTCGCCGGCTATAAGGCGGGGCGGCACACGCGCGCTGCGCTGCCGGGCCGGGCGGCTACGGGGACCAGTCGCGGACGATATCCAGGACTATGGCGCGCAGACCCGGGTCGGCCCCCGCCTCGCGCAGCACAGCCGCAAGCATACCGTCTGGCGTGCCCGCGTCCATGTGCTCGCCCTGGAATGCACAGGAATGGAGGGGCTCCCGGCCTATGGTCGCGGCGATGGCGTCCGTGAGCTGTATCTCGCCGCCCGCGCCGGTCTGCTCCTGCGAGAGCGGGCCGAACACGGCGGGAGTGAGCACGTACCGGCCGATGATGGCGAGATTGGACGGCGCGTCCGCGAGCTTCGGTTTTTCAACCAGCCCACGCACTGAGCGGACGCCGTTCTCGACAGGCGTCCCGTCGATGATGCCAAGCGCCTCGACGCGATCGTCAGGGACTTCTTTGGCCGCCACCACCGAGCCGCCATGCCGCTCGTGCACCCGAATGAGTTGCCGGATGACCGGGACCTTGGCCCAGATCACGTCGTCGGGGAGAAGAACGGCGAAAGGCTCATCCCCGACGAAATCCCGGGCCATGCACACTGCATGTCCCAGGCCGCGGGGGTCGTCCTGCACGAGCGCAGATACGTTCGCGAGGCGGGAAATGGCTCGTTGCCCGGCCAGGGCAGCGGTATCCCCTCTGGCTTCGAGAGCGCGTTCGAGGTCGGGCTGCCTGTCGAAGTAGGCGGCAATTTGCTCGGCACCCGGCGAGAGCACTATGACGACGTCTTCGATGCCGGCCGCGGCCGCTTCGGCGACGGTGTAGTGAATCAGCGGCGTGCCGAGGAGGGGCAACAGGGCCTTCGGCACGGCGCGGGTCACCGGAAGGAACCTGGTGCCGAGGCCGGCCGCGGGAATCACGGCCTTTGTCACGCCGGCGGGTCGGCTGCTCATGGCGCCCAGTGTACAGATTCGAACCCGGGACCCCGCGATGTTCTTTGTGCGGCACGCGGCGCGCCTAGTACGATGGACATGGCCGTGCTAGACGGGGAGCCAGCGGTGCCCTGTACCTGCAATCCGCTTTAGCAGGGTTGAACTCCCCCCGGAGGCCGTACATCCAGAGTCCCTGTCGCGAGAGGCCGACGTTGATGGCCGGGTCCTGCGCGACGAGGCCCCGCGAACCCCGTCAGATCCGGAAGGAAGCAGCGGTAAGTGGGATCCCTCGGGTGCCGCAGGCGTGCCTGGCCTGAGCCGGCTGTCTTGCGCACACTCAGGGTCGCCGGTCGAAGGGGGGTGCACGGCCGATGTTTCGCTATCCACAGGGGAATGTGCCGGAGACCGCCGATGCGACGGGCCGGCACATCGCCCGATTCTGCACGGTCGCCAGCACATGACCCCGCGCCGGCTCGGCCAGCACTTCCTGAAAGACCCGTCCGTGGCCGCCCGGATTGTGGCCGCTGCGGAGCCGTCACCTGACGACACCGTGGTGGAAATCGGCCCGGGCCGCGGGGCGCTGACGCGTCGCCTCTCGGACGCGGTCGGCCGACTCGTGCTGCTGGAGATCGACGCAGGGCTCGCGTCACGGCTCCGTTGCGAATACGCGGGTGACACGCGCGTGCAGGTGGTCGAGGGCGATGCACGCCTGCTGGACCCGGCGGGCATGCCCGCCCTCTCCCAGCGGCCCTACAAGGCAATCGGCAACCTGCCGTACTACGCCGCGACGCCGATTGTCAGGCTGTATCTGGAATCGACCAGCCCGCCGGTCATCATGGTGGTCATGGTGCAGCGCGAGGTGGCGCGGGAGATGACGGCGGAACCCGGGAAGATGGGACTTCTCTCGGTTGCCGTGCAGCTCTACGCCGGGGCACGAGCCGTGTGCACCGTGCCGCCTCGGGCCTTCTCTCCTCCGCCGAAAGTGCATTCGACCGTGGTCCGTCTGGACGTGCGCGACCGACCGGTACTCGCCCTGGATTCGGTGGACGACTTCTTCACGGTGGCCCGAGCCGGGTTCTCCGCGCCGAGGAAGCAGCTTCGCAACTCTCTGGCAAACGGTCTGCGCGTCCCGGCCTCGGATTCGGCCACGCTGTTGTCGGACGCCGGTATCGACGGCACGAGGCGGCCCGCCACGCTGTCTCTACCGGAGTGGGGCGACCTGTACCAGGCATGGAAACGGCGAGCGTATGCCGGCCGGGAGGCGACGCCGTGACCCGGGGCACAACGGATGGGGGCCTGACCGTCGAAGCTCACGCCAAAATCAACCTGACGCTGGAGATACTCGGCAGACGGGCCGACGGATACCACAACCTCGCCTCGGTGATGCAGACAGTCTCGCTTCACGACACCGTGACGCTCAGTCCTGCGTCGGACGTGCAGATCGAGTGTGACGACGGGTCGATCCCCGATGAGGCAAACCTGGCGCTGCTGGCGGCCGGCGCCCTGCGAGCCCGCACCGACTCGAAGCAGGGCGCGCGAATCACGCTTCAGAAGCGAATCCCGGTCGCGGCAGGGTTGGGAGGTGGGTCGAGCGATGCCGCCGCGGTCCTCACCGGTCTCAACCACCTGTGGGGAACCGGACTCGAACACGCTGAGCTGGCAGAGGTCGCGGCGGAGATCGGCTCTGACGTGCCGTTCTTCCTTACGGGAGGCACCGCACTCGTCCAGGGCAGGGGAGAGGACGTAGCCCCGCTTCCGTCCGCCCACATCGACTGGCTGGTTATCCTGGCGCCGGAGATCGAGATACCCGGCAAGACAGCCGCTCTGTTTGCCCGCGTCGATAGCGGCCGCCTGACGCGGGGCGTGCTCACGCACAAGCTGGCAGGGCGTATCAGGGGGGGCGGGGATACGCCGCCGGAGTTTCTCTTCAATGGATTCGATGCCCTGGCGCCGGGAGTCTTCCCAGCGTGGGGCGAATACCTGGAGGGGTTCAGGGTCGTGGGCGCGCGCGAGATCACACTCTGTGGGGCGGGGCCGGCGATGTTCGCGCTGGCGCCGTCTCGTGAAGTCGGCCTGGCCTGGCAGCTGATGCTGCAGACTCAGCGGGGCTGGCGAGCGTTCCTCGTTCGCCGGTGGGACCCGCCGGCAGGTGCAACACCCGGCAGATCGGCCGATTGATGCTCTGGCTCGCAGGCGTGCTTTCCGGGACGCTGATGGGCATGATCTTCGTTGCCCATTTCTCGGTCGTCTTCGCGCTGCACCCGCCCATCGTGGTGAAGAGCCGCCCGCCCGAGTCGACGCTTGTGCCCCTTATCACCCTGATGACCTTTCTGGCGCTGCTCATCTGGGTAGGGCTGGGTGCTGTGGGCGCGCTGGCATTCGATGCGGCCCACACGCG
>CAYYFS010000065.1:0-11094 GCA_964471055.1 uncultured Dehalococcoidales bacterium
ACTGCGAGATGGGTGTCCATGGCCCGCGAGCACCTCGGGCGATACGGTGAGGACGCGCCCATCGTCGCGGGTGCACCCGCCTACTTCACGGAGCTGAACAGGGGCAGGCCGGAGCCGCCGTTCGCGGATGCCGTCTGCTACTCCCTGAACCCGCAGGTACACGCCTTCGACAACTCGTCGATGGTGGAGACACTCGAAGCACAGGCGGCGACGGTCGAAAGCGCCCGGCAGTTCGTGGGTGGCCTGCCGATCGTGATCAGCCCGGTGACTCTGAAACCCCGTTTCAACCCGAACGCGACCGGGCCGGAGGCAGAACCGCTTGAAGGCGAGCTGCCCTCGCAGGTGGACGTGAGACAGATGTCGCTGTTCGGCGCTGCCTGGACCGCGGGCAGCATGAAGTACCTGGGCCAGAGCGCCGTCGATAGCACCACGTACTTCGAGACGACGGGCTGGCGGGGCGTGATGGAAACGGGACAGGGCTCGCAAACACCGGACGCGTTCAGGTCGCTGCCCGGATGCGTCTTCCCCATGTACCACGTGTTCGCAGACGTAGGGGAGTTCTCAGGCGGGCTCGTCGTACCCGCGATCTCCAGCGACCCGCTGGTCTCTGACGGGCTGGCGCTGATCAAGAACGGCCGGACTCGGGTGCTGCTGTCGAACATGACCGCCGAGCCGCAGGAAGTGACGGTCGAGAACCTGGATGAGAACGTGCGGCTCCGATATCTCGATGAGACGAACGCCGAAGAGGCGATGCTCGCGCCGGAAACGTTCCGTGGTCGTGAGGGCGAACTGATGCGAACCCGGCACGGCGCGCTGCAGATATCGCTTCTGCCGTACTCAATGGCCCGGATCGATACCGCATAAGCGCCCGGCGCACCCGACGACGGGCGGGGAGGGTAGCCATGGGACTCCAGGCTGGTCCATCACCGTCGCTGGTCTCGCGCATCCCCTGGAAGCGCATCACGCTGGCTATTGTCAGCGTCGTTGTTCTGTTGATCGTGGTCGACTTCGGCATCGGGTGGTACTACTCGGGTGAGATCGAGAAGGATGGACTGAAGATCGACCACAGCTCGGAGGAGTTCGACCTGGACGTGACCGAGGTTGGGGCCGACCGGATCGTCTTGGGTTTCGAAGAAGACGGTGCCTGGAACGAGGCGGGCCTCTGGGGACTCGAGGGTGAGGCCGGCTACGGGCAGGTCGGGGAGATCGTGACGGAGACCGAGGGGACGGTGACCAGGCGGTTCACGCTGCTCGAAGGCGCGATCGTGGCTGGCGAGAAGGCCCGGACGACCGGCGACGCGTTTCCGGGCGATCCACAACGGGCCCATGGAATGGCCTTCGACGATGTGACCGTGGCCGCGCCGATAGGGGACCTGCCCGCGTGGTACGTGGACGGCGATGACGACACCTGGGCGATATTCGTGCACGGCAGGACGGCCAACCAGACCGAGGCATTGCGTACGTTGCCGCTGGCGGTGTCCGCCGGGTTGCCGTCGCTGGTGATCTCATACCGCAATGACGTGGGCGTGCCCGAGGACCCGACGGGCTACTACCAGTTCGGCGGGACAGAGTGGGAGGACCTGGAGGCGGCCGCGCAGTACGCGCTGGCCAACGGGGCGAATGACCTGGTGCTGTTGGGGTTCAGCATGGGAGGCGGCGTCTGCGCGAGCTTCCTTTACGAGTCCGCGCTGGCGAACAGGGTGTCGGGCGTGATCTTGGACGCGCCGATGCTCGATTTCGGAGCGACGGTGGACTTCGCGACGCAGCGGCGTAATCTGCCCGGGTTCGTTGGGGCGACGGCGAAGTGGCTGTCGGCTCTCCGGTTCGACGTGGACTGGGGGGGCATGGATTTCCTGCGCCGGGTCGATGAGCTTCAGGCGCCGGTGTTGCTCTTCCACGGCGACGAGGACACGACTGTGCCCATCGGGACGAGCCGGACCCTCGCGGAGCAACGCCCGGACATCGTGCGGTACGTCGAAGTGGAAGGCGCGAGGCACGTGGGCGCGTGGAACCGGGACCAGGTCCAGTATCAGCGAGAAGTCGGTGACTTCCTGACGCGCGTCGCGAAGTGAAGGGCCGCGCCCCCTTCGGCCGTCAGGACAAGCTCAGGGCGCGCTCAGAATGGCGGGGCAGGCCGCGCACCCTCCGAGAGCCTCGGGATGGCGGTCTGGGCGCCTGTTCGCGAGGGACGGCTACTAGTCTGAGGTGAGGTCGTCGAGGCCGAGGGCCCGGAGCTTCGCCTCGCTCGGGCGGGCGGTCTCCGGATTCCAGTCCATGATCCTGAGGTAGTCGGCGAGCAGAGCCTTGTCGTCCACGGTGACGCCGGCCAGGGGCCCTTTCGCGAGCGACGGCTTCCCGATCGCTCTGCCGTTCATGTGGTAGTCGAGGGGGTTCAATCCCTCCCTCAGGTTGAACATGTGCCTGAGCGTCGCGATGCGCTCTCCCGCCTCGATGCATTGCTCCAGAGAGTGCTCCCGGCCGGTGACCGCTTCCAGGAAGTCGGTGATAAATCGGACGTCATGCGAGTTGTACGCAAAACGGCATACGCCAACGGCATTGACGGTCTGGAACATGCTCATGGCCTTGCGATGTATGTCGCCAAAGCCCTCCGACTGGTACTTGTCCGGCCGGGTGTCCTCCATGAAGTTGACGCCCATCGCCCAGCTCGCACCGCCGAGCGTGTGTCGGCCGGGCGCGGCGTCCATGCGGTAGGAGACGGCCAGGCTCGGCACGAACTTGGGATCGTGGGCCGGTAGTTCCTGGCCATGCGAATGGACCGCGAAGGCTTCTGCCCCTTTGCCGAGCCGTTCTGCCGCTCTCATCACGCCGTCGGCCAGAACGTCGCCGATGTCCTCGCGCCGGGCGATCTTTCCGGCAAGTGCGACGATGGACTCTCCGTCGCGCCAGTTCAGCTCAAGACCGCCCGTGTCGTCCGCGGTGATGATCTCGTTCCGGTAACACTCGATGGCGAAGGCCGCGGTGGCACCGATGGAGATCGTGTCGAGGCCCTGCGCGTTGCAGATGTCGTTGACGCGGATGATGGAGTCGAGGTCGTCGTTCAGGCAGTTCGTGCCCGTCATGGCGAGGGTTTCGTACTCCGGCTTGTGGGAGACGGGTAGTCGTCCCTGTTTGGCCTTCATGTGCCCGCCGCAGGCGATGGTGCACTGCCAGCAGCCGTAGGGCCGCTCCTGCTCGGCTATGACGGAATCGTCCGCGATGCTCTGGACGGTCGGGAAATCCTCGCGAGCCGCGCCGGTCCAGTTCCTGACAGGGGAGTCGCCGATGTCGGCGTAGTCGGCCGTGTAGACGGATGTGCCGTACTTGCGGAGTGCGAGCCCTTCGTCCTCGATGCGGGCCGCCCATTGGGAGTGCAGGCGTCGGGCTTTCTCAGCATCGGCCATCGAAACCTGCGCGCCGCCTCGGACCACGATGGCCTTGAGCAGCTTGGAGCCCATGACCGCGCCCAGCCCCGCACGGGCCGCGGCGCGCCCCTTGTCGTTGATGATGGCTGCAAGCAGGGACTTCTTCTCACCGGCCGGTCCGATGCAGGCGACACGGGCGTCCATCCCGTGCTCGGCCTGGAGCATGTCTTCGATGTCCTGGGTGTCTCTGCCCCACAACCTCGCTGCGTCATGCAGCGCGGCTTCGCCATCTTCGATGCCCAGGTAGACGGGCCTCGGCGAGATGCCCGAGAAGAAGATGCCGTCGAAACCGGCGAACTTCAGGTACGCGCCGAAGTCTCCTGCGGAGTTGGCCTCGCCCCACGCTCCGGTGAGGGGAGATTTGCCGACGACGACGTACCGCGCCGCTGCGATGGCCGGAGTACCGGTGAGCGGACCTGACACGAAGCCGAGGATGTTAGCGGGGCCCAGTGGATCGGCGCCGGCCTGCATGCGTTCGTAGAGGACGCGCACGCCTATGCCCTGGCAACCGACGAAGTCGCGGCACATCCGCTCCTCAAGGGGCTCTTCCGCTAGCGTGCCCTTCGAGAGGTCCACGAAGAGGAGCTTGCCCATGTAGCCGCCGGCCATTGATACCTCCGTTCCTTCAGTTGGGACGCGCTGACGCTACTCGGCGCCTGCGCCGCTTACCTCGTTGACCAACCCCTCGCAATGCTCGAGGGATACCGAGGAGTCCTGGCCTTCGCAGAGCATCACCATGTTGCCGTATATCGCGAAGTCGCCGTACCTGGCCGTGTTCTGTGCACCCGCACCGCCGACGATGCCTATCACCGAGGTTCGTATCCACCATTCTTTCTTGCCGGCCTCCCAGGTCAGGTTGTCCTTGTTCGCGCGCAGGCGGTCGCTGCTCGTGACCTGATCGGCCAGGGCGGTGCCCAGCTCAACGGCGTCCGCGTGAGAGGCGTAGAAGCGTACTTCATAATCGTTGCGGCTGTAGGGGTCCGGACCCCAGAATCCGTGCCACGCGTCGAGCCCGCCTGGCAGTTCTTCCACGTCGTAGTGCTTCGACGTCCTGAACCCGATTTCGAGCAGGTCGTCGATGGTGTAGACGGTATCGACTTCAGTGACTTTCTGGAACTCCTCTTTGCCTGCCTCAGACCCGCCGCCGCAGCCGATCGCGAGCGGGACGAGCGAGATCGCCAGGGCGACAATCAGGGCAGAGGCCCAGCGGCTTCGGTGCGAATGGCCCGATACCTTGCGCGCCATAGCTTCTTCCTCCGTGTTTCCGTTTTGCTGCCGCGGGGTGGTCGAGAGCCGGCAGCGCGGGCGGGCCCCGCACCGGTCACTGATCGCCGTCACCGCTCAGTGCGTTGACCAGACTCTCGCACCGTTCGAGGGATTGACTCGAGTCGGCCCCCTCGCAGAGCATCGCGATGTTGCCGAAGACTGCGAAATCGGCGTACTTCGGCGACGGCCCCGAGGCCACGTGCGCTCCCACCGCGCCCATCCCCACGCGCGCGAGCTGCCAGCGGTCCTTCGCTCCCTGTTCCCAGGTGGGGTTGTCCTTGTAGTCCCACGCTTTCTCGCCGGTGGCCTCGTCGGCGAGGGGCACGCCGTGCTCGACAGCGTCTGCGTGGGAGGCGTAGAACCGCAGTTCGTAGTCCTTGCGGCTGTACGGGTCGGGGCCCCAGAAGCCGAGCCACGCGTCGACGGCGGACGGGAGCCCCTCCACCTCGTACTGCTTCGAGGTTTTGTAGCCGATCGCCTTCAGATCGTCGATGGTGAGGATTCGGTCGGACGCGGTGATCTTCTGGAAACCCTCTTCTCCCTTGTCCGCGGGGTCCCCTTCGGACCCGCATGCGGTCGCGAGGATGAACGCGAGTAGCAGACCCGCCGCGAGGCCGAACTGGCGGAACGATCTGCTGGCTGAAGGCCGGAAAGGGTTCATCGGTGTCTACCTTGCGTGACGGCGTGCATCAGGCGCGCCTGAGGGCGGCATGATGATAGGCCAGACGGCGCGCGCCTTCAAATGCGATCGGGTGGATGCCCGGTTGGCGGAGCTCCGGCGACCCCGCTGCGTCATGCTCCCGAGGTTGCCAGCTTGATCCCGTACACGGACGTGCGCGCCGTGATGAAGAGGACCGTCCCGTCCTCCCCCCCGAAAGCGCAGTTCGAAGGCGATTCCGGACACAGGATCTTCCCGATCAATCGTCCGTCCGGATTCAGGACATGAATGCCGTCCGCGGCGCTCGTGAACAGCCTGCCTTGCACGTCCACGCGGAAGCCGTCCGGCACCCCCGGCGATATTTCCGCAAACACCCTGTCGTTCGTCAGCCGCCTGCCGTCAGCGACGTCGAACGACCGTATGTGAGCCGGTGGATTGCCCGAATCCGCCACGTACAGCACGCCCTCATCCGGAGAGAAAGCCAACCCGTTGGGCATCTCGAAACCGTTGGCGGCGACCTCAATCTCCTTCGACGACGGGTCAACCCGGAACACGTAGTTCTCCGGCTGCTCCCTTGCCTCAGGACCAAGGTCCCTGATGCCGTAGTGAGGGTCCGTGAACCAGATAGAGCCGTCCGATTTCACTACAACGTCGTTCGGCGAGTTGAGCCTGCCTCCCTCGTAGCTGTCGGCCACCGCGACGACCGTGCCGTCCGCCTCCTCGCGGCACACCCGCCGTCCCGAGTGCTCACACGTGACCAGACGCCCTTCGCCGTCCACCGCGTTGCCGTTCGCGTTGTGCGACGGCGCCCGGTACACGGATACCCCTCCCGTCGACGACCATCGCATCATCCGGTCGTCCCGTACGTCGCTCCAGACCAGGTAGCCACCCTTCCGGACCCACACCGGCCCCTCGGTGAACGTCATGTCCCCCGCCAGTTTCTCCAGCCTCGACGACGACGCGATCACCGCTTCGAACTCAGGACTCAGAATCTCGAAACCGCTGCTCATGCCGTTCTTCCCCTGTCGCCACATGCGGTGTTTCCGCAAGCCCACCGGTCTTCGCGAACCCTGCCAATCTACAGCCCCTTGTCGCAGAGTCAATCCGGCGCGCGTCAGCAACCATCGGGCCATGGGGCACATGAGGCAGCGGCATGTGCGAGCGCGACGCGCGCGAGCCTAACAACGGTGGAGCCCCCGGAACTGGTTGACACCTACTACCCCCGGTGCTAACTTGCCCTGACTATTCCGCCGATCAGCCGATGCGCGTGGGCCGGTGTTTGCCGGTGAGCACGGTGGCGGGCAGGAGGTGACGTAACCCCAATAACTGGGAAACGCCCACCGGAACTCTTCTCGCCGCGGGCGGAAGAGGCTTTCGCGGTCCTTCCGCTACGTGCCGGACCAACCACACGGAGTGCGTAACTGGAGTGATTGATATGAAGTTCCGACATTGGAGGCTGCTTGCCGGCCTGCTTCTCGGCGGCGCGTTGATGGCGGTAATCGCCTGCGGCGGCGACGAAGAAGAGGCGGCCACGCAGGCGCCTGCGGCCACGGCGAAGCCGGCGGCCACGGCGGCACCCGCTGCCACGGCAAAGCCCGCGGCCACAGCCGCACCTGCGGCGACAGCAGATCCAGCAAAGCCAGCGAAACCTGCGGCGACGGCCAAGCCCGCGCCAACGGCGCCGGCCACTGCACCGGCACCGGCCGGCAGCGTGACGATCGCAATCCCAGAACTGGCCCCGTTGATCCAGTACCCCCGAAGGGACATCTCGGCTCTCGGTGGCGTAGGCAAGGACTTCTCGGTCTACGAGACGTTGGTCAGGGCGCCACACGTGGCCCCGCCAGCTGCACCACCCATGCAGGGATACGATCCCGACGACAACGGCATCGCCAAGTCGTGGGAAGTCTCGTCGGACCTGACGAGCATTACGTTCGAGATCCGCGAGAACATCCCCTGGCACACGCTGTACGGGGACTGGGGAACCGTGGACGCGGAAGACGTTGCGTTCACGTACAACGCGGCCTTCGCGACCGACTCTGTGAACAACGGAGCGGAAGAGATCGGACCGGAGATGAAGCTCGGGTTCGACGTCCTCGGCCCGATGACCGTCAAGCAGAACATCGAGGAAGGCGGCTTCGACCCGACCTGGGCATGGCTGCAGGGGAACGCAGGGTTCAACGGCATCGTCATTGTCAACAAGGACGCCTATGACGAGCTCGGCGACGAGGAGTTCGCCAAGACCCCGATCGGGACCGGCAAGTACACCTGCACGAGCTGGAAGGGTGAAGAGGAAGTCCGGCTGGAAGCGGTCACGGAACACTGGACCGGGATCGTTCCTCACGTGAAGTACGTGAACATCGTGAACATGCCGGAAGAGGCGACTCGTGACGCGGCCCTCCGTGCTGGCGAAATCGACATCGGCCAGCTGACTCCGCAGACGGTAATGGCCACGGTGGCTGCCATCGGTGGCCGCTACCAGGAAATCGGCGTCGCGAGGCCTCAGGGCTTCCAGCTGGCCGGCAACTACTGGGGCACCACCTGCCCCGGCTGCGAGGGCGGAGTCATGCCCCGGCCCGGCTACGACGAAGCGCTTGCCAAGGGCTACCCGTGGGTCGGTGAGCTGGGCAACGCGGAGAGCATGGAAAACGCGCGTCTGGTCCGCTGGGCCATGGCCATGACTGTCGACCAGGAGTCGATTGTCAAGTACGTCCTGAATGGACTGGGCCGGCCGATCTACGCGTGGCAGAACGTCCTGCCGGACGACCCCGCCCACAAAGACGAGTGGGTCATCCCGTACGACGTTGCGAAGGCCAAGGAGTTCATGACTCAGGCCGGGTACCCGAACGGATTCGACTACGAGATGTGGGTGCCTGCCAACTTCGCTCCGGGTACGGTCGCTGCAGCCGAGGCAACGGCTGAGATGTGGCGGCAGAACCTGGGGATGAAC
Organism: uncultured Dehalococcoidales bacterium; assembly: GCA_964471055.1. Taxonomy (GTDB): domain Bacteria; phylum Chloroflexota; class Dehalococcoidia; order Lucifugimonadales; family Lucifugimonadaceae; genus CAYYFS01. The sequence goes on from CAYYFS010000065.1 coordinate 8,294, forward strand.
GTGACCATCGACAAGACGGAGTACGCCACGCGCCGACCGCAGACCGTCGACAAGACGATCAACGTCCCGTTCACACACGGCATCAACTGGATTCCGGGTGCGACTTCGGCAAGGTACATTTGCCCGCACGCCGGACACATCGTCGGCTTCACTCTGGAAGACGAGCTGTGCGAGATCGGGCTGCGGAACGCAACCGAGCCGGACGTCAACAAGCGCATCGCGAACAACTTCGAAGTGCAGGACTACCTGTCACATTGGATGCTGTTCATTCCGATGTACCAGACACCGGCCCTCCTGTTCGCGGTTGGCCCGCGAATCGACCAGTGGGACCCGTACAACACCGTGGACGTGTTGCCGAACAGGCCTGAATCCATGACTCTCAAGTAGATTCAAGAGACACTGGACATCTTGGAGTTCCGGCGGCGCCGCGCGCGCGGTGCCGCCGGAACTCTTGTGCGAAACTGGCGGATGGAGCCTTCCTGGAGAATGGCCAAAAGGGTCTGACTTCAGGTCTGTGAACCAGTACCTGGAAGCGCCGCCGAAAGCGGTGCGGGGACTACGGAGACGAAATGGCCCGGTTCCTCGCGATACGCATCTTCAACATGGCGCTCGTGATGGTGGGAATCTCCATCATCGTCTTCACGCTGTCCCGGCTTTCGGGTGATCCGCGGTTGCTGTACATGACGCCGGGTACTCGGTGGTCCCAGGAAGTGTGGGACGCTCGCGGCAAGGCGATGGGTCTCGACCGGCACCCGGTCATGCAGTACCTGTTGTGGGCGGGCCGCGCTTTCAAAGGCAATTTCGGCGATTCAGTCTGGCACAAGCGCAACTCGCTGGACGTGATAATGGAGCGATTCCCCGCCACGCTCCAGCTGTCCGGGATCGCGTACGGGTTTGCTGTCGTTATCGGCGTGAGCCTGGGTATCGCTTCGGCGGTGTCGCGCGGGAAGTTTGTGGACCTTCTTATTCGAGGGTTCGCACTGGTCGGACAGGCCGCTCCCCCGTTCTGGGTCGCACTGGTCCTGATCTGGGTGTTCGCAGTGACTCTTGGGTGGCTTCCCACGTCGACGCGCGGCAACTGGACCAACTTCGTGCTCCCGGTGACGACGCTTGCCTGGCTCGCGTCCGCGGGCCTGACGCGGATTACCCGTTCGGCACTTCTCGAAGTGCTGGACAGCGAGTACGTGAAGCTGGCCCGGGCGAAAGGCGTGGGTCCTGTCAAAGTGATCTTCAAGCACGCGCTGAAGAACGCGCTGGTGGCGCCGCTCACGGTGGCCGCGATCCTGCTGGCGAGTTTCCTCGTCGGCACCGTCGTGGTGGAGACAGTGTTCGCCTGGCCGGGCATAGGCCGGCTGGCTGTGCAAGCGGTGTTGAAGAACGACTTCCCGCTCGTGACCGGCCTGGCTGTGATCTTCGCGGCGATATTCGTTCTGGCCAATCTGGCGGCAGACCTGGCATATGCAATCATCGATCCCAGAATCCGCATCTACTAGCCGCAACGCGCGGTCCCGACGGTGGGGCTGGGCGGGGCAGCTGCAAACGGCCTGGAGATTCGTCCGGAGGTACCCGGTTCTCCCGGTGGCCATCGTGTTGCTGCTGGCAGTCATTGCGATCTTCGCTCCCTGGGTTGCCCCGAAACACCCGCTTGAGGGTCAACTCCCCGCGATCGGGACGCCGCCGGTATGGATGGAAGGGGGCAGTTCCGAGTTCCTCCTGGGCGCGGACTACATCGGACGGGATCTGCTGAGCCGGATGATCCACGGCTCGCGAATCTCGCTGATGGTCGCCGCCATCGTGCTGAGCTGCGGGGGTTTAGTCGGCACGGTTCTGGGCATAGTCGCAGGCTACGTCGGTGGGTTCTGGGAAGAGCTCATCATGCGGCTCGTGGATCTCACCTACGCCATACCGTTCCTGCTGCTCGCCCTGGTCGCCGCCGTCATCTGGGGGGCAAGCCTGCAACTTGTACTGATCCTGCTCTCCCTGGTCAGCTGGCCCGCCTTCGCGCGCCAGACGAGGGGGCTCACGCTACAGCTGAAGAGCCTGGACTACGTGGACAGCGCGCGCATCTCCGGGGCCTCGGCGATACGCATCGGGATCCGCCACATCTTCCCGGGTGTGATCAACATCGTCGTCGTGCTCGCCACGCTCCAGGTGGGCAGCCTGATCCTGACCGAATCTGTCCTGAGCTTCCTTGGCATCGGCATCCCGGCGCCGCAACCGGCGTGGGGCAGCATGGTGGCGGACGGACGGCAGTACATCACCTCCGAATGGTGGATCTCGGTGATGCCGGGCGGATGCATATTCCTGACTGTGTTCGCGTTCAACTTCTTGGGCGACTGGCTGCGGGACTACCTCGATCCGCGGTTGAGGCAACTGTAGGAGCCGTGCTCCGGGCGCCTGGCTGATCGGAGATTGCCCGTTGTCTGATCGCACCCGGGGCTGGGCGCTCCCATCGGGACGGGGCCGCCCCGCCTCCGAAGTCGAGATCCGCTACGGCTCCGGGCTCCTGCACCGTGAAAGCTCATCCTGGCCGCCGTACCTGGCAGTCACCACGCCGTCCGGTTTTGAGGCAGCGAAATCAGAACTGGGCACCCCACCCGCTGCTGTCGCTCACGCGGGGATGCTCGACTGGGCGGTCCTCCAGGAGCTGAGCGACAGCCTGCCGGGTGAAGCGGAGTTGGTCGTAGGGATCGGTGGCGGTCGCGCTCTGGACGCGGCCAAGTACGTCTCCATAGACAAAGACCTTCCGCTAGTCCTGGTGCCCACAATCCTGTCGACCGGCGCCATCATCCATTCGGGGT
>CAYYFS010000066.1:0-2537 GCA_964471055.1 uncultured Dehalococcoidales bacterium
GCATGTATCTCCGAGGCATGGAGCAGATCTACCTGGACATGATCGAGAACCCGGACCTGACTCGGGCCGTGTTCTCCCACATACGTGGTTTCTACTGCGAATACTCGAACCGGATCTTCGAGGCGGCCAACGGGAAGCTTGATGCTCTGATGATGGGGGACGACTTCGGGTCCCAACGGGGGCCGTTGGTCTCCCGGCAGATGTGGGAGGCCTTTCTGGGAGACGGCTTTGCCGACTACGTGCGGATCGCGAAGGGCCACGGTGCGCGCGTCATGCATCACACCTGCGGGGCCGTCAGACCCCTCATCCCGCCACTGGTTGAACGGGGGCTGGACGTACTGCAATCGATCCAACCGGAGGCTGAGGGCATGACCGCGGAGAGTCTGAAGGCCGATTTCGGCAGTCGCCTTTCGTTCCACGGAGGTATTTCGATTCAGCGGACGATGCCGTTTGGGTCAGCCGACGATGTACGGCGGGAAACACGAGATAGGATCGAGGCTCTTGCTCCGGGCGGCGGCTACATACTTGGCACGTCCCACAACATCCAGGCAGACGCGCCCGTTGAGAACTTCCGCGCAATGCTGGAGGCGCACAAGGCCTACGGAAGCTACAGGTAGTTCGCGAGTGTCCAGATCACACTCGCATCCGCCGCCGGCCTACGTTTTGTGCAAGCGACTGTTGGAACGGGTCGCCCAGGGGTTCCGACCAGGGGTTTGCGTCCGCCACGCCGGAGCCGCGGAAGCCCCTCGCTCATGGTGCTTCGTGACCATCCGTGACCAGGAACGCAAGGAGCCACCCGCCAATCCGGGTGGCTCCTTTGGTTTGGGTGCAGTTTGGCTGGCGATCCAGGATTCGAACCTGGGTTCCCAGATTCAGAGTCTGGTGTCCTACCGCTGGACGAATCGCCAGTGCGTCCCAACTGGACGCGATTTTACCAGAGCACATCGGGCCGTCTCAATCTGGGGTGCAGCGTGCGCGGTGAGCCGTTCATCCCCTTCACCGCTGAGCGTGCGTTTCGACCCCGACACTGTCGGCGCTCAGGATGGCGGTGTTCCCGAGGGACCGCGCGTCCGGCGTCTCGTGTTGCCTCGGCGAATGGCCTCGCGACCGAATCGCTCCCGGATGGCGTCCATGGCCCCGCTGATCGCGGAATCGTCCTCGTTCGCCGTGTCCAGCAGCGAGAGCTGGCCCGCGACCTCCGACAGCCCGGAAACGCCGACGCCGAGGAGCCGCACCCTTGCACGCCGGGCGCGCATGGCGGTACGCAGGAGCTTGTCCGCCGGCCGGAAGATGGCATCGTTGCCGTCCACCGGCGTCCGGAGCGTGGTCTGACGGGTGATGGTGGTGAAGTCGTGGTACCGCAGCTTGAGCGTGACCGTGCCGGCGCGCCGCTGGGACCTGCGCAGCCGCGTCCCCACGCGCTCGGACAACTCCCTGATCACGCCGGAAAGGAACGGCAGGTCGTCCCTGTCCTGGTCGAACGTGGTCTCGGCGCTGATCGATTTCGCCTCGGACACGGGCGTGACGGGTGACGTGTCGATCCCTGCAGCGCGCCGCCGCAGCGACTCCGCTGACCGGGTTCCCAGCGCACGGCGAAGCGGCCCCTCTGGGAACGTGGCCAGCGCGCCCAGCGTCCGCACGCCCAGGCTCTCCAGCGCGGCGTCGGCGCGGGGGCCGATGCCCGGCAGCTCCCGCACCGGCAGCGGGGCCAGGAAGGAGGCCGAGTCCTCCGGCGGCACGATGAGCATCCCGTCGGGCTTGCACTTGTCGGACGCGATCTTCGCCACCAGCTTCGATGCACCCACGCCGATGGACACGTTGATCGACAGCTCATCGGTGGTCCGCGTCCTGATGGCCTGCGCCGACCGCTCGGGCGGGCCGAACAGGCGCTCGGTGCCGGTCATGTCGACATACGCCTCGTCGACGCTCACCGGCTCCACCAGCGGCGAGAAGTCCCGCAGGATGTCCATGAACCGTCGGCTAACCGGCCCGTACTCCTCGTGACGGCCGCGCAGGAAGACGCCTTGCGGGCAGCGTCGACGCGCCTCCGCCGTGGGCATGGCGGAACGCACGCCGTAGACCCGGGCTTCGTACGAGGCGCAGCTAACGACGCTGCGTGCTACGGTACCGCCGACGATGACGGGCTTGCCGATGAGCGAAGGATCGAGGGTCCGTTCGACAGCGGCGAAGAAGGCGTCGAGGTCGGCGTGAAAGATGACGCGCGGGGCGGCGCGTCCGGTTGTCGGAAGATCCGCCATGGCAGTTGTACCGGGCACCCGGTAGGGCAGGGCGGGCGCTAGCGGCAGAGTAGCACGGTGGCGGCCGCGGCCCTAGAAGCCGACGTCGGAGAGGGACTGCATCAGGATGCCCATCTCGACGGCGGCCCGGGCGTACTCGGCCCCGTGCTCCGCCCGCGCCATAGCCTGTGCGGCCGTGGCTGTCGTCAGCACGCCGAAAATCACGGGCGTACCGGTCTCGATCGATGCCCGGAGGATGCCGTCCCTGGCCGCGGCGGACACGTGCTCGTAGTGATCCGT
>CAYYFS010000066.1:2637-7720 GCA_964471055.1 uncultured Dehalococcoidales bacterium
CCGATCAGTTCACGGCGGCCGCCGGACGGGCTCACGAGCCGGGCACCTCGCTGGCGTCGATCATGTGACCCAGCTTCTCTCTCTTGGCATCCAGGTATCGGCGGTTCTCGTCGCGCATCGGCGCAATGATGGACACGCGCTCCGCCATCTCCAGGCCGAAGCCGTCCAGGCCAACGACCTTCTTGGGGTTGTTCGTGAGGAATCTGAACTTGCGCACGCCGAGGTCCACGAGGATCTGCGCGCCGACGCCGTACTGGCGCAGGTCCGGCGGGAATCCCAGGCTTTCGTTCGCCTCGACGGTGTCCATGCCCTGGTCCTGGAGGGCGTACGCCTTGAGCTTGTTGTGCAGCCCGATGCCGCGTCCCTCCTGCCGCATGTACAGGAACACTCCGCGACCCTCAGCCGCGATGGCTTCGAGCGCGATACGCCGCTGGTCTCCGCAGTCGCAACGCAGGCTCCCGAAGACGTCGCCCGTCAGGCATTCGCTATGCACGCGGACGAGCACCGGCTCATCGGCGCGGATGTCGCCCATCACCAGAGCCACGTGCTCGGACGGGTCTACCCTGCTGCTGTAGGCGACAGCCCTGAACTCGCCCCACTCCGTGGGGAGCTGCGTTTCGGCGACGCGTTCGATCAGATTCTCGTGCCGGAACCGATACGCGATCAGGTCTGACACGGTGACGACGCCGATCCCGTGCTGCCTAGAGAACTCCTCCAGGTGGGGACGCCGGGCCATGGTGCCGTCCGCGTTCATGATCTCGCAGATGACAGCGGCCGGCGTGTGTCCGGCCATACGGGCCAGGTCCACGGACGCCTCTGTCTGGCCGGCGCGGACCAGCACGCCACCGGTCCGGTAACGCAGCGGGAACACGTGGCCCGGGCGGGCGAGGTCAGTGGGCTTCGACAGGGGGCTGGCCAGGACTTTCACCGTGTGGGCGCGATCGGCCGCTGAAATGCCCGTGGTGACGCCCTGTGCGGCATCGACCGAGACGGTGAAGGCCGTCCCGTGCCGCTCGGTGTTCGTGTCCACCATTTGCGGGAGGCCGAGCGCGTCCAGCTGCCCACCCTCCATCGGCGCGCATATCAGGCCGCGCGCGTGGGTTGCCATGAAGTTGATGGCCTCGGCCGTGACGCAGTCCGCGGGGAGGACCAGGTCGCCCTCGTTCTCCCGGTCCTCGTCGTCGACGATGATGACGAAACGGCCTTCGCGAAACGCCTGAACGGCGTCTTCCACGGACTGGGTTGGCATACGTTCGCTGCCTTTGGCGGTTATGCGTCCGGTACTTGATCCGGGGCGACGTACGGGAGGATCAGCTGCTCGATGTACTTCGCGGTGACATCGGCCTCCAGGTTCACGCCGCTGCCGACGTCGCGCTCCGAGAACGTGGTGTGGTCCCACGTGAACGGGATCACCGCGACCGAGAACGACTCGTCGTCACGGTTCACTACTGTCATGCTGACGCCGTCGAGCGCGACGAAGCCCTTTTCGACCACGTACCGCATTATACGTAGAGGTGCTCTGTATCTGACGACGCGCGAGTTGCCTTCGGGAATCACCGAGTCGACCGTGACAACGCAGTCGATGTGCCCCTGGACCATGTGGCCGCCCACCCGGTCCTGCCACCGCAACGAGCCTTCTAGGTTGATGCCGTCGCCCGGTTTCAGGGCGCCCAGGTTCGTGCGTTGGAGCGTCTCCGGCACGACCTCGACCGTAAAGGTCTTGTCGGTCCGGTCCACGACTGTGAGGCACGTACCGGCCAGGGCGATGCTGTCGGAGATCTTCAGGTCCTCCAGGACCATCTCGGCCGACACCACCAGCCGGGCGCCGTCAGTCGAGACCAACGTGCCGACTTCCTCGACTATCCCGCTGAACATCTGATTCCTCCAGCCTCCGGTGCGCTGCGGAGCACAGCCCCATTCGTCATGATCGCAGGAACTGCGCCTGCGTCGTGCCTCGGCTCACCCTCGACTAACGTACCCGGTCACCAGCACGTCGGGGCCGAGCCGGCGGGTCTCGACCCGCTCCAGCCTGGGGGCGTCGGCCAGTCGGGCGACACCTTCGCCGCCCACCGGCCCGGGCGCGTCTTCGCCGCCTATGACCGCCGGCGCTACAAACGCGGCGACCCTGTCCACCAGTCCCAGGTCAAAGAGGGTACCCAGCAGACGCCCGCCGCCTTCGACGAGCAGCGTCGTGGCGCCGCGCTGTCCCAGGTCATCCAGGAGCGCCTCCAGGCTGACGCCGCGGCCTCGCCTCGGCAGGTCGATTGCGTCCAGCCCGGGCGCTTCGTACGGTGGCGGCGCTCCTTCGCCTCTCGCCCATAGTACCGCGCCGGATTCCTGAAGAAGCCGCGCCGAGCGGGGCAGCCGCCCGTCGCTGTCCACGACCACCCGAAGCCGAGGCCGTCCGGTGTGTCCGCCCTCGGGGTCGCGCGCTGTCAGGCGCGGATCGTCGGCCAGCACGGTCCCGATTCCGGCCATCACCGCGTCGGATTCGGCGCGCATCTGGTGTGCGGCTGCCCGGGCCTCCGGGCCGGTGATCCACTGCGAGTCACCGGTACGCGTGGCGATTTTGCCGTCCAGGCTCATGGCGTATTTCGCCGTGATCAGCGGCCGGCCGGTGCGGACGTACGCGGAAAAGCCCTCGATCAGCTGCTGCGCCGCGGCGAGATCGGAAGCGTCCACCTTGTTGACTACCTCGATCCCTGCATCGCGGAGCTTCCGGAATCCTTCGCCATGGACCGTCGGGTAGGGGTCCTGGACCGGACAGACGACGCGCGCGACCCCCGCGGCGATGATGGCGTCGGTGCAGGGCGGGGTGGCGCCGGTGTGCGAGCAGGGCTCCAGGGTGGCGTACAGCGTGGAACCGCTGGCCGCGCCTCCGGCCTGCTCCAGGGCGACGATCTCGGCGTGCGGGCCCGGTTCCGGCCTCGTGAAGCCTTCGCCGACCACGCGGCCGTCTTTGACCAGCACCGCGCCGACAGCCGGGCGGGGCCCGACCAGTCCCACGGCCTGCCGGGCCAGCTCCAGTGCGCGCCTCATATGCGTCATGGCGGCCACTACCCGTCCGCGGGCCTGCGACGGCTGTCGAAGTCGATGTGCAGCCGGCTCGCGGTCGTCTCGTTCTGGCCCTGGTACCTGCTACCGAGGCCGGGCGAGCCGTAGGGCTTGTCCGCCCGGGTCGTCAGGCTCATGAAGTAGATCTGGCAGATGCGCATCCCGGCGTACAGGCTGGCCGGTAGCCGAGAGGCGTTCATCAGCTCCAGAGTGAGCCGGCCGTCCCAACCGGGGTCCACGTACCCGGCAGTCGGGGCCACAAGCAGTCCGGCCCGCGCCAGCGAACTCTTGCCTTTCACCTGGGCCACCAGATCGTCCGGAAGCCCGATGCGTTCGACCGTGCTCACCAGTACGAACTCGCCGGGCTGGATGAGAAAAGGTTCGTCCTCGGGGATATCGGCCGGCTCAACAAGATCCGTGAGGTCCGAACGAAGATCGATGAAGGGCGCGGTCGTGCTCCCGAGGACGAGCAGCCGACGGTGCAAATGGAGATCCACGCTGGCCGGCTGGATGTCGGAGTCATCAAGGGGGTCGATGACGATGCGGCCGGCCCGCAGTTGCTCCCTGATCGTTCGGTCGCTCAATACCAACTCGTGTTCGCGCTCCGTCTGCCGGGCTCGGTGCTTGCGCCGCACCAGCGATTGTAGCGCGCCGCCTGCGCCATCCGGACGCGGAACGGACGCCCGCACAGGGGCGCCCGTTCCGCAGGAGTGAGGAGGTGCCGCAGCCCTACTGGGCCACGATGGAGAATGCAGCCTGAATGTAGGTGGTCAGGTTCACGTCTCCCGCGTTGATGGGGGTGACGGCTCTGGAGTCGTAACCGGCCATCGCCATCTCCGCCATCGGTGCCTTCAAGACTGGTGCGGAACTGCTGGTCTCGTTCAGGTAGACCAGGGGGCCAAGCTGGACGCCCATTGCGGTGGCGTACAGCTGTGCCTTGGCCATGGCGTCGGCCGCGGCCTGCTGCCTGAGCTGAACCGAGTACTCGCTCGCGTCGTCCACCGTGAAGGTGATCGAGTTGATCCGGATGAGGTTGCCTCCCGCCTCTGCGGCGGAATCGACTACCTCCCCGATCGTCTCCAGGTCACGTACCTGTACCCGGAGAGAGTTGGACACGATGTAGCCGGTGATTCGCGGCTCGCCGTGCGTGCCCAGAGAATCCTTGATCTCGACCCACACGGTCTGAGGGGAGATGCTGAACGAAGTCGTGTTGATGTCGTCCTCCGCCACGCCCTCAGCCTTCAGGGCCTCCCGCACGGCCTCCATCGCTTCGGCGGCGTCCCCGCGCGCTTCGGCGACGGTCTCTTCACGGGACTCGACGCCAAGCATGAGGACGGCCAGGTCCGGCTCGACGTCCAGGCTCGACTGGCCGTTGACCCAGATACCGGCCTGACCGGAATCGCCACTCGGCGCGAACAGTGCCGCTCTGGCCTCACCGGCGTCGGTGGATACCGAGATGGTCGTCGGCTGCTCCGGCGCTCCGATCACTCCCGCGGCGGCGAGGTTGACCGGGGTGGTTCCACCGTTGGACGGGGCGGCCGTGGCTCCCTCCGCCTTCGCGCCGCACGCTATCGCCGACGCCATGAGCGCCGCGACCGCGATGCCGACAAGCCACTTCTTTCTGATGTGCAGGTTCATCTTTGTTCCCTCCAACCGGCCAGGCGATAGGTGCCGCCTGCCGGATTGTTTGTTGAGCCGTTCATCAGGGCATCCAAGTGCCTCTCACATGTATCGACGAAACGGGCCGCCTTTTTGTTCCAGAAGTGGTGCAGGGAAGTGAGGAACGCTTGGCGGCGGCCGATGACGATCTGTGGTTGACGCAGAGCGTCGGGGGCCGGGACGCGGTAGACGGCTAGCTCCGACGACGGAGTACGAGCCACGCGGCGGCGGCGAGGGCTGCTGCTGCGGCCCCGAAAGCGATCTCAAGCTCGCGCAGCGGGAGAGAGAAACCGCCGTCCTCTTCAACGACCTCGGCGAGGTCTCCTCCGCCGATTCCCATTGCCGGAGCGGGCGTGCCCTCCGGACGGGG
>CAYYFS010000066.1:7820-11036 GCA_964471055.1 uncultured Dehalococcoidales bacterium
TCCGGCCGCAGGTGCTTCCGCCAGGGGAGCGCCGCGCTGAGTGACTATGCCCGTGACGTCGCCGGCGACCAGTACTCCGACGACGATGGCCGCTGCCGCCGACGCAAAGGCCGGTGCCCACTGGTAGCGCATTGCCGGCCGCTGCATCGGTGCGGGGGCTTCCTGGAGTGCGAACGAGCGCGGCGCCTCTGCGGGGGCCACACTGCGCAGGAGGGCAACGGTGGCGCGGAGGCTGTCCGCGTCGGCCTGTCCCGCCGGGTCGTCGGAGAAGGTTTCGCGAACGCGCGCTTCTTCTGCGGCGTCTGCACTTCCCTCGACGTACGCCGAGATCAGATCCTCTGTTTCCGGGTCAGGGCGCCGGAAACGCCACCAGCCTCGCATATCTTCCTTGCCGCCCCTTTTCGGGGCCTTCACTCCTATAGACGAAACTTGGCCGGCAATAGTTCCGGCCGTTCCTGAAGGTAGTCGCGCATGCGGCTGCGCGCGCGGCTCAGCCGGGACTTCACTGTGCCTATCGACGCATCCATAGCCTCGGCCGCCTCGTCGTAGCTCAGGCCCTCCACGTCTACCATCACCACCGCCATGCGCTGGTCGGGCGGCAGCGTGGCGAGTCCGGCCGCGATGAGACCGCCGAGTTCACCCATCAGGGTCGCGTCCTCCGGCGATTGCTCCGGAGAGGGCAAGGTGTCCTGGAAGGTGACGACATTCGCGTCGATCGACACCTCGGGGCGGCGCTTGCGACGGCGCAGCTCATCAAGGGTGGCGTTCTTCGCGATGCGCAGTAGCCACGCCCTGAAGCTGCCGCCCCGGTAGCGGCGCAGGTTCCGGTGGGCGGAGATGAACGCCTCCTGCGTCAGATCCTCGGCGCGGGCGTGGTCGTGGATCATCCGCAGGACGACGCCGAACACGGTGTTCTGATGGATCTCGACGAGCGCGTTGAACGCCGGGAGGTCTCCATCCCGTGCTCGCCGGATCAGTTCCTGTTCGTCGATACCGGACAACTATCTGCCTGGACGCGAATCGGACGCGAGACGCGGAAACTCGACGGCTGTGGGTGCCGCGCACGGAAATGGTACGTTTCCCCGACAGAACGGTCCCGAGATGGCCTGCCCGTATAATCGAACGCAGCGCGCCGACCGGCGTTACGGTGATGGAGACCGATGCGCAGAGCCCTCCGCGACCTCGCAGAAACGATTATCCCGGCAGTCCTGTTCTATCTGCTGTTGATGCTCGCGACCCAGAACTACCGGGTCGAGGGCGACAGCATGGACCCGACGCTGATAGACGGGCAGCGAGTGCTCGTCAACAAGTTCGTGTTTGCGCACAGCGGGAACAACGGGTTCCTTTTTCACGGTCCAGAGCGCGGCGACATAGTCGTGTTCGACCCGCCCGTCGATAGTCCGGAGGACTTCATCAAACGGATCATCGCCATACCGGGAGATGAGATCGACATCCATGACGGGGGCGTCTTCGTCAACGAGGTGCGGGTCGACGATGACCACGGGCACACGAAATCGGGCGCGAAGTCCTATCCGTTGACCGTGCCCGAGGGCGAGTACTTCGTGCTCGGAGACAACCGCGGGCGCTCCAACGATTCCCGGGCCTGGGGGTTCGTGAAGGCCGACAATATCGTCGGCAGGGCATGGATCACCTACTGGCCGTTCTCTGCGCTGCGCATCTGGGGCTAGCACCCACCGGCCGGGCGGCTACGGCATCGACGTGTCGGGCGGCGGCGTCTTCGTCCAGTCCTCTTTCGTTCTGCCGTTCCGGTCCCACACGACCTCGCCGTCGCGGATCGTGATCTGGCAGACCAGCCGTCTGTCCGCCTTCATGACCCTGTACCCGCTCGGGCTGTTGTCGGACAGGCCGAAGTCGCCCTGAGCCATCTCCAGAGCGGCGATATCGGCGGGGGCGCCCACGGATAGCGTGCCCAGTTCGGCGTGCCCCATGTGCCGGGCCGGGTTCACCGTGGATCGCTCGACGACATCCTCCAGGCTCATGCCTGCGGCGATCAGCTTTGACATGACTTCCGTCATGGTGGGCACGGAGTAGAGGAGACTCTTCCGGTGCAGGTCGGTACTCACCGTGTCGGGAAGGAAGCCCTGCTCGATCGCGGGTACGGCCATCCGGAACGAGAAGTTGGAATTGCCGTGGCCGGTGTCGAAGACAATGCCGTTCTCCCGTGCCTGCCAGAAGTGCTTCTTCACGTTGCCTCCGGCGTCGACGATCGGTTTGTTGAAGGAGTACGCGTGCGTGAGCACATCGCCGGGCCGCAGGTGCTCCAGGAGCATCCTGTCCATGGTGCGGCTCGGCAGCGGGTTCTGGTCGACCATCACCCATGTGCCGGACAACCCGGCGGCTTCGACGCCACGGTCGACGGCCTCCCAGCCCGGCCCCTCGAAGTGCGCCACCTTGACGCCTATGCAGGCTTCGCCCGCCGCGGCGATCCTTTCCGCCGTGGCCCGGGGGTCCATGTCGTCGATGTCCTGCTCGTACGGATTGCCGACCATCCCGCGGCCGACGATGTTCATGAGAGCGAACACGCGTACGCGGGTGCGCCTCAGCACGGCGGCTTCGAAGTCGTCGTACGTCCGCCAGCCGGCGCCTCCGACGTCCAGCATCGTTGTGACGCCATAAGGGAAGCACATCTCGTCCGGGAACATGGCGTGCTCGAAGCCGTAACAGTGGGCGTGCATGTCGATCAGCCCGGGCAGGACAAGCCAGCCCGTCACATCCGCCACGCGGGCCGCGGCGGAGGCCGGGATGTCTGCCTGGACTGCCGCGATCCGGCGACCGGCGACGGCGAGGTCCATCGGACCGTCGGCGGAATTGGCGGGGTCGATGACGCGGCCGCCTTTCAGCAGCAGGTCGTACGCCGGGGCGGTGGTCTGGCTCATCGGTTCTTCGCTCCAGGCGGGTTCTCCGTGTGGCAGGAGGTGCCCAGGCACCCCGGGCCCTCCCGGGTCGGAGCCATCGTCCCGATCTACCCAGGAAGCGGCGTCGGGCACCGAGATGCGGGCTGCGTCCTCGGCGCTCCGCGGGGCACATGCTAGACCGCGGGAGCGGAAGCTGCATCCCGGCCCAGGCGCGGGCGGCTGAGGTGCTTGGCGGCGGTTACAATTGCGGCGGGCCCTTAGCTCAGTTGGCAGAGCAACGGACTTTTAATCCGTAGGTCGTGGGTTCGAGCCCCACAGGGCCCACCAGCGAATCTGAACT
>CAYYFS010000067.1:0-10872 GCA_964471055.1 uncultured Dehalococcoidales bacterium
CCATCATGACCGTCTGAAGCTCACGTAGCAGTTCGGCGTGGTTTTCGCCGCCCCTGCCGTTCACGATCGTCTCGACCTCTCGCCCGCACCGCTCGGCCAGCCGGCCGTCGAAATGTTTCTCGGACGCGCTGCCCAGGTATTCGCCCGCGGCCTCGCCCGCTCTCGCTCCGAAGAGGGCAGCGTCGAGCAGGGAATTGGTGCCCAGCCGGTTGGCGCCGTGGACCGACACGCAGGCGCACTCGCCGGCAGCGAATAGCCCGCTTGCGACCGCGCCGGCTGCATCCAGGAGGACGCGCCCGTGGATGTCGGTGGGGATGCCTCCCATGGAGTAGTGAGCCGTCGGCTGAATAGGGATGGGCTCTGTGACGGGATCTACCCCGAGCAGACCGAGCGAGATGTCGCGTATCTGGGGCAGCCGTTCGCGGATGGTGTTCTCGGACAGGTGTGTGAGGTCGAGATGCACGCAGGGGCCGCCGTCGATGCCCCTGCCTTGCTCCGTCTCGGTCGCGATGGCCCTGGCTACGACGTCGCGAGGTGCCAGCTCCATCCTGTCGGGAGCGTACGTGCGCATGAAACGTTCGCCGTCGCGGTTGCGCAGGTAGGCACCCTCGCCTCGCGCACCCTCGGTCACAAGGACGCCCAGGCCTTTGAACCCCGTGGGGTGGAACTGCACGAACTCCATGTCCTCAAGCGGCAGTCCCGCGCAGGAAGCGAGGTAGAGACCGTCGCCGGTATTGGCCCCGGCGTTGGAGGTGATGCTGAACGCCCGCCCGTAGCCCCCCGTGGCCATCACGACCGCGCGTGACTGGAAGGACTCAATGGCGCCGGTCTTGACGTCCATGGCTACACAGCCGCGGCAGTCGCCGTCCTGTACGTCCAGGGCTAGCGCGTGCCACTCGTCGAAGAAGTGCGCTCCCGAGTCCACCGTTTGCTCGTACATCGTGTGCAGCAGGGTGTGACCGGTCCAGTCGGCCGCGTAGCACGCCCTCGGCTCGCTGTGACCACCGAAAGGCCGTTGCGCGATCCGACCCTGCTCGTCCCGGCTGAAGGCCACGCCCAGGTGCTCCAGGTCGTAGACCGTGGCGGGCGCATCGCGGACCAGGAGTTCGATAGCGTCCTGGTCCCCGAGGTAGTCGCCTCCCTTTACCGTGTCCCACATATGGGATTCCCAGGAGTCGCTCGTGGCGTTGCCCAGCGAGGCGGCGATGCCACCCTGCGCCGCGCCGGTGTGAGACCGCATGGGGTAGACCTTGGAGATGACGGCAGTGCGGTACCGGTCGGCCAATCGGTGGGCTGCTCTCAGCCCCGCCAGCCCTGCGCCGATGATGACCACGTCGAACTGGTACATGTGCGGCCTACCTGCCGATCACAACCGCGAGGACAGCGATTCCGAAGGCGAAGAACGACAGGCCGGACGCCAGGCAGGCTGCGTCGATGAGCCTCCTTCCGCCGTCACCGCCGACGTAGTCGTACAGAACGTTCCGGAGGCCGGTGAGCCCGTGGAACAACCCCAGGAGGAGAAGCAACGAGTCCACCGCCACCAGGGTGACCTGCCGGAGATCGGCCTCCACGTACGCCACATCGATGACCACGGAGGCATCGACGTAGTGATTGATCACCATGTGGGTTACGACAAGGCCCGCGATGAGCACGCCGCTGACGCGCTGCAGGAGCCACAGCCAGACGGGCAACCTGCGCATGGCGGGGGTCGGCTTCTGCGCTATTCGTTCCACGGCTACGCTAGCTCCGGCCAGAGGACCCAGAGGCCCCACCCCATGATCACGGACGTGGCGGCGACGACGAGCCACACCATGGCGCCCTGGCGTCTCAGGCCGATGCCCAGGTCCAGGAGGATGAGGCGGCAGCCGTTGAGGCCGTGGAAGATGACGGCGCCGAATAGAAGCAGGTCGAGCACCAGGTAGACCGGCTGACGCAGGGTATCCATGAGGGAGTCGAAACCCTGTGCGTTGAACGCGGCCTGCCCGATGACAATGATGTGTACCAGCAGATACAGGCAGATGATCAGGCCGGTACCTCTGTGGACCAGGTGAGCGAAGACGCCGGGTTCCTGTCCGGCGCGCGCGATGAGAGACGGCACGCCGGACAGGTAGAAGCCAGTGCCTGCCCGCCTCAGAGGCGCGTTGTTCCCGGTTCGATTGTCCACTCAGGAATCCCCTCGCAGCGCCCTCTGCGCGATGAGCCGCCGCAGGTGGAGAATCAGCCCCGTAGTGTCGATGTCCTTGGGACAGGCGTCGGCACACCGGAAAGCGGTCCGGCAGCGCCACACACCATCCTCTCCGGCTATGGCGTCGAGGCGGCAGTCGGTCGCCTCGTCCCGATCGTCGTCGACGAACCTGGCGACCTTGGTGAGGACGGCCGGGCCGAGGTATCCGGCCGCGGTCCAGCCGACGGGACACGAGGAGGTGCAGGCGAAACACAGGATGCAGGTGGCCGCGGCGTCGTACAGCTGCCGTACCTCAGGAGACTGTAGGCTCTCCTTTTCGGGCGGATCGGCCGCGGGCAGCAGGTGAGGTGTGATGGCTCGGTAGCCGACTAGGGATGGCTCCCAATCGACGACCAGATCCTTGATGACGTTCATGCCGGCGAGCGGCTCTACGCGGATGCTCCGTGGAAGGTCGGCCATCTGAGTCTTGCAGGCAAGAGCATTCCGGCCGTTGATCGTGACGGCGCATGAGCCGCATATGAACGAGCGGCAGGACCAGCGGAAGGTGAGCGTACCGTCCTGCTCCTCCTTGCACTTGTGGAGGGCGTCGAGCACGGTCATGCCTTCGGCGACTTCCAGTTCATAGGTCTGGAATCGCCCTCTGGAGTCTTTCTCCGGGTCGTATCGGAAGATCTTGAGTCTTTGTTTCACAGGTTCGCCGTTCCGCGGGCGGCCGATCGGACATCGCGGGCAATCACGCGCCTGCCGCCTCTTTCTCGACGGCTTCAATCATGGCAGCGATGTATCCCTGTGCCCAGACACGGGTGCGATAGCCGCCCAGGTTGCCCGGGAAGTCCGGGTCGTTGTCGAGCAGCGGGCAGTGGTCGTCGATCACCACACCTTCGTAGCCGGACTCGTGGAGCAGCTTCATCGCCTTGTGCATGTCCACGTAGCCGGTGTTCAGGAACTCCTCGTTGAACTTCGGCACGCGGCCGGTGATGTTGCGGAAGTGGACGTACAGGATCTTGTTGCGCGATCCGAAGTACGAGATGGCTTCGTAGACATCGTCCTCCATTTCGGAGAAGGTGCCCTGGCAGAACTCGATGGCGTTGTAGTCGCTCGGGTAGAAGTCCAAGAGCTTCTTGTAGGCGGCATGGCTCCTGAGCAGCCTGGGCACGCCGAACAGCTGCGGCACGGGCGGATCGTCCGGGTGGATGCCCAGACGGATGCCCTCTTCCTCGGCGACAGGAGTTATGGCTTTGATCCAGTACTCCAGGTGCTCCCACATCTCTTCTTCGGTGTAGACGCGACCATGGCTCAGGGGATCGTTCTTCGCTTCCTCGTAGTCGAACGCGGTCGCCTCGGCACCGGCGCGGATCCGGACCGGGGTCGTGCGCCGCCACGAATCGGGCATCCAGTTGTAGCCGTAGATGGGCACGCCCGCACGGGCCATGTCCCGTATCTCAGCCATGAGCAGCTCTATCTGCTCGTCCCGATTCGGTCCCCCCATCGCCACGTGCTCGTACCGGGGGTCGCGTACGAAGCCTCCCTCTATCGCGGTCAGCTTGAGGCCCTTGTCTTCGAGGCGCTTTCGGAGGGCCAGGTAGTCCTCGTAGTCAGCGCGAGGCTTCTTGAGCGGCTCCAGGGTCCCCGGGACCATCGCGGAACTCGGGCCCGCATAGATCACGATGTTCTCAATGCCGAGCTGCTGGGACAGCCTCATCGCCTCTTCGTCGGTGTGTCTGAGTGCCCATCCGCTTTGCATTCGTGAACTCCTGACAGGGTCGTGGTCGGCCGGGGTGATCACCCGCGATCCGGATCAGCTTCCCGCTGCCTGTTTCTCCACGGCTTCGATCATGGCTTGGATGTATCCCTGCGCCCAGACGCGGGTGCGATAGCCGCCCAGGTTGCCGGGGAAGTCCGGGTCGTTGTCGAGTATCGGGCAGTGGTCGTCGATGATGAGGCCTTCGTATCCGACGTCGTGGAGCAACCTCACGGCCCTGTGCATGTCCACGTAGCCGGTGTTCAGGAACTCCTCGTTGAACTTCGGCACCTTGCTGGAGACGTTGCGGAAGTGGACGTACAGGATCTTGTTGCGCGACCCGAAGTAGGTTATCGCTTCGTAGACGTCGTCTTCCATCTCCGCAAACGTGCCCTGGCAGAACTCGATCGCGTTGTGGTCGCTGGGGTAGATGTCCAGGAGGCGGCGGTAGGCCGCGTGGCTGCGGAACAGACGGGGCATGCCCCCCAGTCTTGGCACCGGTGGGTCGTCCGGGTGGATACCGAGGCGTATGCCCTCTTCCTCTGCAACCGGGGTTATCGCCTTGATCCAGTACTCCAGGGTTTCCCAGAGCTCCTCTTCGGCATACTCCCGCTCGGCCGTCAACGAGCGGTCCTTCGCATCTTCATAATCGAAGGCCGTCGCCTCCGCGCCTGCGCGTATCCGCACGGGGGTGGTCCGTTGCCAGGAACCGGGCATCCAGTGGTACCCACAGATAGGAACGCCGGCACGCGCCATGTCACGGAACTCGGTGATCAGCTCTTCGATGCGCTCATCCCGGGCCGGGCCGCCCAGGACCACGTCTCGGAAGTGCGGGTGCGCAGCGAAGCCGTTCTCCATGGCGGCGACCCTGAGACCGTACGACTCGATCCGCTCCCGCATTGCCACATAGTCTTCGTAGGTCGCCCGCGGTCCCTTCAGGGCCTCGCCGGTGCCGGGAACCATGTCCATCCCTGGTCCGCCGTAGATGACGAGGTCGTTCACCCCGAGCTGGGCCGACAGTTGAAGGACTTCGTCCGTGGCGGTCATAACCGCCCAGCCGTTCCGCATTCGCGGCCTCCTGTGCTCTGAGCCGGTCCGTGCCGACAGGGCCTCCGTCGTTTTCGGCGCCCTCCATCATGCGCCTCCCGCGACGGGGCCGTCGACCTTGCCGAGTGCCGGAGCGCGGAGGATCAGCTAGAGAGGGATGTTGCCGTGTTTTCTGGGCGGCGTCGTGTCTACCTTGGTTTCCAGGGCCTGAAGCGCGCGGATTATCTGCGGCCGGGTCTCGACCGGGTCGATGACGTCGTCCAGGTACCCGCGCTGCGCTGCGATGTACGGGTTGGCGAGTCGGTCGCGGTAATCCGCGACCAGCTCGGCGCGTTTCGCTTCCTGGTCTTCCGCGTCGGCGATTTCGCGGCGGCGGATGACATTGACCGCACCCTCCGGCCCCATCACCGCAATCTCAGCGGACGGCCACGCGAGATTGATGTCCCCGCGCAACCCCTTGCTGCTCATCACGATGTACGCGCCGCCGTACGCCTTCCGGGTGATGACGCTGACCTTCGGGACGGTTGCCTCGGCGTAGGCGTATATCAACTTCGCCCCGTGGCGGATGATGCCGCCGTATTCCTGGTTAGTGCCGGGCATGAAACCCGGGACGTCCACCAGCGTTACTAGCGGGATGTTGAAAGCGTCACAGAAGCGCACAAATCGGGCGCCTTTCACCGACGCGTCGATATCGAGCGCCCCGGCCATGTGGGCGGGTTGCTGGGCCACGATGCCCGTGGTGCGGCCTCCCATCCGCGCGAAGCCGACGATGATGTTCGGCGCGAAGTGACGGTGGACCTCGAACAACTCACGACCGTCGACGAGCAGGCCGATGATCTCCTGCATATCGTATGACTGTGCCGGGTCATCGGGGACGATGTCTGCCAGGCGCTGCTCGGTTCGGCCCGGGTCGTCCGACTCCGCGACCGGCGCGTCGTCGGTGTTGTTGGAGGGCAGGTACGAAAGCAGGGTCCTGACCTGTGCGAAGCACGACTCCTCGTCGGGTGCGGCGAAGTGGGCGACGCCACTCCTGGAGGCGTGTGTCATGGCGCCGCCGAGCTCTTCGTGGGTCAGCTCTTCGCCGGTAACGGCCTTCACGACGTCCGGCCCGGTTATGTACATCCGTCCGATGTTCTCGACCATGAAGATGAAGTCGGTGATCGCGGGCGAGTAGACCGCTCCGCCTGCGGCCGGGCCCGCGATGATGGTTATCTGGGGCACGACACCGGAGGCCAGGGCGTTGCGTTTGAATATCTCGGCGTAGCCCACCAGGGAATCCACACCCTCCTGAATGCGGGCGCCGCCGGAGTCGTTAATGCCCACGATGGGCGCGCCGGTGCGGACGGCGTGGTCCATCACCTTGCAGATCTTGCCGGCAGCGACCTCTGAGAGTGAGCCGCCGAGGACGGTGAAGTCCTGGGCGTACGCGAACACCGTGCGGCCGTCCACCCGGCCATGGCCTGTGACTACGGAATCGCCCTCGAAGCGCTGTTTATCAAGGCCGAAGTCGGTGGCCCGGTGGGTGACGAAGGTGCCGATCTCGGAGAAGGTGCCCGGGTCGAACAGGAGGTCCAGCCGCTCGCGGGCCGTGAGCTTCCCCCGCTCGTGTTGTGCTTCGATGCGCCTGTCGCCCCCGCCCTTCTGCGCGGTGGCGCGTCTGGCTCTGAGGGCGGATCGTCTATCCGGGGAGGGGGTGTCGGCGGGAGAGGAATCGGTAGCTATGGCGCTTCAGCTCCTGTGATAGGGGGAGTCGGCAGTCGGGGGCGGCTCTGTCGGCGGGGCAATCCTAGCCTACCGCCCCGGTGCGGGCAAGTTGATTTGAGAAGGGCTGCGGTGGGCCCGGGTGCTACCATCGCGTCCGGTCAGAGTCCGAATGGAGGCCTCTGGGAGGAAGCGTGACGAGACCGAGCCAGATTCCGACCATGCGAATTGGCGAGCGGGAGTTCATCTGGGGTTCTCGTACGTACGTGATGGCGGTGCTGAACGTGACGCCGGATTCGTTCTCAGGCGACGGCACGGGGAATGACGTGCGGGCCGCAGTGGACGCAGCGTTGCGGTTCGAGGACGAGGGTGCGGATGTCGTGGATGTCGGGGGTGAATCCTCGCGGCCGCCGGGCGTGTACGAAGGCGCTGGGCCGGTGTCGAAAGAGGAGGAGCTCCGACGTGTATTACCGGTGATCGAGCGCCTGGCGGGACGGCTCTCGGCACCGATCAGCATCGACACGAGGAAAGCGGCTGTGGCAGAGGAAGCGGTGAGCGCGGGCGCGGCGATGATGAACGACGTGTCCATGTTGATGCTCGACCCAGACATGGCGTCGGTTGCAGGCAGGCTCGGCGTCCCGCTGGTGATCAGCCACACGAGGGAGCGCGCCGTGTACGGCGATGTCGTGGCCGAGGTTGCCGCAGACCTGGAGACGGCAGCGACGAGGGCCGCAAAGGTTGGAGTGGCGCCTGCCAGGGTGATTCTGGACCCGGGCATCGGGTTCGGAAAGACGGCGGAGCAGAGCCTGGAGGTGCTGAGGCGATTGCGCGAGCTGAAGGCGCTCGGCCGGCCGCTGCTCGTGGGCTCGTCGAGGAAGTCTTCGATCGGGGCGGTTCTGGACCTGCCGGTGGACGACCGGGTGGAGGGCACTGCGGCCACCGTTGCGCTGGCGATCGCCGAAGGAGCCGATATCGTCAGGGTGCATGACGTGAAGCAGATGGCCCGAGTTGCACGCATGTCGGATGCGATCGTGCGCGGGTGGGCCGCGCCGGTCAGCAGATGAGTGGAAGGCCGGGCGTGGAGCGGCACGTCTACGTCGGGCTTGGCAGCAACCTGAGCGATCGCGCGGCGATGCTGTCGACAGCCCGTCGCGAACTGGGCACTCTCGGACGGCTGGCTGAGTGCTCCCGGGTGTACGAGACGGCGCCGTGGGGCGTGCCAGACGAGCAGCAGCCGTACCTGAACCAGGTGTGCCGCCTGGAAACCGATCTGTCGCCGGAATCGCTGCTGGCCCGGTTCCAGGAGATCGAGATCAGGGAGGGGAGGGACAGGACCCTGCGGCTGGCCTCGCGGGAGTTGGATATGGACCTGCTGATCTACGGGCAGCGGATACTCGCGGCCCCGAACCTGACCGTGCCGCACGCGCTCCTGCACGAACGCGCATTCGTACTCGCCCCGATGGCTGACATCGCCTCGGACCTGGTGGTGCCGGGCATCTGTCTGTCGGTCGCGGATCTTCTGGCGCGCGTGGACGTGTCCGGTGTTCGGGTGTGGGGGGCACGCGCAGCGGGGAGGTTTCCTGGCGAGCGGGGGTGCACGGTGGGGGAAAGCGACGACGAAGAGCTGGCTACCGGGGCGTAGGCTCTCTCCTCTACCTCGCGTGGTGGGAGCGCCGTCCGCCGGCCGATCGCACGGATGTCTCGCTGAAGAACTTGGCCAGTGCGGCGAAGGTCACTTGACTGGGATCGGCAAGGCCGCGAAGGAAATCGTCGTTCAGCTCTGCCCACGCGGCCCTGACACCGGTTTCGACCCAGTCGAGCGCCTGCTCGATGCCCTCAGGGCGCGGCGTTCCGATCGCGTCGGCGTCCCGGTCGTATCTGTCGAGGTAGCTAGCTGTCAGGCGGTCAGGGTTCGCCCGCCAACCGAGGTAGGCGACTGCCCGGCGTCCACGAGCGAAGGGGCAAACGGAACTGGGCCGGGCGAGCTTGCCGAACGCGACACCGAGCCCGGAGGAGATGAGCTTCGCATTCTCGGTCGTGATGGGAGCGGGAGCTAGGTTGTCTGAGAGGGAGAGCCCCGCGATCCACGCGTTGGCCGCGGCGTGCGCATCCTCGCTGCCGCGTTCTCCCTCACAGACGCCCCACTCGTACCAGTAGCCACGCACGTCCGATTCGTAGTCCACCTTGGATTCGAGCGTCGCAAGATGGTCGCGGAACACGCGAGAGGCCTCATCGAGACGACCCGCGGCTCGGTAGACTCTGCCGAGGTCCACTACGTAGGTCGCGCGCTCCGGCTCGACTTCGACCGATGCCCGCGCTGAAGCGATTGCTGTCTCCTTGCGGCGATCCTCGGGGATCTGACGAGGCAACCTCCTGAGCAACCTTGAGCTGGCGTGGACGGTGCTGGAGTAGGTCCGGCGGTCCATGCGCACGTCACGACCCGTCCGAATGGTCTGGCCCACCAACGCGCCCCAGATTTCTGGTAGGTCTACGTCGAACGCGGCGTCCGCCTCCACCAGGACGGCCGCGGCGACCCTGGTGTGACGGGTCAATACGTGCCCGACTGTGCGCACCGCGGCCGCTTCCTCGCCGAGGGGACGGACCGCGCGGCCGTGGATGCGACCTCGCGGCACCTCAAGTAAGTCTGCAAGCACGTTCTCGTTGACACCTGGGATGTCCACTGCATGGCATGCGGCGACGTAGAGGAGAGCGTCGAAAAGAGAGTTTGAGTTGTCCTCAATCTCGATGTGCTGCAGCCGCGCAAGGAATTCCCTCACGTGCGCCTGGAGGCCCGCTTCGCCGAGACGCGCGGCCAGTAGCCCTCCAAAGAAGGAGCCCTCGGTCCGGCCGCGCTCTTCATCCGCGACGGCCTCCTCGAAGGCATGCACGCGCTCCGCGCGCGTCACCAGCTTCGCCAGTTCGCTCAGGCCTGCTGCCCCCCTGGCGCTCCAGGCGTCGACGATGCGCTGCGCGTCTTCGTGCGTCACCCCGCGTAAGACCGCGTCAGGGCCGACCGTGAGGCGTGAAGCCCATGGGCGTCCGTAACCCCCGGCCGCACGCCAGTCCGAGTCACGGGACGCGAGGAGGAAGTGAACGTTTGAGCGACCGAGTTCGTGCAGGCGTCCGGCGGAGGAGAAGAGGGATCTCACCAGGCTCTCCGCGTCGTCGGCGACGAGCAGCCAGTTCTGCTCCGCATTGAGGCCGGCAACCTGTTCGGACTCAAGCTGCACGTGCGGATCAGGCCTCCAGAGCACTGTCCAGCGGTGTTGAAGGGCTGCGTCAGCGGCCACCTGGCGGAGCACGGTCGATTTCCCTTCGCCTCCAGCGGCCGCGATGAGGTGAATGGAGCAAGGGTGGGCGGCTCGGGCACGATTGATATCGCTCACGAGCCTCGGCACGATCTGTCTCTGGGGGATCGCGTCCGACACCGCGTGCCGCCAGCTGGGGACGGCGCCGTCGAAGTACCGCAGCACCTCGTCGTCGCTGAGCGGAGCGAGCGCGGACAGGTAGGTTTCGTCGACGAGCACCCAGCCGCCGAGCGGCGAAGCGCCGGAAGGGCGGACCGCTGGCCGGCCCTGTACTGCCTGCGCGATCTCCTCGAAGATCGTGTGGCAGTCTATGCCGCGGTAGGACCGGAAGCGCCCGCGCGCGATTGCAGGTTCAACGGCCTTGAGGAGGCTCCCGTATCGAGCTTCGACCAAGGCCGATTCGGTCTCGTTGAAGCACCACACAACCTCCACGTCCGCCTGGGCGACGGTCAGGAGTTCCGCGAGCGCAGCAGTGAAGACATCGTCCCATCCGCCGTAGCCGATGACGACAAACAGATGGCTCCTCAGCAAGCTCTGCAAAGAAGCGCGCAGCCTCGGGCGCTGACTACGGAGCTGACCGGGCGTATGGAGCGTATCCGAGCCGCGCCAGTATCCGTGCAGATGGACGATGCTCCGAGTGTCCGTTTCTTCCTCCACGTCCCTGGGCAGTGCTGCGTCGAAGTCAAGAACACGTCGGCTCGGGACTGCGCCCGCTTCTCGCACAGCCAGTGACAGGAGCGGATCGAAGTTCGTGGTGAGAATCGGCCCCCCGAAGAACTCACCGGAGTTGCAGACCAAATCGGCAAGAGCCCTCGTGGCGTCCGGGATGTGCCAATGCTGGGGTCTGCCGTCTGTTAGTTGTCCGTCGGGGGTTTCGACCGCTGCAGGAT
>CAYYFS010000068.1:0-9225 GCA_964471055.1 uncultured Dehalococcoidales bacterium
TCGGTCCGAAGTGGCTTCACCTTCACGTACTCCTCGGACTCGTACCAGGTTCTCGCGGCATCCTTCGATTGGAACTTCACGACAACTGTGTGCTTGCGCGGCTGTCCTTCCAGGCTTTCTCCGTCGGTGCCAGCCACAAGGACCTCCGCACCATGTGCCGAAAGGGTTTGCATCGCAGCTTGAGGGTAGTTTCCGAAGCCGTCCGGGTCCGTGACGTCGTAGCTCGCGATCAGGTATGCGGCCATCGGTTCCGTTCTCCTCCGGGCAGCAGGAGGTTCCTGAGCACCCAGGAATCGCCTGTCATTTGGATATGTTGAGTCGCTTTAGACCAAACATAACATGTAAACTCGTGTCCCGCTTCACACTCCGAGGGTCGGTGCAGGGAAGCCCGGAGCGCGGACGAGGGTGGCGCGGCCAGCGGCGAGCCGCTTTCTGTTGACCCTCACCCAGACCCTCTCCCTCAGAGGGAGAGGGCGCACGCCGCGCGTCCCCTTCGTCAAGCACTTCGACAGGCTCAGCACGCGGCTCAGGGCATGCTTCGACACGCTCAGGAAACGGCTCGGGCACGGGGTGGCATAGCCACCTTTTCTTCGACCAGTTCTGTGGTGCGCCTGAGTCCGGAGAGCAAAGACGGCGGCTAGGCTTCCAGCTGCGAGAACAGCTCGATGGCCGTTGCCACAAGCGTCTCGCCTGCGTTGGGGCTGAAGGGGCTGGTGGTCGTGCCGTAGTACCTCCGGTACCGGGTCATGTCCACCCTCTCGCGGAGCGGAACGGCCGCGATGTCTTCGTAGGGTGTCCGGGTTGAGATGTATCCAAGGGTGCCCCGGCAGTAGGCTGCGCACCACGTCGGGCCCGGGCGCCCGTCTTTGATCTGCCGGCCCAACTCGTTGAACAACTCGCCCGGAACGGCGGGAATCACCAGGTCGCCGATCCTGAGGGTCTGAACCGTGATCTCGACCGGCGGGTCGTTTTGCGTCTGCGCGAGGAGGAGTTCGTTCGCTCCCTGTCCGTACTGTTCGGGGTGCCGCGCTGCGGCGTTTGCCGTGGTGGTGCCTTCCGGCCACACATCCCCCCGGTACGGCACCTGCCATTCCCGCAGCACGGCCTGGAGCTCCGTCGCGTCTTCGACCGTCCAGCTGACCCTGTGCCGGGGCAGTTCCATCCGGGCTGTTGCGGTTCTGAGCACCGCTTCCGAAGTCGTCTCGCAACTCCGCGCCACGCGCAGCGCCTCCGACCCCAGCGCCTCCCCGAGCAGACGAGTGTCTTCGTGTGTGTGCATGTGTTTCGATTCCATGTTTCCGAACCACCAGTCGAACGGGTGGATGTCCCCGGCAGCCCCCTGGAAGAAGAGGCAGACGGCCGGGCCGTCCTCCTCTTCCATGAACGCCGACATCTCACCCGGGAAGTCCCCGGACCAATCCAGGTACTGGCCACCGTCGCAGACGCCGTGGCAGGGGAAGTTGACGGCCCTTGCGATGGGCTCACCGTCGATGCCGTTTATGACCAACACGCCGACCTCGGTGTCGATGGGCCGGTCGTTGTACTGGCGGTTCACGCTCCAGCCGGAAAGATCGCCCGAGCCGTATCCGACCGTTGCGGGCCGGGCGCGGTTGCAGGCCGAGTACACCGTGCCGGCCACTGTTTCGACGAGCACCTTCGAGTAGTGTTCCAGCTCTTCGGGGACCGACCTTCCGAACGCCGGCGTCGTGTGGCTGTGCGTTGAGCCGAGGAGGACGTTCGAGGCCCGTATGCCCGTCAACGCTTCGATCGCGGTGTGGATATCGACCGACAGCTCCTCGGGCAATCCGCATACGTCGACGGAGACCAGCGCAAGGGCCGTCGGGCCGTCGGTTATGACGACCGAACGGGCGTGCAAATCGCGATGGATGCCCGTGGATCTTCCCTGCCGGAGCCCCCACTGGCCCATGCGATAGCCGATCGGCGGCGTTATGACTGCCCGGGCCGCGCCCGCGGACAAAGACATGGCTGTGGCTCCCGTTCTTCGTGGATGGCCGGGCGGCTCGCCGTGGGGGCAGCGTTCTCAGGGCTGCTCCCGGTCGAGGTGTGTTCCCCCTGTGCAGCTCGCTGATGGTACATGTGGCACAGCCACATTTTGTTGATCGGGGCGGGCGGCACAGCCGCGTTTTGTTGACCGGGGAGGCTCGGCCTGATGCACCCTCGCACGCCCTTCGACAGGCTCAGGAAACGGCTCGGGCGCGGGTGGCACAGCCACGTTTTGTCGATGGGACGAATCGCCGTGTGCTGGGGAGTTGACGGCGCCTGCACCCACGCGATTCCGGGGAACGCACGCACCGCGCGCCCGGCGCCCGCGGGTACGCTCGCGGGCAGGCAACGGGCTATGGATTGCGGAGGACGCTGCCGCTCGCGGCCCCGCGATCTCGCCTGAGACGGGTGCCGTTCAGCTTTACACTCGTATTGGCGGGTCAATATAATCGATGTATCTGCGATCACAGTTCAGAAACGAAGGTAGCCAGTTGTCTCCGATCACCGAACGTAGCCCAGAAACAGGCTCTGTGAGCGTCTCCAGCGAGGCGCCCGTTGCCGAAGAAGCCGCTCCCGTTGCCGAGGAGGCCGCGCCTCCTGCCGCCGAAGGAGCCGCCCCAGTCGCCGAAGAGGCTGCTCCCCCTGCAAAGGCGGATGCGCCGGCGGACCCGGACGGTCTCACGATGGACGATCTCCTGGACGAATACATGCCGTCCAAGGCGCTCCGCCGCGGAGAGATCATCGACGGCAAGGTGATGCGCATCGACGATGGGGGCCTGCTGGTCAACATCGGCTACAAGGCGGAAGGCACTGTGCGCCCCCGCGAGATGCGGACCCTGGGCGAGGAAGGTCTCGAGGAGCTCAAAGTAGGCGACGAGATCATCGCCTACGTCATCCACCCCGAGGGCCGCGAAGGCTCCTCCGTGCTCTCGATAGACCGGGCGCGCGGCGAGCAGGGTTGGCGCATCCTCGAGAAGTCGATGGAGGCCAACGAATCGGTCAAGGGCACTATCGTCGGCTCGAACCGGGGCGGCGCTGTCGTCGAGGCCGAAGGGGTGCAGGGCTTCATTCCGCTGTCGCAGCTGGTGGGCCCGGCCCGGGAGCTGTACGTACCGGGCGGCGAGGAGCCGAAAGAGGGTTTCATTGGCATGGAGGTTGAGTTCAAGATCATCGAACTCAACCGTCGCCGGAACCGGGCCATCTTCT
Organism: uncultured Dehalococcoidales bacterium; assembly: GCA_964471055.1. Lineage (GTDB taxonomy): Bacteria > Chloroflexota > Dehalococcoidia > Lucifugimonadales > Lucifugimonadaceae > CAYYFS01. The sequence goes on from CAYYFS010000068.1 coordinate 3,211, forward strand.
CGGAGAGGGCGGCGCTCCAGGCGTTCAAGCAGACGCAGAAGATGCGGCTGGTGCAGGAACTGAGCGAGGGCGAGATCCGCCGCGGGCGCGTGGCAGGGATCTCCAATTTCGGAGCGTTCGTCGATCTGGGCGGCGCCGACGGACTCGTGCACATCTCGGAGCTTTCCTGGGAACCGGTCAGGAGCCCGGACGAAGTCGTCCGCGTGGGCCAGGAACTGGACGTATTTGTCCTCAAAGTGGACCGGGAAAACCTGAAGATCGCGTTGAGCATCCGGCGGTTGCAGCCGGAGCCGTGGGAGACCGTGAACGAGAAGTTCTCCGTGGGCCAGATCGTCAAGGGAACCGTCACGAAGCTGGCCAACTTCGGCGCCTTCGCCCGCATAGGTGGGGGCATCGAAGGGCTGATCCACATATCGGAGTTGAGCACGCAGGTCGTGCAGCATCCGCGGGATGTGGTCAGCGAGGGCGAGGAGCTCGATCTCCGGATCATCCGCATCGAACCCGAACGCCGGCGGCTTGGACTCAGCCTGAAGCAGGTGGCCGAGGAAACCATCCCGCCGCTTCCGATCGAGGGCATCTCGTCGTTCAACGCGGAGGGGTTCGAAGAGATATTCGACAGTCCGAACGACGGCAACGATGACAACGACGAGTCGGACGACGAGGACTAGAAGTGCGCGCCGTCGTGCACATGTGCACCGGCGAAAGAAGCAGCAGAGGCGCAGGCAATGCCAAGCAGGTTTGAGAAGTTCTCCGAGAGGGCCCGCCGGGTTCTCTCGCTGGCCCAGGAAGAGGCACAGCGCTTCAACCACAACTACATCGGGACGGAGCACATCCTCCTGGGCCTGGTGCGCGAGACCGAAGGCGTCGCTGCCAAGGTTCTTGCGAACCTGAACGTTGAGCTTGTCAAGGTGCGTTCAGCGGTCGAGTTCATCATCGGCCGCGGCGAGCGCCCGACGCCCGGCGAAATCGGACTGACCCCCCGCGCCAAGAAGGTGATCGAACTCGCCGTGGACGAAGCGCGGCGCCTCGGCCACCACTACATCGGGACGGAGCACCTGCTCATCGGCCTCATGCGCGAAGGCGAAGGTGTGGCGGCCGGGGTGCTGGAAAGCCTTGGCGTGTCCCTGGACAAGGTGAGGGCGGAGACGAGCCGCATCCTCAGCCAGAGCGCAGGGCAGCCCTCCGAGCAGTCTCGCAGCTCCACCCGGACGCCCACGCTGGACGAGCTGGGCGCCGACCTGACCGCGCTCGCCCGCCAGGACAAGCTCGACCCGGTCGTAGGACGCGATCTGGAAATCAACCGGGTCATGCAGATTCTCAGCCGCCGCACGAAGAACAACCCCGTGCTCATCGGCGAGCCGGGCGTCGGCAAGACGGCCATTGTCGAGAAGCTGGCGCAGCGCATCAACGACGGTGACGTTCCGAGCACGCTCGCCGGAAGACGGGTCGTGACGCTGGACATGGGCGCGCTGGTGGCGGGCACCAAGTACCGGGGCGAGTTCGAAGAGCGCCTGAAGAAGGTGATCAACGAACTGAAAGCCGCCGGCAATTGCGTGCTGTTCATCGACGAGATGCACACCCTGGTCGGCGCCGGCGCCGCGGAAGGCGCGGTGGACGCCGCCAATATCCTCAAGCCGTCGCTTGCCCGCGGCGAGCTTCAGGTCGTCGGTGCGACGACTGCAGACGACTATCGGAAATACGTGGAACGGGACGCCGCGCTAGAGCGCCGCTTCCAGCCGGTGACTGTGGATGCGCCGGACGTGGTTCAGACAGTGGAGATACTGCGCCGTATCAAGACGCTGTACGAACTCCACCACGGGCTCAAAATCGAGGACTTGGCGCTGGAGAAGGCCGCCCACCTCGCCGACCGGTACATACCCGACCGCCAGCTGCCCGACAAGGCGATCGACATCGTCGACGAGGCTGCCTCACGCGTGCGCATCCGCCACAGCACCACTCCCAAGCCGGTGCGCGAAGCGACCAAGGAGCTTGCCGAGGTCCGGCGCGAGAAGGACGAGGCGATCGCCTCGCAGCAGTACGAGAAGGCGGCGGAACTGCGGGATACCGAGCTCAAACGGTCGACCAACCTGGAGGACCTGGAACGCGAATGGAAGACCGAGGAGTCGGACGAGACGATCACGGTGACCGTCGACGACATATCCGAGGTCGTCAACATGTGGACCGGCATACCGGTCGCCCGGCTCGAGGCTGAGGAGATGGAACGGCTCCTCAAGATGGAGGACGCCCTCCGCATGCACGTGGTCGGCCAGGATGAGGCGATAGCCCTCATCTCCAAGGCGGTCCGCAGGGCCAGGTCCGGCTTCAAGGACCCGAAGCGGCCCACCGGCGCATTCCTCTTCCTTGGTCCGACCGGCGTCGGCAAGACACACCTGGTCAAGAAACTGGCCGAGTTCATGTTCGGCGGCGAAGACGCCATGGTCCGGCTGGACATGTCGGAGTTCATGGAGCGCCACACGGTGGCCCGGCTCGTGGGTGCGCCCCCCGGCTACATCGGCTTCGACGAAGGCGGCCAGTTGACCGAGGCGGTCAGGCGCCGCGGGTACACGGTGATCCTGCTGGACGAGGTCGAGAAGGCGCACCCGGACGTGTTCAACGTCCTCCTCCAGATATTCGAGGACGGCCACCTGACGGACGCCAAGGGCCGCCGAGTGGACTTCAAGAACACCCTGATCATCATGACGAGCAACGCCGGTTCGGACCTCATTCGGACCGACAGCTTCCTGGGCTTCTCGCACGCGGACGAAACCGCGGGCGACACTGTGCGGGACTACGAGCGGATGCGTGACAAGGTCATGGATGAGGTCAAACGCATCTTCAAGCCCGAGTTCCTGAACCGGATCGACGGCACAGTCGTCTTCCACGCCCTCGCCAGAGAGCACATCCTGGAGATCGTGGACCTGATGATGAAAGAGGTACAGGCCCGAGTGCTCGAGCACGGCTGGGTCCTCCAGTCGACAGATGCCGCCAGGGAGTGGCTTGCCGAACACGGATACGATCCGAAGTTTGGCGCCCGCCCGTTGCGCCGGCTCATCCAGGACGAGGTGGAGGACAAACTATCCGAGGAGCACCTGAAAGGCAGCTTCTCGGCCGGGGATGTGGTGGAGGTCGACGTCGAGGATGACAAGATCGTCATCGGCACGCCGAAGCCCGCGTCGGTTGCGACGAGCCAGGCATAGACCCGACCGGTACAAACACGCAGTACGCAGAGGGGGAGCCGAAAGGCTCCCCCTTTCGCGTGGAGACCCGCTCGCCGGGCCTGGGGGAGCGGGCCTTGAGTCGGCTCCGGGGTCATTCCCGCGGAGGCGGGAACCCAGTGCTATGCGATGTCGTCCCACAAGTCCCGCCACTGCGGATTGGCCTCCTCGATCAGCCGTAGCTTCCAGGCACGTTTCCATTTCTTGAGGCGCTTCTCGCGAGTGATCGCCGAGGTCATATCGTCGTGCGGCTCGTACCATACAAGGCAATGGACCCGGTAGCGGCGGGTGAAGCCTCCTACGAAGCCGTTCCGATGCTCCCAGACGCGTCTGGCCAGGTCGCGGGTTACGCCGACGTACAGTGTGCCGTTGCGCTTGCTGGCGAGGATGTAGGTGGTGGGGTGTCCGTGGCTCAAGGGAGTTTCTGGGTTCCTGCCTGCGCAGGAATGACGATGGGGCGGCGCGGGAATGACGAGAGTAGCAGGGATGGTGCGAACCAGAGGCACTGATGACACGGGTCCGCGCGTCGGACGAGCGACGGGCGTGACATCGAGGGCCTGACATTCGGCCGGCCTCTGCTAGAATCGCCGCGTTTTCAGGTTCGTTCTCGATCCCTATCGCGCCGGACCGACCGGCGGTTTGCCAGGAAGGGCTGAGGCCGGCCCGTGTGTGGGGTTCACCCTCACCCTTCGCAGGCCCTTCGACAGGCTCAGGGCACGCTCAGAGCTACACACTCACCAGAAGACCCCCTTCACCAAGCTCAGGACAAGCTCTCCGTGAGAGGAGAGAGGGGTTCAGGGGTGGCTCCCAACGGCTGCGGCGCGTGCGGCCCCCCTATTCATCCATTGGCACGTTCAGACAGGCCTCAGTACGTTTGCAGCGAGTGCGGCTTCCGCGCAGCCCGTTGGGAAGGCCGCTGCCCGCAGTGCAGGGCGTGGAACGCGCTCGAGGAATCGGCGCCCCTGCCGCGACGCAAGGCCAGCGCCGGCCCGCGCCGTCCATCAGTGCAGGCGACGGAGCTCGCAGCCACGCGCACCTCTCCTGCCGTTCGCCTGCCTTTCGGCATAGGTGAGCTGGACCGGGCTTTCGGCGGCGGGCTGGTGCCGGGGACCGTTGCGCTGGTCGGGGGCGAACCGGGAATCGGCAAGTCGACCCTGCTCCTGCAGGCCTCGGCGCAGGTGGCATCGGCGCGCGGGCCCGTCCTGTACGTCTCGGGTGAGGAGTCGACGGAACAGATCCACCTTCGTTCGCGGCGCCTGGGCGTCGAGGGCGAGGGGCTGTTCCTGCTCGCAAGCGACCGCGCGGACGATCTGCTGGCCGAGATCGAACGGACGAAACCCGTGCTGGCGGTCGTGGACTCTATCCAGACGCTCGTGAGGAGCGACGTAGACGGCGCACCCGGGAGCCTGACGCAGGTGCGGGAATGCACGAGCCTGCTGATCGGGCTGGCGAAGGCGACCGGTCTGCCTGTCGTACTGTCGGGGCACGTCACGAAAGACGGCGCCATCGCCGGACCGAAGGTGCTTGAGCACATGGTGGACGTGGTGCTCCAACTCGAGGGCGAGCCCGGCGGCACGATCCGCCTGCTGAGGACCGCGAAGAACCGTTTCGGGCCGACCAGCGAGGTGGGCGTGTTCGAGATGCGGGGCGACGGTCTCGCGGAGGTCGAAGACCCGTCGCTGTCGTTCCTCTCCCGCCGCCGCGCGTCGCTGCCGGGCTCCGCCGTGGCGTCGGTGATCGAAGGGACCCGGCCGCTCTTCGTGGAAGTGCAGGCGCTGACAAGCCCTTCTCAACTCCCCAGCCCCAGGCGCGTGGCGACCGGCATCGACGCCGGACGGCTGATGCTCGTGGCGGCAGTGCTTTCGAAGCGGCTGGGGCTGCCGCTGGCGAGCCAGGACATCATCGTCAATGTTGTGGGCGGCCTGAAGGTGCGGGAGCCTGCGGCCGATCTGGCTCTCGCACTCGCCATCGTGTCGAGCGTGCTTGACAGGCCGGTGGACGGAACGCTCACGGCAGCCGGGGAAGTCGGCCTCGCCGGAGAGCTTCGGGCAGTCCCGCAGGCCGGGCGCCGCGCGTTGGAGTCGATCCGGCTGGGGTTCGCTGGCTGCCTTGTGCCTAGTGCTCAGGGCGGCTCCAGTGGCGCTCCACCGGAGGCCGAGCGGCGCGTGGACACGCTCGAAGAGGCGATATCGGCTGCCATGCCCGGTGTCGCGAATGACCGCGGCCGGCGCGAGAGCCACCGACGGCCCGGCGCCCGGGTCTGATTCGCGGCACCCCTCCGAACCCCCTGTTTGATATCGTCTGGAGTAGAGAGCGGCAGAGGCCGCTGTCCTGCACCGCTCACAGAGGAGTCAGTTCGGGGATGACATCTTCCGGCAGCCCGATCCCTTCGCCCACGCAGCAGAAGCTCGAGTCGTTGCGCGGAATCCTCCGCGACTACGGCTCGGTGATCGTTGCGTACTCCGGGGGCGTGGACTCGACTTTCCTGGCCCACGTTGCCGCCGAGGTACTGGGCGACTCTATGCTCGCGGTCACCGCAGCGTCGCCGAGCTTGGGGGCCGAGGAGCTGGACGGGGCCGTGGCGCTGGCGACTCGTTTCGGATGGGGGCACAGGGTTATCGAGACAAGAGAACTCGATGATCCGCGCTACGTCGCCAATGACTCCCGGCGGTGCTACTTCTGCAAGAGCGGCCTCCTTGTGCACCTTCGCGCGATAGCGGAGGCGGAAGGGTACGCGATCGTCGCCATGGGCGCCAACACCGACGATCTGAGCGACTACCGGCCGGGCCATGACGCCGCG
>CAYYFS010000068.1:9325-10833 GCA_964471055.1 uncultured Dehalococcoidales bacterium
GGACCTCATCGGCTTCCGCTCCGGCAGCCTGAACGAAGTTTTGGCCCAGGCCGGTGCGGCGACCCGTACCACCGCGGGACAGTAGCGACGACCGGAACCGGATGAGAGGTTCGGATGGCATGGCTGATCGTGCGGCGTATCTCAACCTGATCGGGGGCGCGAGCGGCGACATGCTGCTCGGAGCTCTGATCGACGCCGGCCTGGAGCTGGAGTCGCTGCGAGAAGAGCTGGCGAAGCTCCGCGTTGGGGGATACTCCCTGCGCGCCGAGCGCGTCCTCCGGGGTGTGATTCCGGCCACCCTGCTGCACGTGGACCTGGACGAAGAGGGTGAGCGGCGGCGCGGCATCGACGATTTTCGGCGCGTCGTCGGCGAATCAGATCTCCCGGAGAAGGACAGGCAACTGGCCACCCGGGTATTCGACGCGCTAGGCAGGGCGGAAGACGCCGTTCACGGGGCGCCCGGCGTTCTCTCCCATGAACCGCACGAGCACGAGCCCGCACACGCGCACTCGCACGCGGAGAGTCACGCCCATGCGGCTGAGAGCGGCGAGCTACACGAGCTGGCCACGGTGGACACCCTTGTCGATGTCGTCGGAGTCATCGCAGGGCTGCGGTTGCTGGGCATCGAGCGCGTCCACAGCTCACCTTTCCCGGCCGGCTCGGGGCTCACCGCGACCGCCCACGGGCCGCTGCCTTCGCCTGCGCCGGCCACGATGCAGATCTACGCTGCCGCGAACGCGCCGCTGCGTACCTACTCGGCCGAAGGGCCGACAGGCGAGGCGGTCACGCCCACGGGTGCTGCGATCGTGACCACCGTGGCCAGCTTCGACCCGGTGGACATAGCCGTGAACCGCGTGGGGTACGGAGCGGGCTCCCGCAACTCGGCGGAATGCCCGAACGTGCTGGCCCTCTGGCTCGGCGAGGTCTCCGGCACCAGGCCGACGGGTGATCTTTCGTTGCTGGAGACGAATATCGACGACACAACCGGTGAGCTCCTCGGATACGTCCAGGAGCGGCTGTTCGAGGCCGGCGCGTGGGATGTCTGGGTGACGCCCATCCAGATGAAGAAGAACCGCCCGGCCTCGATGATCTCAGCGCTTGTGGATGCCGGACGCGCTCAGGCCGCCGCGGAACTCATCCTGAGGGAGACCTCGACTCTCGGTGTGCGTGTCAGGCCGGTCGAGCGGTACGAGGCCGACCGGGAGATCATCGACGTGGACACCAGCCTGGGACGCCTGCCGGTCAAGGTCAAGCGCGTTGGCGACCACGTACAGGTCTCAGCGGAGTATGAGGCGTGCAGGCGTGTCGCGAGAGAAACCGACTTGCCACTGGCAGAGGTCATGCGCCGGGTCGCGGAGGAAGCCCGCGATTTCCTGCTGAAGCAGGACGGCCGGTAGCGCGGCGACGGATACCGACGCGCCGCCCCATGCCGGCCGGCGGAGACGAGTGCGATCTTCTTGACCGGCGCTCCCCGGCGTGGCTATCATCGCTAGTGGCGAACGGGCCTC
>CAYYFS010000069.1:0-1820 GCA_964471055.1 uncultured Dehalococcoidales bacterium
GGCGGCCGGCCGGTTCGTGGCGAACTCGCGGGCGAGCGATTCGATGCGCTCTGCGGGGACGCCGGTGATCTCCTCAGCCCATTCCGGCGTCTTCGGCACGCCGTCGGCGAGTCCCATCAGGTACGAGCGGTACGAGGAGTTCGCCGGAGCGTCCGGTGGCAGATGGTCTTCGTCAAAGCCCACGACATAGCGATCAAGGAACTGCCGGTCGTGCAGCCCGTCCCGAACTATGACGTGGGCCATGGCCACGAGCATGGCGGTGTCTGTGGATGGCCTGATGAAGATGTGTTCGTCCGCCACAACGGCGCTCGTGTGCGTCACTCGCGGGTCCACACAGACCATCTTCACGCCGTTCTTTCGGGCCCACTTCAGATACTGGAGCGTGCCGGTGCCGAACGTGTTGTCGCCGGGCGTCCAGCCCCACAGGATCATCAGCTTCGAATTCGGATAATCGGCCCTGCCCCTGCCTGCGGTCTCAGAGGTGCCGTGGAACTCGCCGAAGGTGTGGCGGAACGCAAACGCATCGGCTTCTCGTGACATGTTGCCCCAGAGGTCGGTGCATCCGCCGAACATGTGCAGGAGCCGCTGGAGCACGCTCTGGGTGTGGAGGGTGGCGATGCTCCCGGCGCGGGAGCAATCGAGAATGGCCTCCGGCCCGTAGGTGTCCCGGACGCGAAGCATGTGGCGGGCGACCTCGTCAAGCGCCTCGTCCCAGGTGATTGGTTCGAACTCCCCTGAGCCTCGCGGTCCCGTGCGGCGCAGCGGGTATCGCAGGCGGTCCGGGGCGTATGTGCGGTCGAGGGTGGCAAAACCCCTGACGCAGGCGTGCAGTGGCGGGTCGAACGGCTTCCATGGTCCCGGCTGAGTGCTGATACGGACTATGCGGCCGTCCCGCAGGTGCGCGTTGACGATGCACCCGCCGCCGCAGTCGTGTGGACATGCACTCGTCACGATCCGCTCGCCCGGCTCCTCGGGTCTGCGGGGGTTCAGGTACGTGGTTCCGGCCTCTGCCATGGTTGCTCCCCTGCGAACGTGCCCGCGCGCAGTCGCCTCACGCACTCATCGGAGGCGATCTACGACGGCGTCCCGACACGAGATCAAGAAGGGCCCTGGCCCTAGCCGGTCACCTCGACGCGCCCGGTCGAGTGGCTCCGGATGTAGGCCCAGTCGTACTCGACTCCGAGGCCCGGGCCCATCGGGACGTCGAGCATCCCGTCGCTGTCGATGCAGTCCAGACGGGTGACGTTCATGTTCTTGTAGATCGGCGGGTTGAAATCGGGCACGTTCGGGTGCACCCAGACGACTTCGTAGTAGTTGGCGTTCCTGACCCCGGCCATCAGGTGGAGGTTCTGAGGTCCGCCTCCGTGCGGTTCGATGTCGATACCAACCGCTTCGGCCGCGTGGGCAAGCTTCAGCGTCCCCGTGAATCCCTGCATGCCGACATCGCCGCGAATGTAGTCGGTCGCCTTGCGGAGTATCAGGTCCATCCGCTGCTCAACCGTCTTCACCTTCTCGCCCTGCAGGAGCGGCGTCTTGATCATCTCCCGCAGCTTTTCGTGGCTGAACGTCGTGACGCCGCCGTCGGCGTAGGGGTCTTCGTACCAGAAGAAGCCGGCCTCGTCGCATGCGCGGCCGACCTTCAGCGCGTCTGCGAACGTCTCGTAGAAGCAGTACGAGTCCAACATCTTGTCCATTTGGGGGCCGACCCTGTCCCCGATCGCCAGAACCGCGTCGACATGAGTCTGGACATCGGGCCACGCCATCGGGTGGATCTTGAAAGCCCTGTAGCCCATCTCCTTGCACTGCTGGGCGAAGTCGGC
>CAYYFS010000069.1:1920-10356 GCA_964471055.1 uncultured Dehalococcoidales bacterium
GGTGCGGCGAAGTACCGGGCCGGTGCGCATCGTACACCGGGGATAGAGCGCGCAGACGCGACGCCAGCCGGCCCGTTGACTACCCCCCAGGATTGACCTTCCCGGCGGGACAGGCTAGCGTTGGACCCCGAAAACCTCCCTCGCCCGCTAACGCTCCGGCGTTCATTCGTCGACGGTGGTCAAGGCAATGCCTTCATGTCCGGCGTTTCTCCCGGCACCAGGTCGCGCCCGGTGTGACACAACACGCGGCCGCACCGCGGGGTGCCTGGAGCAGGCCACGCTGCCGACCGGTGCGAATGGCCAGTCTCAGTGATGAGTGGCAGTACCACCGACCACTACCGGACTATCGAGCGCTCCGGCCTCGACGCGGCGATGCACCAGCTTCGTTCGGATGAGTACGAAGTTGTCGGGCCCACCCTCCGCGATGGCGCCATAGTCTACGATCGCCTGTCATCCACCGCGGATTTGCCTGTCGGGTGGACGGATAGGCAGGAAGCGGGTGCCTATCGAGTGGAGCGGCGGCCTGACGAGGCCCTGTTCGGGTATGTCGTAGGCCCGCAATCGTGGAAGAAGTACCTGTTCCCACCGCGATTGCTGCTGCACAACGCGATAAGGACCGACGACGGTTTCGAGTCGCTCGAAGAGGACGCCGCCGGGCCGAAGTACGCGTTGTTCGGCGCGCGAGCATGCGAGCTCGCGGCACTGGCCATACAGGACAGGGTTTTCCTGCACGGCGAGTTCGCTGACGCCCACTACCAGGAGCGGCGTGCGAACCTCTTCGTTCTCGCGGTCAACTGCACAGAACCCAAAGGCACGTGCTTCTGCGCGTCCATGGGAACGGGTCCTCGAGTCCAAGAGGGATATGACCTGGTGGTGACAGAGGTCGCGAAGGGCCCAGGGCATCGCTACGTGGTCCAGGCGGGCACACCGGAGGGAGCTCGGTTGCTGGGCCGGCTTCCCTCCAAAGAAGCCACTGCGGCAGAGGTCCGCGAGGCTCAGAGGCTGGTCACACAGGCGGCCGGGGCGATGGGCCGTGACTTGAAGACGACGAACCTCAGAGAGGAGCTGGGGCAAGCATACGAACACCCCGGATGGGGTGAGGTGGCCTCGCGCTGCCTCGCGTGTGCCAACTGCACCCTGGTGTGCCCCACCTGTTTCTGCAGCGCCATAGAGGACATCACTGATCTGGCAGGGCGGCAGGCGGAGAGCTGGCGTCGGTGGGACTCGTGCTTTGCACTGGGATTCACGTTCATGGGTGGTTCGAGCATTCGGTCAAGTGTGGAATCGCGGTACCGCCACTGGCTCACACACAAACTCGGAACCTGGCACGACCAGTTCGGCACGTCGGGTTGCGTGGGCTGTGGCAGGTGCATCACCTGGTGCCCGGTGGGGATCGACATCACTCAAGAGGCGCAATCTGTCGCCGAGTGAGGGAATGGAAACCGGACTGGGGCCGGCGAGGAGGGCTGGCTATGGACACCACGAAACGGAGCATGGCAGAACACGAGTTTCTGGCCGGCCTCAACGAGAAATGGCTCACGGATCTGGCCGGATGTGCGTCCACGGAGACTCATCGAGCGGGTGATTTCGTGTTTCGGCAAGGACAGGAGTCGACTGGCCTGCTCCTGATTCAGCGGGGGCGCGTGGCAATCGAGATCGCGTCACCGGGCCGCGACGCCATGACGCTGGTGACCGCCGGACGAGGGGACATTTCAGGATGGACGTGCCTGTTCCCTCCGTACAGGCATCGATTTGACGCCCGTGCAGTTGACCTGACGCGTGTGGTTTCGCTGGACGCGGCTTGCCTGCGCGACATCCTGGACGCCGACAGCGAACTGGGCCGCGAGATCTTCCGGCGCATCGCTCTGGTAGTGGTGGGACGACTCGAAAGCGCGCGCGTCCAGCTGCTGGACCTCTACGGCCCTCGATGAATGCTGCATCGCCCATGAACAGGAGCAGCCGGTGAAGCCGATCCCGCATCGGGTTGCCAGAGTCCAGCGAGAAGGAGCGAGCACAAGAACCCTCTCCCTTGCGCCGCTGAACGGATCTGCACAGAAGACGATCAAGCCTGGTCAGTTCAATATGCTCTACGTCTTTGGCGTCGGAGAGGCCCCGATCTCCATGAGCGGCAACCCGGCGGATGAAACCGTCCTGGTGCACACGGTGAGGGAGGTGGGCGCCGTTACGACCGCGCTTTGCGCTGCCACGGTGGGAGACGTCATCGGCGTGCGTGGTCCGTTTGGCAGCAAATGGCCCCTGGACGAATCGGAAGGAAGCGATCTGTTGATCATGGCTGGTGGTCTCGGCCTCCCTCCGCTCCGCCCGGTGATCTACAGCGTCCTTGCAGAGCGAGACCACTACGGAGACGTGAGCATCCTCTATGGCGCCCGAACCCCTTCGGACATCCTCTTCAAGAAGGAACTACGGCGTTGGGGCGGAAGGTTCGACGTGGACGTGCATGTCACCGTGGATGTCGGCGACTCCGACTGGCGCGGCGACGTGGGTGTAGTAACTCGCCTCCTGGGCCGTGCGGATATCGACCCTGACCACACGACCGCGCTTGTGTGCGGCCCTGAGGTGATGCTTCGCTTCGCTGCCCTGGAACTGGAAAACCTTGGGGTCAGGCAGGACAGGGTCTTCGTTTCCATGGAGCGAAACATGCACTGCGGGATCGGATTGTGCGGCCACTGCCAGTTCGGGCCTACGTTCGTGTGCAAGGACGGGCCGGTGTATCGGTACGACCGCGTGGCTTACCTGATGAACACTGGAGAAGTGTGATGCCGCGTGCGCCCAGTACGCCGAAGCTCGCGGTCTGGAAGTTCGCATCGTGCGACGGTTGCCAGTTGAGCCTCCTGGAGATGGAGGACCAACTGCTGGAACTGGCAGACGCGGTGACCATCGCCTACTTCCCGGAGGCGACACGCGCGGTGCTGAGGGGACCGTACGACGTTTCGCTTGTAGAGGGTTCGATAACCACCCCGCACGACCGGGAACGAATCCAGCAGATCAGGCGGCGCTCGAAGCTCCTCGTTGCCATCGGTTCGTGCGCCACGGCCGGCGGCATACAGGCTCTCCGCAATTTCGGCGACGCGGCGGAATTCGTGTCGTACGTCTACGCGACGCCTGACCACATCGATACGCTAAGCCGTTCCACCGCGATAGCCGATCACGTAGACGTGGACGCGGAGTTGAGGGGATGCCCGCTGAACAAGTGGCAACTCCTCGAGGTCGTGAGCGCGCTGCTGAACGGCCGGCGGGCGGTCATCCCTACGCACTCCGTCTGCGTGGAATGCAAGCTGAACGGCACCGTCTGCGTGATGGCCGCGCACGGCACGCCATGCCTGGGTCCGGTGACCCAGGCAGGATGCGGCGCTATCTGCCCGGCCTACTCACGCGGGTGCTACGGCTGTTTCGGACCCGCCGAAACCCCCAACGCGCCCTCTCTGAGCGCATGGCTGCTGGGGCTCGGAGTGGAACGGGGCGAACTGACGCGGCTCTACCGGACCTTCAACGGCAACGCCGAAGCCTTCCGTCGAGAGAGCGAGATCCATGACAAGTAGGCGCATCAAGGTCGACTACCTCGCCCGGGTCGAGGGAGAGGGAGGGCTCGACATCCGGGTGAGAGACGGCCGCGTGAGGGATGTGAAGCTCAACATCTTCGAGCCCCCGCGGTTGTTCGAGGGTTTCCTGAGGGGCAGGCATTTCAGCGAGGTGCCGGACATAACGGCGCGGATCTGTGGCATCTGCCCGGTTGCCTACCAGATGAGCGCAACCCACGCCATGGAAGCAGCCTTCGACATTCCAGTGAACGGCCCGCTCCGCGATCTCCGGCGCCTTCTCTACTGCGGCGAGTGGATCGAGAGCCACGTACTGCACGCGTTCTTGCTGCACGCTCCCGATTTCCTCGGCTATCAAGACGCGATCGCGATGGCGAAGGATCACAAAGACATCGTCGAGACGGGGTTGCGGCTCAAGAAGTACGGCAACGAGATCGTGACGGTGCTCGGCGGTCGTGAGATCCATCCCATCAATGTCAGGGTGGGTGGGTTCTACAGGGTCCCGACCAGGGCGGAACTCGGCGCGTTGACGGAGCACCTGGCCTGGGGGCTCGATGCGTCAGTTGAAGCGGTGCAGTTCGCGGCAGGTTTGCCGTTCCCGGACTTCGAACAGCATTACACGTACGTGGGATTGCGCCACCCGGATGAGTATCCGTTCTGCGAAGGACGGGTCGTCTCCTCCGATGGACTGGACATCTCGATAGACGAGTTCGAGGACTGGTTCCGCGAGCACCACGTGAGCCATTCCACCGCGCTGCACGCGACTCTGCGCGATGCCCCGTATCTGGTTGGCCCGCTTGCGCGGTTCAACCTGAACTTCGACCTGCTATCGCCTCGCGCGCGTCAGGCGGCGGAAGAGGTGGGTGTAGTCCCGCCGGAGAACAACCCCTTCCGCAGTATCGTCGTGAGGCTGGTGGAGACCGTTCACGCCTTTGAGGAGGCACTTCGAATCGTGGAAGCGTACGAACCTCCGGCTGCGTCTTTCGTTGAAGGCCCCGTGAATAGCGCCACAGGTCACGGCTGCACGGAAGCGCCCCGAGGAATTCTGTATCACCGGTACTCGGTGGATGACGAAGGCCTGGTCACGGAGGCCCGGATCGTGCCCCCGACGTCACAGAACCAGGCGCGCGTCGAGGAGGACCTGAGGGCCTATCTGCCGGGACGCCTTGATCTTCCGGCCGAGAGACTGACATGGGAGTGTGAACAGCTGGTCAGGAACTACGACCCATGCATTTCCTGTTCGACCCATTCGCTGAAGCTTCGAGTCCATCGCTGATCGGCCCGCCACGCGAGCGTCACGCCAGCTACGCTTGGAGCCCCCGGACCAGGTCTGCAACTTCCTCCGAGTGGGACTTCGTGTTGACTTTCTCTATCAGCCCGAGGACCGTTCCGTCGGTGTCAAGCGCGAAGGCCGAGCGGGACGGCGCTGTGTAGGACCTGCCATACATGCGTTTCTGGACCATCGAATCGGTCGCCTGCGCAAACAGATTCTCCGGGTCCGATACCAGGATGTAGTCGATTCCGAGCTTCTGCGCGTACCTGAGGTGAGAACCGCAGGTGTCCTTGCTCAGAGCCACCAAGTTGAAACCGAGCGCGTCCAGCTCCGCCGCTCCTCCGACCAGGCTTTCGTTCTGCCTGTCGCAGCCCGAAGTGTTGTTCTTCATGTAGACGGATACCACGGTTGGACGCGTCAGCAGGTCACCGAACTTCGACCGCATTTGCTCACCGGCGTGCACCACGTCAACTTCGAAACCCGTGTCTATCTTCTCGCCAACTGAGATCATGGCGGATCTTCCCTGTGTGCCGCTTCGATTCGTTGCTGGTGGCGATGGTACAGGCCCCGTGTCCGGCCCGGCTCGTCGGCCGTCTCTGCGCATGACGATTCGCGAGGGACCCGTGAAGCAGACTGTCGGCGCGATGGGCGCCATCGTACACCGGGCCCCGAGCGCGGAATCGCGCCGGTAGCCAGCCGAATCATGTCGAGGGACGGACGCTCCGATGCACTTCCACCCGGTACAGGGCCATCCTGGTCTCGTCAGGGTCGAGCGCGATGCCGGCCAGCTTCCATTCAGTCTCCTCGTAGAACTGCCGTGCGCGGTGATTCGTCTCATGCGTATCCAGGAAACCGGCCTCGAAGCCGTTCCGCCCCATCCACTCCAGCACCCTGGACATTAGCGCCCGGCCGATGCCCTGCCGGAGACACTCGGGTTCCACGTGAATCGCGTACAGCACCGCGATCGGCACCTCCCCGAGTATCTGCCCCGCTTCGGCGACGAAAACGTAGTCATCGCTCAAGGTCCCGGTCATGGCGAAGCCGACGATCTGGCCTTCCCGGTCAGCCACCCACATGCGACCCCGGCGTGATTCGTCGGAGAGGAACTCGCCCCAAAACTGCGCGTGTTCCGCAGGATCCTGGCTTTCGGCGAAGCCCTGCGGCGCGAAATCGCGATATGAGATCGAGTGGCTCCGGTGGCTCACTCGCCCCACTTCATCCCGATCTTCCCAGACAGGGTTCCTGATCTTGAGAGAAACTGGCATCGCATTCATGCACTCGGCCCAGAATCTTGCGTTCGTGCCGGCTGACCCGCACTCGCGTCAGGCCCGGGACGTGCCTCGTTCCCGCTGGCGGCCTGCCACTGCGGGTAGTGCCGCGCTTCGCGCAGAGCGCGGCTACTCCACTTTGAAGCGGTCGAGCACGTCCTGGCGCAGCTCCACGCCGTGGCCCGGCGTCTGGTGCGGAGTAAAGTAGCCGTCCACCGATTGCAGCGGATTGGCTACAGCCCCGAGCGGATCGTCGCTTCCCGAGTCCACGTGCTCGATGATGTACCCGTTGGGTACTGCACATGCCAGATGCGTGTGGATGTCCTCCAGGCCGTGTGGCGCCATCGGAAGGTTGTACGTCTCTGCCGCGTGGGCGATCTTCATCCACTCGGTGATGCCGCCGCACCTGTGCACGTCGGCCTGGACGAAGGCCACGGCCCTCCGGTGAAACAGGTCGGTGAACTGGTAGCGGGTGTAGTGCGTCTCACCGGTGGCCAGCGGGATGCTGACCGAGCGGGCCAGGGTTTCGTACCCGATGTGATCGTCGGCCAGAATCGGCTCCTCCAGCCAGAAGGGGTCGTATCGTTCCATGGCCCGGGCGCGGTTTATCGCCTCGCCGACGCTCCACCCCTGGTTGGCGTCCACCATCAGCGGCATGTGCGGCCCGATGACCTCCCTCACGGCTTCCATGCGTTCCAGGTCCTCGCCCA
This sequence comes from uncultured Dehalococcoidales bacterium, assembly GCA_964471055.1. GTDB lineage: Bacteria > Chloroflexota > Dehalococcoidia > Lucifugimonadales > Lucifugimonadaceae > CAYYFS01. The sequence goes on from CAYYFS010000069.1 coordinate 8,729, forward strand.
CGTCCGGGCGGCCTATCTTCATCTTGATGCCGTGGGCGCCCAGGGCCAGGAAGCTCCGGATCTGTTCCACCAGCTCGTCAAGGCTGTAGTACAGGTTGATGCCGCTGCCGTAGATGGGTATCCGGTCCCGGTGCCCTCCCAGCAACCGGTAGAGCGGCAAGTCCCTCGCCTTGCCCAGTACGTCCCAGAGAGCGATATCCACCCCGGCTATGGCCAGACTCGTCATGCCCGACGAGCCGATGCCGTGGAGGGTTCGCCACATCCGGTCCCAGAGACGCTCAACGTCGGTTGGGCTCTCGCCCACGATCAGCGGCGCGAGGGAGTCCTGGATCAGGGCCCTGAGAGCGGTGCCTCCCGTGCCCATCGTGTAAGTCCAGCCCATGCCTTCCAGGCCGTCGTCTGTCCCGATGCGGACGACGACCGTCTCAAGCTGGCTCAGTCGGTGGATGGCGTCAGTGAACTCCTTACCCGGAAGTGGAATCAGGTGAACCGTGGTCTCGACGGTGGTGATTTGCATCTCACCCTTCCCTCGCGTGTTCCTCGACCGGCTGCATCCGGCATCGGGCACAGGATCCGAGCGGCCAGTTTCGGGCATTCGCCCCTTTTTGCGGTGGATGATACAGCGGTGTGCGGAAACGGGCGGACGCTGGTCAGGTTGCCGGCCGTTGCACACACAACGTCGAACGACTGAAGGCAGTGCCGGGGCTACCGAGGGAACCAGTGACGGCGGTCGACGAGCCCACGAACGTAGGCCAGTTGACCCACGTGAGCCAGTCCTCCGTAGGACATGCGAAGCAGGATGGCCCCGACCGTCGTGGGCGAGCCGTCGTCCGGGCTGCTCACGATCTGGGTGGCCGCATCTGCCGGCAGGGAGTGGACGTAGGCTCTCGTACGCTCATGCACTGCTCGGCAGTAGCCGCGGAGCGTCTCGACGTCCTCGGGGCGCACCGCCGCAACCTGTTCGTCAGTGTGCCCCCTGCCTCTGTTCTGGGGATCCGGTGGGAGGCCGAAGCGAGCGTGCCAGCCGTCGCTGATCCAGAGCTGCTCCCGGTCGGTGAGATGCGAAGATCGGACGTCCTGTGCCCGGGCGATATGCCAGGCGAGCCACGCCACGGAATTCGCCTCGGGCGCCGGCCGGAGCATCACTCCCGGCAGGGTCATGCCGTCGAGAGAAAGCTGCAGGTCCTCTTGCACCCGATCGAGAATCAATTCCACGAATTGCGGCACATGCATCGCTCACACCTCCGTACCGTGCCGGCACGGCCCAAGCCGATCCCAGGTGGTGTCCAGGCCGAGACTTCCTGGAACCCAACCGGGCCCTCCCGCCGCATCTCGTGCCGCGACGGGCGTATTGCCCTGCGAAGAGGCCTCGCTAACTCACTTTCGCGAACTTCTGCAGCCGGGGGTTCCTCACGATCTCGCCCTCGTAGATGTCCCCTCGTGAATCCACCCAGATGCCGTGAGCAATCCCCAGAACCCCTTTCCCCTCGCTCTCGCGGCCCTCAAACATGGACAGGGCGTTGCCATTCAGGTCACGGATGCTGATCCTGGGCTGCCCCGACGGCCCGCCGCTCTCCGTGACGTATATGACATCGTTCTGCTGATCGATGTACACGTCGGAGGGGTAG